>JAOHEK010000055.1 GCA_028097405.1 Paracoccaceae bacterium | reverse complement strand
GCTGCGGCATGGTTCTTTCTTGGCCGCGGTTCAGATGCACCGGTGGATACGTCTGCGATTGAATCCGTGCAGGAAATCAAAGTTGGCGACGTTGATGTTGGTGGAGAGTTCAGCTCGGTTACCACAGGGCTGACAGATGCGTTCTCGGGCATCACTGACGCGGCCTCTGCTGAAGCCGCTGTGCCACAACTTACCGAACTTAGCGGCAAGCTGGGCTCGCTCGGGGAAACTGCTGGAGAGTTAAGCGGCGTTGCCCAGACCGGGTTTCAAAGCATCGTCGGTACGGCGTTGACGACACTGCGCCCAATAATCGAAAATGCGATTGCATCCTCGGGAGCGGGGGCCATCCTGCAGCCAATCGCCGATCAAATCTTGGGTTCGTTGGAAGGTATGGCGGGCTAAGCCAACGGAAAATTAACATGGGTCCTTGCGTCGGAAATCGGCGCAGGGAGCTCAAGATTGCGGGCGTGTTATTGGAAACTCTGGGCTTCGGGTTGTTCTTAGCCCTACCATCCAAACGCCAACCGGTGTAGGGCGTCCCGGCAGTTGAAAAAAGGCCCTTTCCATGATCGAACGCTACTCTCGCCCTGATATGGTTGCCATTTGGTCTCCGCAGACGAAATACCGCATTTGGTACGAAATCGAGGCCCATGCTTGTGATGCGATGGCCGATTTGGGGGTGATCCCGAAGGAAAATGCGAGAGCGGTTTGGAAGGCTAAGGACGTTGAGTTTGATGTGGCTCGGATCGATGAGATCGAGGCCGTGACCAAGCATGACGTCATCGCGTTTTTGACCCATCTGGCCGAGATCATTGGCAACGACGAAGCGCGGTTTGTGCATCAGGGCATGACCTCGTCGGATGTTTTGGACACGACGCTGAATGTGCAGTTGGTGCGGGCGGCTGATCTTTTGCTGGCGGATCTGGACGGGTTGCTGGTGGCTTTGAAACGCCGGGCGATGGAACACAAGTTGGACGTTCGCATCGGGCGCAGTCACGGTATTCACGCCGAACCTGTGACCATGGGACTGACCTTTGCAAGGTTTTATGCCGAGATGGATCGCAATAAGGCGCGGCTGAAGCTGGCGCGCGCCGAGATTGCGACGGGGGCCATTTCGGGCGCTGTGGGCACGTTTGCCAATATTAATCCGGCGGTTGAAGCCTATGTGTGCGACAAGCTGGGCCTGTCGCCTGAGCCGATTTCGACGCAAGTGATCCCGCGGGACCGTCATGCCATGTTCTTTGCGACATTGGGTGTGGTTGCATCCAGCATTGAGAACATTGCGACTGAAATTCGCCATATGCAAAGGACGGAAGTTCTTGAAGCAGAAGAGTTTTTCTCGAAGGGTCAAAAGGGGTCATCGGCGATGCCTCATAAGCGGAACCCGGTTTTGACCGAGAATTTGACGGGGCTTGCGCGCCTTGTGCGCAGTGCGGTGGTACCTGCACTAGAGAACGTAACCCTATGGCATGAAAGAGATATTTCGCACTCCAGTGTTGAGCGAGGGATTGGGCCGGATGCGACGATCCATTTAGATTTTGCATTGGCGCGGTTGACGGGTGTGATCGATAAGCTGGTGATTTATCCTGAGAATATGATGAGGAATCTCAATCAGTTCCGGGGGCTTGTTCATTCACAGCGCGTTATGCTGGCGCTGACGCAAGCCGGTCTGAGCCGCGAGGATTCTTATCGTCTGGTGCAAAGGAACGCGATGAAGGTTTGGGAAGAAGCCAAAGATTTCCTGACCGAGCTGAAAGGCGACGGGGAAGTTACGGCAGCGTTGAGCGAGGCAGAATTGGAAGAGAAATTCGACCTTGGGTATCACACGAAGCATGTGGATACGATTTTCGCCCGTGTTTTCGGGGACTGAAGACGCGGTTTAAGGCGGTCGGATTAAGACGGTGGCAAGGGCGGCCTTTGGGTCGCTCTTTTTTATGGGTTGGGCACGATGTTGTAGGGAAGTTTTTAACTTCATTGGTGCAGAACATTCCGTGAACTTCAGGGGTGCCGATGCCGAACGATATGACATTAGCGGACTTGCCGGGCGACCTGCCGCCAATGGGGGCTGCTGCGTCGAAGCTGTCACCGCGCGAAAAAGCGGCCATCGTTGTGCGGCTTTTGCTGACCTATGGCGCGGTTCCGGCGCTGTCGGCCTTGTCGGAGAACAAGCAGACGGACTTGGCCCTGCAACTGGCGCGTATGACCCCGGTGGATCAAGACACGGTCGCAGCAGTGGTCACGGAATTTGCCGATGAAATTGAACGCATTGGCTTGTCTTTTCCAACGGGCCTGGACGGGGCATTGGGCATGTTGGACGGTGTGATCAGCGACGGGGCAACGGCGCGATTGCGTGAAATGTCACCGGGTAGTTTTCGGGGCAATCCTTGGGATGACATTGCCAAGGCCGATGCGGATCGTCTGGTGCCATATCTGGAAAACGAAGCGACTGAAGTCGCGGCCGTTATTCTATCGAAGATAAACGTCAGTAAAGCCGCAGAAGTTTTGGGAAAATTGCCGGGGGAACGCAGCCGGCGGATCACCTATGCGATCTCGCAAACGGCGGGTGTGTCGCCAAGCGTTGTGCACCGGATCGGCGTGTCGTTGGCAGAGCAATTGGAAGCGAGACCGGTGATGGCCTTTGATGATGGGCCGGTGAAACGGGTCGGCAACATTTTGAATTATGCCCAGTCTTCGGTACGTGACGACGTGATGGCTGGGCTTGATGAAGACGACAAGGTTTTTGCCGACGACGTGCGTGCGGCAATCTTTACCTTCGCCAATGTCGCCGAACGGATCGCGCCACGCGATGTGCCGCGTATCCAGCGTGATTTGGATCAGGACGATCTGACGCTGATTGTGGCAGGGGCCAGTGGCAACGAGATCGAATCTGTCGAGTTTATTCTTGAGAACATCTCAAAACGGATGGCCGAAAACATTCGCGACGATGCCAAGGAAAAAACCGATCCTGCGCAAGACGATGTTGAGGCCGCGATGTTGCGCGTGGTCGGTGTGATCCGCGGACTTGAGGCTGCGGGTGAAATCTTCTTCGTTGCAAAAGACGAGTGAGGACGCCTAATTAGCCCATTGATACGTCCGAGGGACTGGGAATGGATGAGGGCAATGTAGGCCGACGGGATTTGGTGCAGAACGTTTTGGCGCGTTCTGTTCTGAAAATCGCGTTATTGATGCCTTATCGTTTGCGTCTGGCTTTCATGGGCAAGGTGATCGCCTATGTGGTGGCACCTTACGCCGGATGGAACCGACGAACGGCTGATAACTTAAGCCTAGTTATGCCGGACTTATCTAAGCCCGAGCGACGCCGTATCATTCGACAGGTTTCTGACAATGTGGGACGCACATTGGTTGAGATCTATTCAGGCGAGGATTTTATCGACCGTGCCCGCAGCTCGCGACTGGAAGGTCCAGGTATCGCTGCCTTGGAAGCTGCCCGCGCGGCGGGCCGACCGATCATTTTGGCAACGGCGCATCTTGGAAACTATGATGCAGTGCGCGGAAAACTTAGTCGCGAGGGTTATTCAATCGGGGCTCTTTATCGCCCGATGCAAAACGAGAAATTCAACCGTCACTATGTCGAGGCGATTTCAAACGTGGCCTCGCCGGTCTTTCCGGCCAGTGCACGCGGATTTACTGGGTTGATGCGGCATCTGAAAGGCGGTGGCGTTGTTGGGATTGTTATGGATGTTGCAAAGACAAAGACACCTGTTCTGACGTTTTTTGGTGCGCCCGCGCATACGCCTTTGTCAGCGGCGGAATGGGCGCTGAAATACGATGCTGTTCTGATCCCGGTTTTCGGCATTCGCCAAGACGATGGTCTAAGCTTTAAGATACAGGTGGAAGAGCCTTTGGAACACAGTACGCCCGAAGCCATGATGCAGGCTTACAACGATGTGGTTGAGGCTGTGGTTAGACGCCACCCCGAGCAGTGGTTCTGGATTCATCGCCGTTGGAAATTGTCGCCCGGCGCGCGCGAAAAACTTAGCGCAACTGCGCCGCTCCAAGCATAGGACCATTGGTGCCTGACTGGACAAGGACTGCGAACGGCACGTCTGCGGCCACTTTGGCATCTGCGGTAAACGCATCGCTTCCCGTCCAGCGGCCCAGTTCGACCCATTCCTGAACGACGTGGTGGTAGGTGATCTTACGCCCGGCGTTTTCACCGCGCCTAATGTCAGCCGTGGCATGGGCAACGTATGTCACCAGGTAAACAGTTGCGGGGGCTGCCGGTTGGGAGCTGCGGGTGGCCTCAATGACGACCTGATCACCGTTGCGGCTTAGATCCACATTCACAGCTGGCGTTTTCGCCCTGTGTTTTTGCACAAAGTCCGCGATCTGCATTGGGCGGGAGCCGATGACATGGTCTATTCCACCAATGATCATCTGCGGTGTGTAAATCGTGCGCTCGCCTGCTGCATGGGCATAGGCGCGCTGTCGACCGGTGAATTTTTCCTGCGCAAACTGGTCTTTCCAGCCGAGGTAATCCCAGTAATCGACGTGCAAGGACAGGGCTATGACGTAATCGCGCTTGGCAAGTTCGCCCAGTATTTTATCTGCAGGCGGACAAGATGAGCATCCTTGTGACGTAAAGAGTTCGACAACAACGGCCTGTTCGGCAGCCACTGCGCCCACCGATGTCATCCAAAAGGCTGTACATAACGATAAAAAACGTCTCATAACCCGTGTCCCGTATATTGCCTCTTATTGCTACTCGTTTCGGCAGCATCCTGCCAATCAAGGTTTTGAGAGACCGCGTTACAATTACATTGTGTCTGAAACATACCTCATTTCATCAATGCAATCGCGCAATAGTGTACAATGGTATACAATTATTTTGCCGCCTGCTCTTGCGCGAACCAGAGTTAGAAGAGTATGCCTGCCTCAGAACCCCCGATCGAACTCAGCGGAGCTTTTAACCATGCCAATTACCGTAGGTCACGATACATCGAAAACCCGTAAAACCCTGTCAGCTGGTAGCACCAGCATTGATTATTACTCTATTCCCGCCGCCGAAGCGGCCGGACTTGGGACCTTTTCCAAGTTGCCGGCGGCGCTGAAGGTGGTTTTGGAGAACATGCTGCGATTTGAAGATGGTAAGACTGTTACCGTCGACGACATTCGCGCCTTTTCCGAATGGGGAGAGAAGGGTGGTAAGAACCCTCGCGAGATCGCTTATCGTCCGGCACGGGTGCTGATGCAGGATTTCACCGGCGTGCCAGCTGTTGTTGATATGGCAGCTATGCGCGATGGGATTGTTGCTTTGGGTGGCGACGCCGAGAAAATTAACCCGTTGAACCCTGTTGATCTGGTCATTGACCACTCGGTTATGATCGACGAATTCGGCAACCCACGTGCGTTTCAGATGAACGTGGACCGCGAATACGAGCGGAACTTGGAGCGGTACACATTCCTGAAATGGGGTCAAAGCGCGTTTAACAACTTCCGTGTTGTGCCACCGGGCACTGGCATTTGTCATCAGGTGAACCTTGAGTACCTTTCGCAAGCCGTCTGGTCGGACAAAGACCAGAACGGGGTTGAGGTTGCTTATCCGGACACTTTGGTTGGAACGGACAGCCACACGACGATGGTCAATGGTTTGGCCGTGCTGGGCTGGGGCGTTGGTGGTATTGAAGCCGAAGCCGCGATGCTTGGTCAGCCGATTTCCATGTTGATCCCCGAAGTTGTTGGCTTTGAGCTAACAGGGACCATGGTGGAAGGCACGACCGGCACCGACCTTGTGTTGAAGGTGGTTGAAATGCTGCGCGCTAAGGGCGTTGTCGGCAAATTCGTTGAGTTCTATGGCGAAGGCCTTGACCGGCTGCCGTTGGCGGATCGCGCGACGATTGCGAACATGGCGCCGGAATACGGTGCGACGTGCGGCTTCTTCCCGGTCGATGGCGAGACGCTGCGTTACTTGCGGACATCGGGACGTGACGAAGCACGGATTGCGTTGGTCGAAGCTTATGCCAAGGAAAACGGCATGTGGCGCGGTGCGGATTATGCGCCGATCTATACCGATACACTGACGCTGGATATGGGCACGATTGTGCCTGCTATTTCTGGACCGAAACGGCCACAGGATTATGTTGCTTTGACGAACGCTAAGACCGCGTTTGCCAAGGAAATGGCCGACAACTTCAAGCGCCCTATGGGTAAGGAAGTGGCCGTTGAGGGCGAAGATTACACGCTTGAATCCGGCAAGGTTGTGATCGCTTCGATCACGTCTTGTACAAACACATCAAACCCTTACGTCATGATTGGCGCGGGCCTTGTTGCCCGTAAAGCGCGGGCTTTGGGATTGAACCGTAAGCCTTGGGTGAAAACCTCGCTTGCGCCGGGGTCTCAGGTTGTGAGCGCCTATCTGGAAGCGGCTGAGCTTCAGGAAGATTTGGATGCGATTGGCTTCAACCTTGTTGGTTACGGGTGCACCACCTGTATCGGTAACTCGGGGCCAATTCAGCCCGAATTGTCCAAAGCGATTGCCGATGGCGATCTGGTGGCGACCTCGGTGCTTTCGGGTAACCGGAACTTTGAAGGCCGGATCAGCCCGGATGTGCGCGCGAACTATCTGGCGTCGCCTCCGTTGGTTGTGGCTTATGCTCTGGCCGGTACGCTGGATATTGATCTGACAACCGAACCTTTGGGGCAAGATCAGAACGGCAACGACGTCTTCCTGAAAGACATCTGGCCGACGCAAAAGGAAATCGCGGACTTGGTCGAACAGACCGTGACCCGCGAGGCGTTCCAGTCGAAATATGCTGATGTGTTCAAGGGTGACGACAAATGGCGCGACGTGGAAACGACCGATAGCCTGACTTATGACTGGCCGGTGACATCCACCTACGTTCAGAACCCGCCTTACTTCCAAGGCATGACGAAAGACCCGGGCGTTATCAAGAACGTTGAAGGTGCACGGATCATGGCGCTGTTGGGCGACATGATCACAACTGACCACATCTCTCCTGCTGGTTCCTTTAAGGAAGCGACACCTGCCGGTGAATACCTGACAGACCGTCAGGTCACCCCGCGTGAGTTCAACTCGTACGGTTCGCGGCGCGGCAATCACCAAGTGATGATGCGCGGCACCTTTGCCAACATCCGGATCAAGAACGAAATGCTGGATGGTGTTGAAGGCGGCTATACCAAAGGCCCCGATGGCAGTCAGATGTCGATCTTTGATGCTGCGATGGCTTATCAGGAAACTGGTGTGCCGCTGGTCGTTGTTGCTGGCGCCCAATACGGTGCTGGCTCGTCGCGCGACTGGGCGGCCAAGGGTACGGCGCTGCTGGGTGTTAAGGCTGTGATCGCGGAAAGCTATGAGCGTATTCACCGGTCAAACCTTGTGGGCATGGGCGTTATCCCGTTTGAGTTCACAAATGGCGACACGCGTGGTTCTTTGGGGCTGACAGGTGAGGAAGAGATTTCGATCACCGGTCTTGAAGGCGATCTGAAACCGCTGTCGGAAGTTCCATGTTCGATCAAGTTCAGCGACGGCACCGTCAAAGAGATTTCCTTGAAGTGCCGCATCGATACGGCCATCGAAAAAGAGTACATCGAGCACGGTGGTGTGCTGCACTACGTGCTGCGCGATCTCGCGAAAGCGGCCTGATTCTGACGGATATAAAAACGGCCCAAGCATCATGCTTGGGCCGTTTTGATTCGATTGTTTTCATACGTTTCGTTTTTTCGTTATAAACTGAGGTTGGTACGTTTGATTGTTTCCAGAAACGCGTGAAATCATGCGATTTTCATGGCTTTTCTTCCAATTGCGCCCCAACTGCGGCACACTGTCGTCAGTTGTTAACTTAATGAGTCTCGGGGCGATCAATGGAACGTACGAGTGATGCGCTCAGGGTGATTTCCCGGGCAATGCCAGCGTCTCTACCACCGCTGGAAGGCGCTGCACTTGCGATACTTCTGATCGTCTGGTTAGTTGGCTAAGGCGGCTTCGATCGCGGGCCGGATGCGATTTTCCAAAACACTTTCAGTCACAGGGCCTGCAAACCGCAGCACAACATTGCCGTCGCCGTCGACGACGAAGGTTTCGGGCACGCCGTAGACACCCCAATTGATCGCATTGCGACCGTTGTTATCGGCGCCAATCGCAACATAGGGGTCACCCAGTTCTTGCAGGAATCTCAGCGCTTTATCCGGCGAATCCTTATAGTTCACGCCGACAATCTCAAGACCTTCGCGCTGCAATTCGACCAACTGCGGGTGCTCGACACGGCAAGGCGCGCACCAACTGGCCCAATAGTTTACCAGCGTCACCTTGCCTTGCGTCAGTTGATCTATCGCAATTGGCTTCAGGGGCGGCAGCGCCGTCGTTTCCAAGGCGGGGGCCATGCGCCCAATGCGGGTGGAGGGCAGCGCATCGGGGTCATCGCGGTACATTCCGCCCAGAAAAAGCCCTGCAATCGCGGCGAATATCACGGGAGGTAGGACCATAAGGATCGGGAATGGCTTTTTGGGGCCGTCGTCCATTTTCAATTCATCTCCAGCAGGTTGAAACAGGCAAGGGCCTAGTCACGGGATTGGCGGTCTTCGGCATCGCCCAAACGTTTTTTGCTGCGGCGAGCTTGGGCCAGACTGAACCCGACCAATGCGGCCAGCAAAACAAGCGATCCCGCATAGGCCAGCGTCACCTCGAAGGCGTGTTTACCCAAGTCGGCCATCATGCCATCCGCTCTTTCGTTTCAAGGGCATGGATGCGGCGCAGGCGGATTTCGCTTCGGGTGCGCAGCAAGACCAGCGCGACAAAAAGCACAATAAAGCCTGCCATGGACACAAGAAGAGGGGCGAAAAAGACATTGCTGATTTTTTCCTCGGTATCGGCCCCTGTGACAGCGGCTGCGCGGAAAACAGATGATCCTTGGTGCAATCCTTGGTTCCAGAAGTTCACCGCATAGCGTGACAGGATCGCAAAAACCGAGCCGACAAGGCACAGGTAACTGGTCAGATCCGCGGCTGTATCCGGGTCTTCGACGGCGGACCAAAGCGCCATGTAGCCAAAATAGAAAAGCAACAGGATCAAGAAGGACGTTAGCCTTGGGTCCCATTCCCACCATGTACCCCACGTAGGTTGGCCCCAGACAGCACCGGTGAAAATCGCGATCAGGGTCATAATCATGCCAATCGGGGCGGCAGCTTTCGCCGCTAGGGCCGAGACATGGTGCCGCCGGATCAGCCACACCAGCGAGGCGATTAGCATCATCGCCCAAGCGTTGATTGCCATCATCGCAGACGGCACGTGTATATAGATGATCTTGACCGTCGCTCCTTGGCGGAAGTCATTGGGTGTAAAGAAAAAACCCCAAATCAATCCAACGAACAAACAAATACCCGCCAGCCAAAAGGCCGGCCCGACCAAACGGTCGGTCGTTGTCATAAACTTGCGCGGATTTGCGTATTCCCAAAGCGACATAAAGAAGTACTTAACCTTGGTTGGGGGGGGCTCTCAAGGCTGGTGTGCATTTTGTCTCAACTGCAATCAAAAGAGGGTGCTCTTTTTCATCTTGAAGCGAGGTTGCGATGGCCCGGAATCTGTCTGGGCGCGTGAGGCATTCGATAGGGTGAAAAATCATCCGATGCGGAGTGAAAAATAACCCATCCACGTCAAAAATTTAGAGAATTGTCTCGAATCACCATTTGCCGCATCTTCCTTTCATCAGAAGCAATGTGGTGTGTGCATTCTGGTGTGTGAGTTAAGAGGTTTGCCGGGTTTTGCATTTTTGTACGAGTGTTCGTTGTTGTGTGCCCAAGGGCGGTAAGGGTGATTTCATGAGTTCCACGGCTGAGTGAGTGGACTTCATCAAATCGATATGGTTATCAAGTTTACTTGAAAAGCAGCGCCTAAATTAGGCGCTGCTTTTTCATTTTCCCGGCAGGAAGCTTAGGCTGAAGCTGAATTTGCAAGTTGGATGGCGCGCGACAGAGCCTTGTCGGCGCATGCAAATGCATCGTTGCCAGCGCAAACCTGCTTTTTCCCGGCGCCAACTTCGAACAGACCCGAACAGAAAACCCCTGCTGAAATCTGCGTTGCGCAGGGTATCCACCGTCCGCCAGGCCCTGCGACCGGCTTTCCGACACGCACGTTAATGGCTCCGGGGGGGGGGGTCAGATAGCTTTATTGCTGGTTCAATCAGATCGTTAATGCACATGCCTGATCCCTTTGCTGCTCAACCTTAGGATTTTGACCTTATTCGCCTTCATGATGGCCTTTTGGAGGCATCTGCCATCTAGGCGTCATAATTTTCCGGGAAATTACGTGTTAACGTAAAGTTTGTTTGGGAGTGGTGCGGAAGCGACTCATTCGATTTTCGCGTAAATGCTACAGTCTTGCCCCGTTTTCTTCATGGTTTTAGGCGAAGACTACTTTGGTACCAATTTCTTAGTTTGCTTCGTTTAAGCGATTGGAACTATTGGAGATCCTCGTTTGTACAATACCAAGAGCACGGGCGGCGTGACGGTCGCAATGCTGCGCGCATTTGTGTGCATGAGCGGGCACTTAAACCTGTCCAAGACCTGTGGCGAACTTGGCGCGACCCGCCAGACCGTGCGGCGGCATCTTACTGATCTTGAGCACATCAAGGGTGAAAAGCTATTTGTGGTCGAGGATCGTCAGTATCGTTTGACGCCCTTTGGCGAGGCATCCTTGGATGGTGCCGTGGCGCTTTTGCAGCAATTGGATACTTGGGCTGGCCAGTCTTCCTTGAGTAAGAATGTCTGCGACGGCCTAGAAACCACTCGTTATATTGATGCGTCGGGCCAAAAGTTCTTGTCACAACAACATTCGGTTTCGAAAATCGCGATGGACGGGCTTCCCATCGT
>JAOHEK010000054.1 GCA_028097405.1 Paracoccaceae bacterium | reverse complement strand
CAATTCCCAAATGACAAGCATTGCGCAACCAACGCCACTACTCCTGCAGGCTGCGTGACCCCAGAGAATTGAACGGTCTCGAGTGAAATTCTCGGCACAACAGTGTTTTTGCCCATCCTTAGAACATGAACTCGTCAGGATCGACAAAGTTGGACTCTGGTAAACCGAGGTCTTGGGCCTCTTCGCGTGTGAAGTCGTCAACGTTGGACAAGACAAATCTGTCGATCGCGTGGGACGATGAGCGTGCCGCGATCTCAAGCGAATAAAACCCTGCGGTATCGAAATCAGCAAAGACCAGATGCGAATCATTGTCCGAAGTGAAGGTTCTCCATGTCCAGTTCGTCAGACCAGTAGAATATAGCTTGAAGAACCCATCGTCCGACGCGCCGTCCGGCGGTTCCGCACCATCCGGGAAAGTCCCTGCAGCAGCACCGGCAGGCCTCAAAACCCCATTCGAATTAATGTCGTTGGCATAAAACTGGTCTGCGTTGGTTTTCAGCCAGGAGTCGTTGTGCTCCGTCGAATTGCCGCCATTGCTGACTTGGCTGCGCCATTGGAAGGCATAAGTGCCGGGGTTTTCGATGTAGAAATCATATTCGATGATATTTCCGCTACGCACGCTGTTAAAGACTTGTGAACCCTGCCAGACGATAAAGTCATCGCCCGTCGCCGCGTCGGGGTTTCCAAGATTAGGAGACGCCTGCAACGAATAGCTGTCGATATCTCTCCAGTTCGAGTTGAGCTCGCCAGATTCGGCTTCGATCACCAAAAGGCCTCCGCTTTCGACGAAAACGCCATTCTCAGGCGGCGGTGGTGGCGGGCCATCAGTATCGACGGTCACATTTACCGTGGCGGTTGCGGTCTCGTCCCCGCCCGTGATTTCATAGGTGAAACTATCGATGCCCGAGAAGCCAATGTCAGGTGTGTAAAGAACCTGATCCCCGCTGAGCACAACATCATCATTTGATGGCGCGCCAAGATCCGTGATTGTCAAAGCATCGTCAGCGTCCACGTCATTGGCCAACACATCGATCAACACGGCTTCCTCAAAGCCCGTCGATGCTGTGTCGTTTGCCGCAATTGGAGACAGAATTGCGCCCGGGAAGATGATTGTGATTGTCTCTGCTGCGAGCAGAGTTCCTTCGGCGCGGTTGTCGCTGTAGGCTTCCAGCGTCAGGGTGAACGGATCGTCGGGCAGTACGCGGCCCTGGAAATTACCACCGCTGCGGTTGCCAAACAGCGCGTAAGGAGCGACGCTTTCGATCTGCGCGTCCTCATCATCCAGCTGGAGCGAGATCGACTCCTCGCCGCCCGCAATATACTCGGCCGCAATCGCAAAGCGCTCGCCCTCCAGAAGGGCCGGATCTAGAACACCATCGACAATCTCGCCGACAATGGCGTCCGTGTCCGAGTTGACCAGCAACACACGGAAAGCACTGTTGGGCACAATCACCTCGTCCTCAACCGTCACAGCAACAGTCGCAGACGCCGTCTCGCCGCCATCTGAAACGCTGTATTCAAACTCTGCAGTGCCAGAAAAACCCGGGGTCGGCGTGAACAGTATGACGCCTTGACTTAGAACCGCAGTGCCGCCCGATAGAGCCTGAACGCTTGAAATTGAAAGCGTATCCTGATCAGCGTCCGTATCATTGGCCAGCAGGTTCGCTGGATCAATCTCAAGCGCGGCATCAAAGGCGGTCGAAAACCCGGTATCGTCCAAGGCGACTGGCGCGTCGTTGACCGGAGTGACTGTGACAGTGACCGTCAAAGTATCAGTGCCACCGTTGCCATCGTCTGCTGTGACATCAAAGCTATCCGTCCCGTTGAAATTGCTCGCAGGGGTGTAGTCATAACTGCCATCGTCATTGACCACGACCGTGCCATTCGCGGGCTGACCCTCTGGCTCTGTTGAAAGGGCAAAGGTCGGGATGTCGCCATCCACATCAGTCGCCGTGACCTGACCTGAGATCACCGTATCCTCGTCTCCCACAGGCGCATCCGGTGTCGCGACCGGCGCGTCGTTCTCGCCCGTGATCGTGACCGAAACCGCAACAGCATCAGAGCGCAGGCCCTCGGCGTCCGTGACAATGTAGGTGATGTCGGCCACAGGGCCTGTGTAGCCGGTCTCGGGCGCAAAGCTGATCTCGCCGCTTGCCATAACGCTCCAGATACCTTCGCCCGCGACTGTTTTAATCTTGCCGTTCATGTCTATGTCAGCGCCGTCGATCTCGACGCTGATCGGATCAAGCGCGCTGTCGATGTCCGTGTCATTGTCCAGAACTGCAATGGTCACGCCGCCGTCTTCGGCAACCGTGTCGCTGTCCGCGTTCGCAACTGGCGCGTCGTTCACCGGAGTGACAGTGACGGTGACAGTGGCTTGACTGACGTCACCGCCTGGGGCGGCCAATTGATAGATGAAGCTATCCTCGCCAAATACATCCCGGTTCGGTGTATAGATGAACGAGCCATCGCTTGAGAATGTCAAGTTACCGAAATCCGGTCCGCTCACTATTGAGACGTCACTTTCGCCAACAGTATCATTTTCCAAAACACCAAGTGCGCCAATAGTTAATTCTACGTCTTCCTCAGTAGAATAACTGTCGTTGATCGCTAATGGGCTCGCCGGTCCATCGCTCGGCAGAACCGACACAATCAGCTCGGCCGAGCTAACATCACCGCTTGCATCTATGAGCGTATAACTGAACCGATCCTCTATCTGTTCCACAAGGCCGAGGTCGCTCTTCACTACATATGAGTAATTCCCGTCCGCACCCAAAGTAAGTGTTCCCGCCGCGGATTCTTCAATGCGTGCATCCAGAACGGGTAATGCTCCATAGCCATCAGAACCGGAGAAATCATTGGCAAGGACATTGCCAACGAACTCGGTACCTTCAACAACGCTAAAGGCATCATCGTTAGCTGTCGGACGCGGAATTCCAGCGGTATCGGTAACGACGACACGCAATTGTGCAGTGTCAACTTCGCCAGCCGCATTAGTTAACTGATATTGGAAATAGTCTTCAAAAGAACCGGCACCCAAGGGAGATTCACCGGCGGAGTAGTCCAAACGGCCGTTCGAGCTCCCTAAGGTCAGAACACCATACAATCCAACACCATCGCCAATGATTTCAGCTTCTCCTCCACCTGAAGAGCCAATCTGGTCGTTTTGCCATACGTAAAATTCGTAGGACGAATTGTACGCAACCCGAACGACATCATCGTTGGCGATAGCTAAACCTGCGATAGGCTTTTGAAGTTCTTCACCGAACTGCAATGCTTCGATATCAACCAATTCGTCTGAACCATCACCATCGATCCGCAAGTCGGTGACCCCGATAGTCAAGCTTCCCTGTGCCTCAAAGGCTCCAACATCATAGCTCAGATCGTAATCAGACTGTGGTCCTGAATAGAGAGCGACATCATTTCCAGCACCGCCGTTGATGGTGTCGTTTCCTTGATTTCCAGAAATCGTATCATCTCCACCACGACCGTTTAGTTCATCATCATTCCCTCGCCCCGTGATCTCGTCACCAAAAGACGCACCAGAAAGTACATCGGCGTCATCCGTGCCTTGCAGAACAAGGCCTCCAGAAAGGTCAATTGTCGTGCCATCTGCGAATTCGATCGTATTCACGGCGAAGCGCGGAATTCCGTCACCGTCAAAAACTGCCTCAACTACTATCTCACCGACTCCGTCAAGACGACGAATGATAAGACGACCGTCTTCGGCAATGATGACAATATCATCTGGCTCGATGCTGGCTCCAAGAACGATGGTATCAGGCGGGCTGTTGGGATCCTGTGGCGCAATGATGACATCTCTACCGACGATATCGCCAACAAAGAACGTATCGGCGCCCACACCGGCGTCAAAAACATCGTTTCCGTCAGTGCCGAAGAAGGATTGGCCAGCTTCATCATTCGAAATTGGGATCCCGGTGATTGCCGACTCTAGCTCGGCAATGTTAAACCCGACGCTCGAATTCGCGAATGCGACTTCGAGATAGTCAAGATATGCGCCGCTTGAAAGCGTTGAGTCCGGCTGCATAATATCAAGCACAGGCCTTAAAAGCACCCAGAAATCAAGGGCTTCAGACGAAGCATCCAGAGGTGTTTCACCGATCGCACGATCGATGATCGTTTCCAAAGAACCGGTCAGAGATGGCGCGTCAGCAACAAAATCATACTCCGCCTGTTCCTCGAAGATGCCACTAAAGTCTGACTGAACGAGGAAACTTGCCACGCTGCGATCAACCCAAAGCTCGAAGGCTTCTTCGATTGTCCGAGATGCATTTGGCGTAAGTGGCTGGTTGCCGCCGCCGACATTTTCAAATGTTTGACCAAGCGCCACTTCCAGCGATCCGACAATACGCTCGTCCAATTCAAAGTTTCTGAACTGTCCGGCGCGATCATCAACACCTGTCCAATGGAAGAGTATTTCTTCAACCCGAGTGCGAAACTCACCGAACTCATCAGCGCCCGCAAAGGCAATTTGACCGACAAGGTCCATCAGAAGTTGATCGCTGCTCATCGCGATATAAAGATCCGGCAAAGTACCATAGCCGCGCATTTGCGGCAGCAGAAGCGCAGAGGTGTTCAGTTCATATGGGTCCGCGAAGGTCGAGTTCGGATCGAAAGCGCCGCTCAGCTCATCGAGTTGGAACCAGACATCGTAGGCATTTCTTGTGCCTCCAGCTGTCTCAAACGTGCTGACCTGCGTCACAAGGTTGTTCGACGTCACGTAGTTCGATTCTCGGTAGTTTATGTCGAAGGACGTAATTCCCAACTCTTCGAGGGTAAACACCTCGTCTTCTTGCGAATTTCCGTCTCCGTTGAGATCTCTCCAAACTCGGATTTGATCGAAAACGGCATCCTGAGCGTCAATTGTGAGATCTCTGTTTTCGTCGAACGTAGCCAGTTCGGCAAAGCCATCAACATTCGTACTTCCGAACAATTCCGAGACATCGTTGACAATGCCATCGCCGTTTTTGTCTAACACAAGAAGCCCGTCGTCCGGACGGACCCAGCCCGTACGTTCTGCGAAACCATCGGCATCCAGATCAAAGAACACCGAAGAGTTTTCGAGATCGATCAGTTCAAGCCCGTCGCCGTCGAGATCCAGAACAATCGGATCACTGCGTGGGACCATTTCTTCAGCACGATCAAACAGGTCCTGGATTGCAGGCCAGAGAAGACCAGGATTGTCACGGAAAGGCTCTAATAAATCGCCAAGTCTATCGGCAAGATCATCCAAAGTACCAATCGGGTCCTTCAAGAAATCAGCAATTCCATCACCGACTCCAAAAATTTGGCCAAGAACCAATCCTCCAAAGCCAAGTATTCCAGCGGCTATAGCAGAACCGCCGGCGGCAAAAGCAGCACCTGCCAATATGAAACCATCAACGATTATGTTGACACCAGCATCAACCAAAGCATTGCCGAAGTCTTTGATCGCGTCAGTAAGCGACGTTCCAGTGTCTTCATAAGTTATTAAGACTTCGAACGCCGCCTCTACAGCGTTGATGAGATTCCCATATTTTTTGAATTTTGCCGCCGCTACGTCAAACAGGTCATCCCGAAGGGAGCCAAATTTTGAGAGCGCATCTTTGACAAATGCTCGTGTGCCGTCGTAATCAGAGTTGGGCCGGATACCAGATTTTATGTCTTCAAGTCTCTGCCGCTGTAACTGATCCGCCACCTGATCGTCGATCAAAAGTTCAAGAATCTTATCAAACGTCCCTTCACGCATGTGGTCGAATACTTCTCCTACAAATTCTTCCGCACCTTCTTCTATGATGATTTTAGCAAGGTTACGCTCTTCCTCCGTCAGGTCGTCACCACCAACATCGCCGCCGCCAATGTCTCCACCACCGGCATCGCCGCCGCCAGTGTCGCCGCCACCAGTACCGCCACCGCCAGTATCGCCGCCACCGGTGTCGCCTCCGCCAGTATCGCCTCCTCCAGTATCGCCGCCACCGGTGTCGCCTCCGCCAGTATCGCCTCCTCCAGTGTCTCCACCGCCAGTATCACCACCGCCAGTATCGCCGCCACCGGTGTCGCCTCCGCCAGTATCGCCTCCTCCAGTGTCACCGCTGCCGGTATCTCCACCACCAGTATCACCGCCGCCGCCTGAACCACCGCCGGTGCGCGCGGCAATGGTCACATTATCGAACTCAAGACGCTCGATCCCGATCAGTGTATCGACGCCGTCGTCCCCATCAACTTCGGACAGCAAATCCGTCACAGTGATGGGCCCGGTCCCAGCCCGCCCTTCGATCAGGTAGTCCGAGCGATTGCCGGAAAACAGTGCCGTATCATTGCCCGCTCCACCATCAAGACTGTCGTCGCCAGCGCCACCGGCAAGGCTGTCGTCGCCTTCGCCGGCTTCGATGGTGTCGTTGCCTTCCAGACCGGCGATCAGATCTGCCTCTCCGGTGCCGAGGATACTGTCATCATCCGGTGTTGCCCCAAATGCCGCACCTGCTGCTGCTTCCTCTTCAGGCGCGAGTGCAGCGAAGACGATCAGCGGTTCGCCATTTACGTTCTCTGGTGCTTTGACAGCCGATGCCAATGGCTCGATTGGAGTTTCGAACGCCGTCACTTGCTCGTTTGAAATTCGTGTAGTTGTAGCAAATTCAGAAGTGGCTTCTGGTGCCGAAGCAGCAGAAGCAGTCATGTCATTTTCGCCGTTCGACCCAACGCTGAAATAGCGAGCCGCTATATCGGTGCCAGCAAACGCACGACTGTCCGTCGTCCACACTGCTGCCAGAATACCGTCGTCGATCAGTGCCAGGTCGGAGGAGACTTGATCACCTTCGGTAATCTGATTCAAACGTGCAACGGCGCCAAGTTTTTCGCCCGCACTGTCAAAACGCTGTGCGAAGACTCCACGCCCCAAACCATCCTCGCCCAAACTGGTCCAAGAGACAACAAAGCCTCCGTCGTTCAGAACCGCAATGCGTGCATCCTCCTGAGTGCTCGCGGTAATTGTTGTAGCCAGAGCATCAAGAGTCTTGAACGTTCCGTCGGCGTTTATGAGCCGCACAAAGATATCGTAGAATGCGCCATCCGTATCGTAGCTCTGCCAGACGAGGGCGAAGTCACCTGTTGGGAGTGCGGCGACGTCTGGACGGGTTTGGAAGGCTTCGGCCTCTGTCGTCAGAACGGTAACGTCTCCGACGGGAACATTTGTTGCGTCAAACGCTCGTCCAACGACGGAAGCGCCGTCGCCATCTGTTCCGTCTTCCTGCCAGGTGACAAAGAATGCTCCCGTATCCGCCACAGCGACACGAGCGAAGTCAGGACGGAGTCCCCCGTCGCTAATAGCAAATACGTCGCCAACTGTAAGGCCGTCACTGGAATAGAACTGCCCTTCTATGCTGCTACTTCCCGTCGCATTGTCTACTGACGTCCAGACGAGAAGGAAGCCGCCATCCGGTGTTTCTGCCATGGCGGCGGTTCGCTGCGATGCCTCCGGCGAATCTACGGCGAGGATTACATCGGATGTTGGAGTGCCATTCTGGAAAAACCGCAGGTAGAGCGCGTCTTCGCCAACTGCTACGCTTTCATCCCAAGAAACCACCACTGTATCTTCACCGATTGCGAGTGCATTTGGCGCATGTTGCGAGGTCAAAACATTCGAAGAGACTGCAAAACTGTTGCCAACAGGCAAACCGGAACTGTCGAGTATCCGTGCCATTAGTTCATCGCCGCCATCGCGATCGACCCATACGACCATTGACCTGCCGGACCCAGCGGCGACCACAGTGGCCGCTACCTGGTCGCCTTGCAATGACGTTGCAGGAGACAGATCACCCGTTATCGGGGCAGGGGCATCATCGCGCCCACCAAAGACCCGGATCGAAACCGTCGCGGTCGCAAACCCATCGTCACCATCGCTAATCTCATAGTCGATTTCGACGATTTCAGAGTTTCGCACCGAAAGCGTCTCGAACTCATCATTCGGATCGAAGGTGAAATCGCCGTTTTCCTCAAGCGTAAGAACGCCGGCTCCTGGTACCTCGAAAGTACCTATATTTGTTACGGTTAGCGTGTCTCCACCAGCGTCGGTGTCACGTCCCTGACTGCCGCCGGAGCCATCAAGCACGTTTCCGGACAGGGCGCGGCCCGCAGACGTGATGTAGAAGTCGTTATTGGCCACTGGATTCGCATTTACGACCGTAACGTCGAATGTATTGACCTCCACCGAGTTCGCCAGACCCGCGCCGTCATCGGCCGTCATGATCACCGTGTAGACGCCTTCGCCAAAATATGCGTGTTTTATCGTTGGACGGATGGTAGCATCGGTTGCAGCACCGCGTGTGTTGATGGTTTCGATGGGTGTACCATCCCCATAGTCCACTGTTACTGTGATGGGCTCATCATCGGGGTCCGTCAGAAAAACAGTGCCTTCAAGACGGCTGCCTTCGAAAACGACCGCATCGGAAATAGGAACCAGCCCAGGTGCATCGTTTCGCCCCGTAACCTCAATCGCGATTGTCCCAGCAGCAAGATCGCCGGCACTGTTTTGAACAGTATAAGTGAACAGCTCGACCCGGGTGACACCTTCGCCAAGAAACTGCAGCGCCGTGCCCGGATCATAAGTAAGGTTACCATTGGCTAGTGTTAGCGTACCGCGCGTGTCGTTCGGGTCGACCGGTTCAATTGAGACAACATTGAGAGCTCCATCGTCCGGCCCGTCGTTGTCGAGGACCGATGGAAGCGTGAAAGGCGTTTCTTCGTCGGTGGCAAACTGGTCATCACCCGCTTGTAGCACATCCGTGACGCCGTTGATCGTAATGTTGACGGTCGCCTGTCCTGCCCCTGTGGTATCGTCAGCAAGAACATAGGTGAAGTTGTCGGTAACACTCTCTCCGACATTTAGGGTTTCGAAAGCACCGTTTGGGTCCAGCTCAAACGTCCCATCGGCGTTGATCGTAATCAGGGCGCCGCTATCCAAAGTGACGGGCTGACCAACGTTGTTCGGATTGCCGTTGACCCCGACCACAAAAATCGGATCCCCATCTGGCTCGATATCATTCGAAAGCAGGCTCTGCTCACCCAGAACCGTTGTGCTGATCGCTGTATCCTCGTCTGTTACGATTTCGTCATTAACGCCTGCCGGGTTGTCGTTGACTGGTAACACGTCAAATGTGGCGGTGGCCTGATCTGTCACAAACCCATCGCTGACGTCATAGGTGAGAACAACCGGACCCTCGTAATCAACGGGCAGAGAGATACGAATATTGCCGTCGCTTAGAATCACGGCATCGCCGACATCTAGTGAAGCAGCTATGACAGTCAAGTTGTCGTTTTCAGCATCCGTATCGTTTCCAAGTATAAGGTCGGGCCCTAGAATATAGGGACCATTATCTTCGGCAACCGGATTCAAAGCATCATTGACCGCCACAGGGGCTGTGTTGATAACAATGTCCTGGTCAGTGAACCGCAGGATACGTACGCCAGTCAGAACGTCCGAGCCATCCGAATTTGCGTTATCTGTTACCGTCGTTTCACCTGCGAAGGTTAGTCCGTCGACAGAGTAATCGGCGCGAGTGCTGGAGAAGATGGCAATATCTATACCCGCCCCACCTTCAAGAGTATCGTCGCCGATACCACCAATCAGCGTGTCGTTGTCTGGTCCACCTTGCAGCAGATCATTGCCATCCAGCCCTTCCAACTCGTCGTTGCCAGCAAACCCCCGCAAGATGTCATTCGCTACAGTTCCTGTCAGGCGAAAAACACCGACGTCATCGCCCGGTGTGCCATCGACGTCCCCGCCATCTAACAGGGTCAGAACATCGTTCTCACCGTCTGCAAAACGAAGACGCTCAACTCCAGAGACAGTATCTTCGCCGTCCACTGATGATGCTCTGAGGTCGCGGATCGTGAAGTTGTTTTGTCCGGCGGTGAGTTCGTAGTCATCAAAAACACCAGAATAGACCGCGATGTCGTCACCTTCTCCCCCTTCAATGACGTCGTCGCCGGCGCCCCCTCGCAGTTCGTCGCCATCGTCACCGCCATCAATGGTGTCGTTCCCCAAACCGCCGTCTATGGTGTCGGTGCCTCCTCCACCCGTTACCGAATCCGCGCCTGCATCTGCAGAGATCGTGTCATTGTCAGAGCCCCCGTCAATCGTGTCATCCAATTGACCGCTGCGGATTGTGTCGTTCCCAATATCGCCTAGAATCAATACACCTTCGGATGAAACGCTTTGAGTGGACTGAATGAAAATATTGTCATTGCCTTCGCCCGCATCGATAATACTCCCGGCGCGTGTCGCGCGCGCCGTGATCTGGTCATCGCCAGAGCCACCTATGAAGCTGTCGCCGGTGCCAAAAATCTGATCATTGCCATCACCACCATCGAACTCGTTGATGCCGTTGATGTCCGATAGCGTGTCTTGACCAATGCCCCCGAGAAGGGTGTCATTGCCTAGATCTGTGACATTGCTACCTTGTCCAATACGATCATCGCCGTCGCCACCATTGACTATGTCGTCGCCGTCTTCCCCTAGTAGGGAGTCATTGCCAGCTCCTCCTGACAGGCTGTCGTCGTTCGCTCCACCTAGCAGTGTATCGCTTGCGTCACCGCCAGAGAGTGTATCATTTCCTGCGTCACCGAAAAGGCGGTCAACGCCGATGCCAGCCGTAATGCTGTCGTCACCAGCGCCGCCTCTGACAGAATTCGTACCGCCCAGAGCGACAATTGTATCATTGCCCGTAAGGCCTATCAGGACGTCATCATTGACGGTCCCGACCGATGTGCCACCGGCTGCATCGGTCGTTTGTGTGATACCGGCAATCGACGGCGACAAAACAATATCCTGATCTGCAAATCTGGCAATCTCTACTCCACGGAGGACGTCGACACCCTCATTGCCGTCTAACGCATGAACCAGATAGTCACCTGGACCGCCATTCGGGTCCACTGTGATCGCATAGTTCTGACGCTGGCCAGCAAACTCGGCAACGTCCTGGCCCGCACCACCATCAAGCGTGTCATCATCGGCGCCACCAACGAGAATGTCGTCATCATCCCCACCTTCAACTGTGTCATTTCCACCTTCGCCAAGAAGGCTATCGGTTGAGGCGCCTCCGAAGAGACTGTCATTGCCAAGCCCGCCAAACACGGTGTCTGCAGAGGAGCCACCGACAAAGACATCGTCATTCGGCCCTGTGATCGAAGGCGTGCCATCTGCGAAGGACAAAACAGAGTTGTCCGCAAACTCAATTCGAACCAGCACGGGCAATGGCTCGGCCGTTTCGTCGATCCCGTCAAAATGATTGACGACAGTTATGGTGTCCGCTGCATTGACGGTAATGAGAAGATCCGCGGCGCCCGGGTCTCGAGCGATAGTTATGTCCGAAAGCGTTATTCCGACGCCGAAACGGATCACCGCCCCATTCTCACTGTCCTCGATCCGGTCCGTCCCGAATCCGCTATCGAACAGATAGGTATCGACGTCATCCCCACCCCGAAGCGTATCGTCACCGGCGCCTCCGATCAGAGTATCAACTCCGGCACCGCCATCGAGAACATCAAAGCCGGCCAAACCGTCCAAACGATCGTCTCCACCAAGGCCCGCAAGCGTGTCATCAAGAATAGTGCCGATAAGGGCTTCCAGCTGTCCCGCCGCCCCATTGTCGTTTCCCTCGGTTCCGGTGCGATCCACGCCAGTGAAGCCACTATCAACAGAGAACGAACCATCCGAAAACGAAACTGTTTCAACATCGA
>JAOHEK010000053.1 GCA_028097405.1 Paracoccaceae bacterium | reverse complement strand
AGGCCGCTAGAAAAAAGGCTGCGATAAAACGGTAGTCTCCAACAAACAGCAGCAACATCAGCGCAACGAAGAATATCGCCGCGCCAAGAACCAATGCAGGCATCAGCCCGTCAGGTCGTTTTGTAGACATTTCTTGCCCTCCAAATCCATTTTATATTGTATAACAACAAACTCGCAGATTTCGCAGGGGAAATTTTAGGCAATCGTGCCTTTTTGCGTTAGTAGACGTCACCATCATCGACGCGCTTCGAAAATTCGGTCTCAGCCCCGGTGGCCAATTGCGCAGCCTGAGACACCCAATTGTCCCTGCTGACACGACCCTTGAAGCCTTCCAGATTGTCATCGACCCAAGCCACCTCATCGGCACCCCAAGCGGCAATCTGGTCGAAATGATAAAAGCCAAGACTGTTCAGAAGGTCTTCCATCTTGGGGCCAACGCCCTTGATCCGCTTTAGATCATCCGCCCCACCGTCACGCGCTTCGCTTAGCCCGGCGGGCCGTGACTGCGCCACATTGCCAATTGTCGGGGTTTCGCCTTCGGTCGCAGGTGCTGTCTCTATGACGTCAGCGTCTGCCTCCTTAGACGCGGCCTCTGCTTTTTCGGCCTCTCGGTTTGTCTCGGCAAGTTCAGGCGCTGGAGTCGGAACGGGCTCTCTGGTGTTGCGAGAGGATTCGACCAAGGGCATCGCAGCTTGAGGCTCGATAGACTCTTCGACCGGCGGAGGTGCCTTTTTCTCGGTATCGCTGTGCAACCATGGCGTCGTCAGAGGCTCTTCCCTGCCATCGATCCGCTTGATCGTATCGCTGAAATCCACGGCCCGTTGCGCACTGGCGTTGTACTTAGCCTTGCCCGCCTCGTGATCCTTCAACGTAGTCAGACCGCCCATCGGTTCCGCCGCATAACGCCCGTTTTGTGGACCGGGAACAGGCACCTTACCCGCAGACATTTCGTCAATGATTTGTCCCAAGCGGTCAGCCGTCAGGTCTTCGTAATAATCCTTACCGATCTGAGCCATCGGCGCATTGGCACAGGCACCCAGACATTCGACCTCTTCCCAGGAAAATTTACCATCCTTTGACAGCATATGCGCCTTGGGTGCGATCTTTTTCTTGCAGACCGCCACCAGATCCTCGGCCCCGCAGATCATGCAGGATGTGGTGCCGCAGACTTGAATATTTGCGACACTTCCAACCGGTTGCAACTGAAACATGAAGTAGAACGTCGCCACTTCCAACACCCGGATATAGGCCAAGTCCAGCATCGCGGCCACATGTTCGATCGCAGGGCGCGACAGCCAGCCATCCTGTTCCTGCGCGCGCCACAAAAGCGGGATCACCGCGCTGGCCTGACGGCCTTCGGGGTACTTCGAAATTTGCCCTGCGGCCCAAGCGTCGTTCGCAGGCGTAAAGGCAAAAGCGTCTGGCTGTTCTTTGTGTAGGCGGCGCAGCATAAGGCAGTTTCCGGCGTTTTAGTCGTTACGTAGACAGTCGGTCCGAAGATCGACCGTGCGAATATATGTAGGCGCTAGCATGGGTCCCAATTGACCAAAGTCCATTCCTTGGCACCCGTTCTGACCAAGTGACCCGAAGCTGTCAAAGCGTCAATCTGAACGTTCAATTCACCAATGGTCAGGTTGGTTTTCCCAAGGACACGAAACGTATCCTTTTCCTTCAGCTTACATCCGTTGCCGACATAGGCCTTGGCGACAGCTTCGCCCGGATGGTTTGTTGGGGCCGCCGCATGCCCATAAAGTGGTATCGTCAGACAAACGGCGGTCAGTGCGGTGATGGCAAAATTACGGTGCATCGAAAATCTCCAAGTCAGATGAAAGTTCATAAGCGGCCAGCTTAGAACAAGATCGTTCACGCCACATATACGATTCCGTGCGTAAAGTTTCATGTCGAACAGCTACGCTGCCCATCTCTGCTGTTAAAGACCCGTGCAAGATCAACGATCCACCTCGCCAAACACGATATCCATCGTGCCGATAATCGCGGCCACATCGGCCAGCATATGCCCCTTGGACAGGTGATCAATCGCCTGCAAGTGCAAGAAACCCGGCGCGCGGATTTTCGCGCGGTAGGGTTTGTTCGACCCATCAGCCACCAGATAGACACCGAATTCACCCTTTGGCGCTTCGACGGCAGTGTAAACTTCGCCTGCGGGAACGTGAAAGCCTTCGGTATAAAGTTTGAAGTGATGGATCAGAGCTTCCATTGAGGTTTTCATGTCGCTGCGCGAAGGTGGAGTGACTTTACCCCGCGACAGCACCTCGCCCGGCTCATTGCGCAGTTTTTCGCAGGCCTGTTTGATAATCTTTACGCTCTCGCGCATTTCCTGCATCCGGCACAGATAGCGGTCATAGCAATCGCCGTTTGTGCCAACAGGAATCTGGAAATCAAATTCGTCATAGCATTCGTAAGGTTGCGAGCGGCGCAAATCCCACGCCATGCCAGAGCCACGCACCATGACGCCTGAAAAGCCCCAATCGAGTGCCTCTTGTTGCGAAACGACACAGATATCGACGTTACGCTGTTTGAAAATGCGATTTTCCGTCAATAACCCGTCGATGTCATCTAAGGCGGCGGGAAATTCATCAGCCCATGTGTCGATGTCTTCGATCAACTGTGGCGGCAGGTCTTGATGCACACCACCGGGTCGGAAGTAAGCCGCATGAAGGCGTGCGCCGCACGCCCGCTCATAGAAGATCATCAGCTTTTCGCGTTCCTCAAAGCCCCAAAGCGGTGGCGTCAAAGCACCCACATCCATGGCTTGGGTCGTCACGTTCAACAGATGGTTCAGCACCCGGCCAATTTCCGAGTAAAGCACCCGGATCATCGAGGCACGACGCGGCACGGGCGTGCCGGTCAGCTTTTCAATCGCCAGACACCAAGCATGTTCCTGGTTCATCGGCGCCACGTAATCCAGCCGGTCAAAATACGGCAGGTTTTGCAGATAGGTGCGGCTTTCCATCAGTTTTTCGGTGCCACGGTGTAGCAGGCCGATGTGCGGATCGCAGCGTTCGACAATTTCGCCATCAAGCTCAAGAACCAGACGCAAAACACCGTGCGCCGCAGGATGTTGCGGCCCAAAATTGATGTTGAAGTTCCGGATTTTCTGTTCTCCGGTCAGGGCGTCGTCGAATTTACCGTCCATCATGTCATCCTTCCCGGAGCCACGCCTTGGGCAAAGACCCAAGAGCACGTTCTGCCGCATCGTATTGTGGCGCCAACCAATCGGCGGCGGCCTTGCGCTGATCGCGCGTCATATCCAAAGGTAGGCCCGCATGAACGGGCTGCAAGTCGCCCGTCATTGGCGCGATACCCAAAAATCCACACAACCGGCGAAGACCATTGCCCGCGACCATGTTTTCAATCGCCTCGACCAAAACCTGTGGCCCCGGCACCGCTGCAGATAGACGTGCCAAGGCGCCAGCATAATCCCCACGGTCGGCGATCTGAGGTTCTGCGCCCGAAATCACCCGCTGCAAAATCCGGCTCGTACGCTCTGGCGTCACCCGGCCCTGATCGTCGCGACGCGCAGCACTCATCCGGACATGGCTCCAAAGCCGCTCAACAGGATCGCGCAGCATATAGAAAAACCGCACGTCGTCTGTGATCCTGGCCATGACGCGCAGACGCTTTTCAGGCAAAAGCGCATAGGCCGGTGTGACCTCACCCACCACTTGGCCCGGTGCGGCTCCGTCATTCAGATAATCAAGGTAAGCTGGCACATCTTCGCGCCCCGCCTCCAAAACATCCAACCAAGCCGCCCGATCCGCAAGCTTTTGACCCAACAGAACATCAGGCGCAGACCCGTTTCGCACCAAGCGATTCAACATGTCTTTCTGCAAATCGCGATGTTTGGACAATTCGCGTTTCATTTGATCGCCCTCAAGCGCGTCAAAATAATGAAGTTCCTTGATCGAGCGCAGATGGCACTGCGGATGCTGGGTCAATTGCCGGTGCAACCAACTTGTCCCGGCCTTCGCGGCCCCTATGCAGAAGAACACCACGTTCACACTCAGCCCTTCGCCTCGGCGTCGACCTTGTCATCGCCCGGCAGGATGTATTCGGCGCCTTCCCAAGGGCTCATAAAGTCGAACTGGCGATACTCCTGAACCAGACTAACCGGCTCATAGACGACGCGCTTTTGCTCAACGTCATAACGCACTTCGGTATAGCCTGTGGTTGGAAAGTCTTTCCGCAAGGGATAGCCGCGAAACCCATAGTCCGTCAGGATGCGGCGCAAATCCGGATGGCCCGAAAAAAGAATGCCAAACATATCAAAGACTTCGCGCTCGAACCAGCCAGCGGATGGATGGACGTCGTTCAGGGATGGCACAATATCATTTTCGCGCACCGCCACCTTCAGGCGAATGCGGTGGTTCTGATACATCGACAGAAAATGATAAACGACATCGAACCGCGCATCCCGCTCTGGGTAATCGACCGCCGTGATATCCACCAGCGACGAAAATTGCGTGTTCTTGTCCGTCTTTAGGAAATCCACCAACGACACCAGCGACGTCAGCGCAACGGTCACGTTCAGTTCGCCAAAGGCGACCTCGCTTGCAAGCACGCAATCGGGGCGCTTGGCTTCGATATGGGCGGCGAGTTGTTCCAGCTCTTCGGACATGGGAACCGTCTCCTATCGTGTGATGGTGCCCGTGCGGCGAATTTTCCGCTGGAGCTGTAGAATTCCGTACAGAAGCGCTTCGGCCGTTGGGGGACAGCCCGGGACATAGATGTCGACCGGCACGATGCGATCACAACCGCGCACAACTGAATAGCTATAGTGATAATAGCCACCACCATTGGCACAGGATCCCATCGAGATCACATAGCGCGGCTCGGGCATCTGATCGTAAACCTTGCGCAAGGCAGGTGCCATCTTGTTGGTCAGCGTACCCGCAACGATCATCAAGTCAGACTGACGCGGAGAGGCGCGCGGTGCGGTGCCAAAACGCTCAAGATCATAGCGCGGCATCGAGGTGTGCATCATTTCAACGGCACAACAAGCCAAACCGAAGGTCATCCAGTGCAGCGAACCGGTGCGCGCCCAATTGATGATGTCGTCCGTCGAGGTGACGAGAAAGCCCTTGTCCTGCAATTCGTCACTAATCGCGCGTGTGGCAATCTCACGATCGGGACCGGCTGTATTCGCTGTTGTGGCAACGCTCATGGGCTCACCTCCTGTTGGCTGGGGTTTAGCCCGTCAGCCCAAGCGGGTCAACGCGCCAGAGGCCCTTAAACACCGAGGGATCCATCAGATTTCTAAAGATTTACTGAAAGTGGCAGTTGAAGGCCGCTCGCTCGGACATTTTGGATTAAGCTCAATCAGGAAACACTCAATTTCTTTTACTATTGGTAAGGGACATCGTAAGCATGAGATTGTTAGTAGGTGGTGTTTGTTATGAAATGTTCGGTATGTCTAATAAGCACAGCTTTGTGCATGAGTTTTGGAACGGCTGGGTTCAGTTCGACTGTACCATCAACGTTCAAAGTTCCCTTTATTAAAGAAAACGGTTCGTCCGGCGCGATTGCGGGTGCCGCAGCGGCAGCCTCGGCCGTTGGTCTGTCTGGTCAAATGCTGTCGGTCCCCTCTTCGGGATTCTCCGTCAACGCAAGATCGGGCAACCTCGTTAAAGTCGATGATCTTGAACCGTCGTTAGATGCGCCCAGCGCATTCGATCTGGCTCAGGGCGTGTCTGGCGCTGCCCTCGGCTTGGGCACCAAAAAAGGTGGCAAAGCGAAGGGCTTGGGCCCGGCTTTTGCCCGCGGCACCTCGGCAGGCGGATTTGGCGTTGGCGCTACGGGGGCTGCAAGCGACGTCGCGGGCCTCTCAGATTTTGATGCGAACGAAGACGATCAGCTTTTCGATGAGCTTGCAGATAACGGCGATACCGGCGGTCTCTTCGACGACGACACAGGCCAAGACGATGGCTTGGGCGGCGGATCGACCCCCGAAGTGACATCTGTGCCGGTTCCAGCCAGCTTGCCACTTTTGGCGCTTGGCCTTGCCGCCTTCGGGCTGACACGCCGCCGCGCGTAAGTTTTCACCTTAGGGATTAAACCGCAAAGGCCGCCTGATAAGGCGGCCTTTCGCATTCCGGTTCGCGGAATTTCGTGGGATGTCGTCGGATCAGTCGTAGGCTCCCATCCACGCCAAACATGGAATGATCACATTCGCGATATCGACGACCAGTTGCCTGTGCGCAAAGGCGCGGTTTGCCCGAGGGCGGCGCGCCTCGGCGGCATCGATGCCATGCGTCAGGTAATCCGTCAGAAAATCTGACAACCACATTCCAAAGTGGTTGCCTATCGACAAAGCTATGCCTGCTTCTTCCAGCACCACGCGCGTGCCCTTCTCTTCCAAGTCGTGAAAACTGTACCGGCTGACTGAAACTTCATCGGTTTCAGCGTCAAAATGGAACACTTCGTGATGATCCGGGCCAGTGGAATGGATGACCGCATGGCCATGCGATTCAATCACCCCGTCCTGCGACATGCCGATTTCTTCCATTTCGGGAGTAAGATCAATAGAGTAGGTCGGAGGTGTAAACACCTGACGTATCGTGACGGGGAACCGGCCTTCGGCATCCGCTTCACCGCAGGTAACGTTGTCGTCCTTCCGGCCCGGATAAAGGGTCAGTGTTTTGCGAAGCACATCAGGGGGCAATCCAGACCATGCAGACGTGCGGACGGGCTTGTCTGATGTTGGCCCGGCACTTTCTAAATGGCCAAGCGAGACGATCAAGATGAAAAACAGGACGATCCACAGGAAAGACAATCCGAACGCGCGAATAAGAAGCGGCCCTGTATCCAAGTGCGGCGGAATAAAGGTCGCCAACCCCAAACAAACCGATAGAATCAGCGATACTGCAAGCGTTTCGGTCCAGTTGTTTGGATAGACCACCACGTGTGCGACGGGGATCAAAACAGCCAATGCGATCAGATGGGAATAGGTTTCGCCGGAATACAGGCCAATTGCTAAGACGGTCGTCAAGCTGGGAAAGATGCCTAAAACCAGCGTGCGGCGCAGACGAAATAAGCGATATAGCAGAATATCAATCAAAGAATAAGCTCCGGGATCTTAGGTTTCCCGGATTGAAACGCGGTTTTTCGTTGAAATTATGGCGGCCCTGGGATCACTCCCAATCCATCGCGCCCTTTTTCCACTCATAGGCAAAGCCTGCGGTCAGCACACCCAAGAAGACCATCATCGACCAGAAGGCGACGTCTGACAGATGCCCGAAGGCCACGGCCCATGGGAACAGGAAGGCGATTTCCAGATCGAAAATGATGAACAGGATCGACACAAGATAAAACCGCACATCGAATTTCATCCGCGCGTCGTCAAAAGCGTTAAACCCGCACTCATAAGCGCTGAGCTTTTCAGGATCGGCATCATGCGGTGCCACGATCACAGCCGCGAGGATCAAAACCAGCCCTAAACCCACGGCAATGCCCAGAAAGATCAGGATTGGCAGGTATTCTCTTAGTAGGTCGTCCACAAGGCGCGCTCCGATAAAAGGACGCAAAGAGGCGCCCAATTGAAGAATTACACACACTCCTAATCGGGCTCTCGGCTTGGGTCAACGCCCCGTTGCGACCAAGGTGTGGGTGCGCGCGCGGTATAAGTCGGAAATGCCTTGAAAGTTCTTAACATGGCGGGGCAAAACGTCTGCGTTTCTAAACGACAGCACCTTCGATCAAACCTTCGTTCACTTCCAGCCATCTGGCGCGAAACGCAAACTGTGCTGCCCGGGAAACATCGGTTTGAAAGGCACCGTTCACCCCTGCCCCAACCGCGGCCCCAATGATCGGAGCAACCTGCGCCAGTTTTCGCGCCGACAGATACACGCCCAAAGTTGCCGCAACCCGTCGCGTCGTCGCCGCGCTTGCCGCACTTTGGCCAGTCATTTCCGCGATCTTTTGCCAGTCTTCCTGCGCCAATTGCGCGCGCCCTTTTTCAAGGCGCTGAATAGCCTTGCCGCGTTCGGCCAGCGAATTGGCCGCGGCAAGCTGAAGAATATCCAAGATGTAGACCTGTTCGCCCGTTCCGGCCCCGCCAAACCCATAAGCCAGCCCTGTTAGACGCGCGGTCCGCAATGCCAGTGTCATGGTCGCCGGGATGTCAAACGCAAGCCCCGCCGCGCCAAAGGCACCTGCAGCCCCGCCACTGGTCACCGCAAACCCAAACGCCCACCGCTGAACGTCAGCAGCTGACTGATCGCAGGCTTCAAGATCGCTGAAATCATGGGACAAAACTTTGGAACGAACCGAGGCTTCCGCCACCCAATCCGCCCCTTTGATCGCCGCTTCGACCACTTCGGCTGGGATTAAACCCCGCGTGACATTGCCCAAAGGCGCAGTTACCGATCGAACGGCACGTGGCAAAATAGACGGGCTTGCAGCCCGGTAGGCATCCTGTTCGTCCAAGACCTTGGTCAGATGGGGAATTATCGGGTTATCGCTCACTTAAGTTCCCTCGCAACTTTCGCGTCAGAGAAGCCCGTTTGCGGGGCGTTGTCGCGGGATCAGATTCCACTTTCGAAATCCAGAGCAGAGGAGAAGAATAAAGCTTCATTTTTAATAAATAGGCACGAAACGGCTGGAATTCACCCCTTTACCGCCAAAAACCATAAGGAACATCGGAAAACAGTGAGCTTCCGGTCACAACCCCATCACAACATTGATCCAAAATAGAAAATGGCCGTTGGCAAAACGATCCAATTTATTTCATCCAATCACGGCGGCACCTGATCCAGCATTCTCTTTGCGCCAAACCGATGGAGTAAGACCTGTCACGCGAACGAACTCGCGATTGAAGTTCGACTTTGTGGCAAAACCTGCGACGAGTGAAATTACCAGAACCATGTCTTGCGTCGTGGCCAGCATTTGGCAGGCGTCTTTGATCCGGTGATTGTTTACAAATTGGGACACGCTTAGCCCAGTGCTACGATTGATCGCGTTGGAAACTTTGCGATCAGGGACGCCAAGACGACGCGCGATGCGCCTTAGGCTTAGCTCTTCGTTCCGGTGCAAGTTTTCATGGCCAAACAATCGGTCAAGCTGCGTCATGATATGGGCGTCGTCCACAACCGAACCCTCTGCCACCTCAGTGGGCGTATCGACGTTGACCTCGGGGGGTTGCGACACGCGCCCAAAGGCAGCGCAAGCCCCAATCACAAGCACAAACGCTGTCTGAACGACGCTGACAATTAGTCCGACGTATCGGCCTTCATTGCGAATGAAATCAAAAATGACATAGATATCGGTCAAGCCGGACGCGATCAGCACCAGTCCGGTAAGTGCCATCGCCGTTACAATCTCTTGCGCATTATCAAGTGGTGAAAGTGCCAGTTGATTGGGCCCTCTCCAAGCCAGCCGAACAAGCAATCCGCCAAACCCAAGATATGTCATCAAGATCATCACATCAGCGAGTTCGGGCAACACAGCCAGAGCCAACCAATTCAGCAGGATAAAGATCAGCGGCCAGAGACGCCTTGGCTTTAACGGCTCGCTAAGCGCTCCATAGGACAAATAGGCGACGACTGGCAAAACCGGGGCCAAGACGGCTGCGGCCGATGCTGCGGGCATCACATCGTATCCCCATCGCAAACTAATCAAGAACGACTGAACCGAATAGAGCGCAACAAGCACAAAAAAGAGCTGGTGCGCACGGTGAGACATATCATGGGTGCGCGCGAACCAGATCAGAACGATGCCAAGGAAAACGCTCGCAAACAGGGAAAGTGGTACAAAGATCATCGTCGGCATGTCGCTTGTTGGGGTTGCTTCGATATATCCTAGATCGCGTTTTGCGACGACCTAAAACGCGTTCAAGGACGCAGCTTTGTAAGGCATGGGCCAAACACCGTCATACCAACCCAATGACGGAGATCGACCCATGTCAAAAACTCGTACAGCCCTTCTAACCACTGCCTGCGTTGCAACCCTTGGACTTGCGGGCTGGGGCGGTTTCGAACTTACGCGCCCCGCATATGATGGTGCAGCTGGCATTATCTATGGTTCGGCTTTTGCACCGGTGCGCGACACGAACATCGATTTTCATACCTGGTACCCCGCCGATCCCGGCGGCAAGGCCGTGACCATCGTGGGCAACGGGGTGTTTTATGGCACCCCCGCCGGGCGCGGTGCGCCGCACCAAAGCGGTCAGTTTCCAGCCATCATCATATCCCATGGTGCGGGTGGAAATGCCGGGCAATTTGGTTGGATCGCATCGCAACTTGCCGAAGCTGGCTATGTCGTCATTCTGCCCAACCATCCCGGTACGACCAGCCGGAATGCGTCAGCCGAGGCGGCTGTTCGTGTTTGGGAACGTCCCGCTGACGTGTCTGCGGTGTTGGATGAGATAACGACAAAACCGGATGACTACCCGTTCATTGACGATGACCGCTTTGCCATGCTTGGTTTTTCGGCAGGTGGATATACGGCCATGGCTGTTTCGGGTGCGCGGGTCGATCCGGATCGGTTGCAGACATTCTGCGATGACACCGATCATGGCATGTCGGACTGCGCGTTCTTGGCCCGTTTCGGCGTTGACCTGCACAGCTTGGACCTTAGCCCTGCGGCTCAGGATCTGCGCGATGCTCGGATACGGACATCTGTCGTTGTCGATCCCGGTATTGTCGCCACTTTGACCGAACAAAGCCTCTCTCAAATCGACATCCCAATGTTGATCATCAACCTTGGCGACGAAGACCTTGTTCCGGACGGTGTCTATGCCCGCCACGCTGCAGACCGGATCCCAACAGCGACATACAGAGTGGCCCCTGATGCGACACACTTCAGCTTCTTGGCGCAATGCAAACCAAAAGGACCGGCCATTTTGGAGAACGAGGGCGAAATGGACCGTCTGTGCGACGATGCCGGAAGTCGCTCCCGCGCCGACATCCACCGCGACGTCGCGGGTATAATCGTCTCATACTTCCAGCGGAACTTGTGACGTCGGTTAAGAAAGTTACGGCGACCGGCCGCTTGTTCCATCACTGCAATTTGAGGACACAGCTTAGTCTACGTCAGTATCGTCAAAAGCCGCGCAAGTTTAGCTGCAGCGGTAACCCCATCAATCAGAACGACACCGCTCTCTGAGGCAAACTTGTCTGGGATGTCGACCATTCCTGCGCAGCCCAGCACGACACTATCAACGCCATCTTCCGCGATCGACCGTTTGATTTCGTCGATAACAATGGGGCCACTTGCGTCGGGGTCTGTCTCTAAGTCCAAGACAGGCACGGCGCTGGCACGCACGCGGGCCAGTTGAGCCGTGAAGCCATAGGCATGAATGTTCGCCTCCAGCACAGGCACAGAGATATCCAGGGTTGTCACGACCGAGAACTTGCGTCCTGCAAGAACCGCCATGTGATAGGCTGCCTGACCGATGCCGATGACCGGACAGGCGGCAATTTCACGGGCCGCACCCAGACCTGTGTCGTCGAAGCAGCCGATGATGATTGCTTGCGCGCCTGCGCCGGACGCTTTGCGCACCAGTTCGATCAGTGGCGGCACGCAAGCGTCGCCATCCTCGGGGCCTTGGATGGCGGCAGGGCCGTCGTGCGAGGTGATGCCCACCACTTCGACGCCTGCCTTGTGGGCTGTGGCCACCATGGCGTCAGGCATCGTGTCGAGACCGTTCGATTGTCTGGGGTGCCTTTTTGTTCGGACAGTGGGATGCTTCCGCTTTGGGACAAGGATGGAGGTAAATATGCATTGGCGCATCACAGTTGAGGCAGTTGATCCGACGGGAGAAGAGTACCGCAAGGAGTTTCTTGTTGAGAAGGATCTCGACGAGTTGACGGATGGCCGCATCGGGTTCTCAATTGACGACGGCAAAACGGTTATGGCCGAGATCCAGAAAGCTGTTGTTCAGCGGGAGTTAGATCTCTGGGTGCGCTACAGGCGCGTTTGTCAGTCCTGCGGAGGTCAATTGCCCATCAAGGACTACCAAAAGCGAAGTATCATCACTGTTTTCGGTTCAGTGCCAGTGACTTACCCGCGCCTGATCCACTGCCAAAAGTGCAATCCATGGACCAATTTCACCTTTTCTCCCGCAGCAGATCTTTGTCCTGATCGCGCCACTCCCGAATTAATGGAGCTATCGGCCCGTCTCGGCGCCAAACTGTCATTCCGCGGAGCCTCGGATATCTTGGCGACATTTCTGCCCTGTCATCTGTCCCGGAAGTTCACGACACTCAGGCATCGTGCGATCGCGATTGGCAAACGCATCGAAAAAGCCGAACGCAAACGGCTCTGGCATGAGCACCTTGACTACACAGATCGCCCCCAGCTCGAGCTGCCTCTGGAGGGCGATCTTGCACGGGAAGTCGTCTTCACGATCGATACTGCG
>JAOHEK010000052.1 GCA_028097405.1 Paracoccaceae bacterium | reverse complement strand
TGTCGCGCAGGATGGCGTAGGTATTTGTTGTGGCGATATCGGCTCCCGCTGCAAAGTAATCGTCGTGGATCGCACGCACAGCATCCGGGTGATCCATCATAACTTGGGTGGACCACAAACCGGTGGGGGCCGCACCGGTACGGGCAAGCAGTTCCTGCCCCATACCGCCATCGAGGATAGTAATGCTCATGCACGTAATCTTTCGTTGTTGGGATCCCAAAGGGGTGCGTCTTCTTCGACGCGGGCTTTGAAGCGTTCGCCATAAATTTCGACTTCTATTTCTGTGCCGGGTTGGGCAAGATCAACGCGCAACATGCCAAGCGCAATGGATTTGTTCACGCGGTAGCCCCATGCGCCAGATGTGGTTTCGCCCACAACCTCGCCATTGTGCCAAAGCGTTGACATATAAGGCGCATCTGCCGCGCTCGCCTCGACAGTCAGGGTCGCAAAACGCTTCTTGGGCCCTTTCTGCTTTTCGTTTTGCAGTGCGGCTTTGCCGGGAAAGTCTTGCGGCTTGTCGAGTTTGACGAAGCGATCAAGCCCGGATTCAAAGGCGGTGTAGTCGGTCGAAAGATCACCCTTCCACGCGCGGTAGCCTTTCTCGATCCGCAAGGAGTTCAGCGCGTACATGCCGAAGGGTTTGGCACCTGCTGCCGTTACAGCATCCCAGATTCTGGGCGCGTCGGATGGATTGCAATGGATCTCCCAACCAAGTTCACCGGCGAAAGAAACACGGAACAACATAGCAGAATGTCCGGCAATGTTCGCCTTTTGAACCGACAGCCAAGGTGCGGACAAATCCGCGTCTGTCGTAATGGCTTGAATTACTTCGCGGGCTTTCGGGCCAGTGACCAAAAAACATTCACCGTCCTTTGTAAAGTCCCGGATCGAAATACCTTTGGGGGCGGTTTTCTCCAAAAATTCGCGGTCGTGCCATTGAGCAACGGCAGCCGTAATCAGCCAAACTTCATCGTCAGAGCGCGGAATAACAGACATTTCAGTGACGACACGTCCACGCTGATCGGTGAAATAGGCAAGTCCCATCCGCCCGAGTTTTGGCAAGCGCGACGCAGTTTGTCCGTCAAGCCATGCGCGCGCGCCCGGCCCCTCGACCGCGTATCGGCTAAAGCCAGTGATCGCGATCACACCCGCGGCGTCGCGCACTGCCTCGCATTCTTCACGGATGCGCGGTTCCCAAGGGCCAATGCGTTCCCAAGTGTGGGTGGCGTCCAGCGAAGTATCGTCGCCGTCTTTGGCAAACCAATTCGCCCGCTCCCACCCGTTGTAAGCGCCCATCACCCCGCCTGCTGCAAGGATTTTATCGTGAACCGGCGACAGCTTTTTGTCGCGCCCGGCTGGCCATTCATGATGCGGGAAGTGCATCGCGTATTCGTTGCCGTAGACTTCCATGCCCTTTTGATCACAGTAATCCTGATCGGTGTAATCGGTATAGCGGCGCGGGTCTGTCGCCCACATATCCCATTCAGTTTCGCCTTCGGTGATCCATTCGGCCAAGACCTTGCCCGCCCCGCCAGATTGGGCGATGCCAAAGGTAAAGACACAAGCCTCAAAAGCATTTTTGACACCCGGCATCGGGCCAATCAGCGGCAGACCATCGGGCGCATACGGGATCGGGCCATTGATGATCCGCTCAACACCAGCGGTGCCAGACAGCGGCACACGTTCCATCGCATCGGCGACGATATCCATGATGCGATCAAGATCATCGGGGTAAAGTTGGAAGCTGAAGTCATCCGGCATCTGGTCGTCCGGCGTCATCCAGTGGCCTTTGCAATTCGGTTCGTACGGCCCGATGTTGAAGCCGTTTTTCTCTTGCCGAAGGTAGTATGAGACATCGACATCGCGCAGCAGCGGCAGCTTACCCCCTTTCTCTTTGGCGAAGGCTTCGATTTCGGCGACTTGTTCGGTCAGCACGTATTGGTGGCTCATCACCATCATCGGCACGGTGCGCCCGCCGTAAGGTTTGAACCATTCACCAACTTGTTGCGCATAGTAACCCGCTGAATTGACGACAAATTCACAGCGGATGTCGCCCTTTTCAGTTTCAACCACCCATTCGTCGCCATCGCGGCGCACGCCGGTGGCCGGCGTAAATCGCAGGATTTTCTGGCCCATATCGCGCGCGCCTTTGGCAAGCGCTTGGGTCAGTTGCGCGGGATCGATGTCGCCGTCGGTGGGATCGTAAAGCACCGAATGAAGATCATGGGTTTCCATGAAGGGGTACGTTTCTTTGGCCTCGGCAGGCGTCAGCATGGCCATGTCTATGCCCTGATATCGGCCCATGCCCCGCGCGCGTTCGAATTCCTGCGTCCGTTCCTTGGAGTGGGACAGTCGCAAAGACCCGGTCACGTGGTAGTTCATTGGGTAATCGACCGCCTCGCCCAATCCACGGTAAAGCTCGGTTGAATAACGCTGCATGTTCATGATCGACCATGACGTTGAAAACGTCGGCACGTTGCCTGCGGCATGCCAAGTTGAGCCAGCAGTAAGTTCGTTCTTTTCCAACAGAACGCAATCCGTCCAACCGGCCTTGCCCAGATGAAACAGAGCCGAAGCACCGACAGCGCCGCCTCCGATGATGACAACGCGAGCAGTTGTTGGGAAATCAGACATGACGGCTCCTTAATAGACGGGCGGTGCGATCACCCAGATCACAACGCAAGGTTCGGTTGAGCGGTTGGCCCAGCGGAAGGGCTCGCCTCGAATGCGGAAACTGTCGCCGGGTTCAAGCGTGAAGCTTTCGCCGTCGATGGTGACGTCAAGCGTGCCAGAAATCACGATACCGACTTCTTGGGTGGCGCGCGAAACCTCTTTCAGACGCTCTGTGCCCGGCGCGAAGGTGGAATGGACGACTTCGAAATCGTCCGTCAGGTCGGGCGACAACAGCTCTTCGTAAAGACCCGGCACGCGCTCACTCATCGGTCGGCGCGCGTTCTTGCGCACGATCCGGCCTTCGTCGCGCGGATCCGCCCTGCGTTTGCCAAAGAACGAACGTGTCGTAACGCCAAGCGTATCCGCAAGGGCGGCAAGTTCGTCCATCGTCGGTTCGGAAATGTCACGTTCGACTTGGCTTAGCCAACCGACGGACCGTCCAACGCTTTCGCCCACCTCAACCAGCGTCAGCCCGCGCTGTTTACGCAAAACGCGCAGGTCTTGGCCAAGGCTTTCTGAGGTCGTTTGAATGGTCATGTTGCTCACGTGAAAAACCTGTCGTGATTTTCATGGTAGTTTCGTGAAAAAGTCAAAGCTTTTTTCACGAAACTGTTGACGGTCTGCGATACCGCACTCTGCTTGACGCGACGCGTACTCCGGTCTTTGCTGCGGTCATGACCACCAAGCCTTGCCTTCTGGCCGGGACTAAAGCGCCGCACTTCAACCCGATCCGAAAGACACCGAAACATGACGCCCGAAGATCCGATTGCCGCACTTTTCGAAAACGCATCCCGACCATTTGCGCGCGCTCGCGCGATGCCGCGATCGGTCTACACAAGCCCCGAATTTTTGGACCGCGAACTAAGCGACGTCTTTTCAAAAGACTGGGTCTGCGTCGGGCGCAGTAGCACATTGGCGAATGCGGGCGATTACCTAACCTACGAATTGGCAGGCCAACCCATTTTGGTGATCCGTGACAAGGAAGACAATTTGCGCGCGATGGCGAATGTATGCCTGCACCGAATGTCGACGCTGTTAGCCGGGCGCGGCTCCACACAATCGATCGTTTGCCCGTATCACGCTTGGACTTATTCTTTGGATGGCACGTTGCGTGGAGCACCGGCGATGAACAAGAACGAGAGCTTTTGCAAAGACGCTTACCGCCTGCCCCAAATCCGTTGCGAGGAATGGTTGGGTTGGATCATGGTGACGCTCAATCCTGACGCAACATCGGCGCGGTCTCAGCTACAGCAGGTCGAAGAGCTGATCGACGACTTTCAGATGGAAACCTATACCGAGACCTTCGTCGAAACCCACGTCTGGGACACCAACTGGAAAATCCTCGCTGAGAATTTCATGGAAAGCTATCACCTGCCAGTCTGTCATGCGGGAACAATCGGCGGCATGTCTAAGCTGGATGAAATGGTCTGCCCGCCGGGATCTGCCGCCTTCAATTACCACTGGATCTTGAAAGACGACAGCCTGCCAATCGCGCTTGCTCATCCGGGCAACACCCGCCTAAAAGGTGACCGGCGGCGCACGACATTTCTGCTAGCGATTTATCCCAGCTTGCTGATCACTCTGACGCCCGGCTATTTCTGGTACTTGTCGCTGCACCCCAAAGGCGTGGGTCAGGTGCACATCACATTCGGAGGCGGAATGTCACCAGACTATATGTCTTCGGACGCGGCACAAGACAGCTTACGGCAGACCAAGGTTCTGTTAGATAAGGTAAATATTGAAGACCGGGGGTGCACCGAAAAGGTATATCGTGGCGTGTTGGCGGGTTTGTCTGAACCCGGCCACCTTAGCCACCTTGAACGGCCCAACTATGACTTTGCCCAATACCTTGCTGAGCGAACCGGTGATTTTACGCGAAATTTTGAGGACTAAATCGATGCCGACGATTAAAGAAATACGCCCCGCCACCGCATCAGACGCACCCCAGATGGCCGTTATTCTGAATGAGATAATTGCGATCGGCGGCACCACCGTATTCGAAGACCCGGTCAGCGCCGATGACATGATACGCTGGTACATCGACGCCGCCCATTGCTGCCATGTGGCGGTAGATGATCAAGACCAGATCGCTGGCTTCCAAACTTTGGAACGCTCAAACAACTACGGGCCGGGCGTCGGCGATATCTCGTCTTTCGCGCGGCAAACTCCGGTCGTGCGTGGCGTTGGAACGGCTCTGTTCGCAGCAACTTGCAATGCTGGTCGCGCTGCGGGACTGGACGAGATCAACGCGAAAATCCGAGCCGACAATGTGCCGGGTCTGGCCTATTATTCCAAGGTCGGTTTCCGCGATCATTCGGTGATTGAAGGCACACCCTTGAAAGACGGAACGCCCGTTGATCGCATTGTGAAACGGTTTCCGCTTGGCTAAGACGCTGCCGTCGTTGGAACTTGCCATGGTGTTTATGATGTTTCGGATGTTGAATGTCGCAGCCCCCTCAACGGCTTTGGCCGACTTCTGGAAAGATCCCACGCATGACGTATGACGACATCGCCGAATTCACGCTTGGGCACACCCTGATCCCAGACAGTGCCTTGGATTTTACCGCGACGCTTTTGATCGACACGCTTGGTGTCACCGCAGGTGCGGCGGGGCTGGATGTTGGCCATATCGCGCGCAATCACGCCCTGCGCTTCATGGGCGCAAGTTCGGAAGCCGACACGGCAACACTATTGTTCGATGGCCGCCGCGCATCGATCCCCGGAGCGGCTTTTGCCGCTGCCACGCAAACCGACAATCTTGACGCGCACGACGGGTTCAACCCTGTCAAAGGTCACATTGGCTGTGCCGTGGTTCCGGCCCTTTGCGTTTTGGGTGAACAGATGCCCGATCTGTCCGCACGAGCCGCCCTTGAGGCCATGACGTTGTCGTATGAAATCGCAGGCCGCGCGGGTCTTGCGCTGCATGGGTCGGTCAGTGATTACCATACCTCGGGCGCTTGGAATGCGCTTGGTGTGGTCGCTCTGGGTGGGCGCTTGCGCGGCATGGGTGCGACCCACCTGCGCGAGGCGTTCGGGATCGCCGAATACCACGGCCCACGCAGCCAGATGATGCGCGAGATTGCCAATCCGACGATGTTGCATGACGGCTCGGGCATGGGGGCCTTCACCGGATTGATGGCGGTTCTTCTGGCAGAAGATGGCTTTGACGGCGCGCCCGCGATCACCATTGAGGCTGCCGAGGTTGCGCACCACTGGCAAGACCTTGGCGCGCGCTGGACGGTGGAAGAAAACTACATCAAGCCCTACCCCGTCTGTCGCTGGGCTCATGCGGCGATCGACGCTTTGGGCCTTCTGATCGACACCCATGATCTGCGCGCCGACACCGTCGCCCGCATCAATGTGAACACGTTCAAAGAGGCCGCCGCCTTGTTCCCCACAATGCCCGCCACGACATCGCAGGCGCAATATTCCCTGCAATTCGCCTTGGGCGCGCGGCTGGTTCATGGGCGCGTCGGACCAGACGAAGTTGCCGGAGACGCGCTTGCCGATACGCGCATCGCAACCGTTCTGAACAAGATCACAGTGACCGAAGAACCGCGCCATTCCAAACGCTTTCCGATCAATCGGTGGTCGGACGTCACGGTGCATACGACCGATGGACGCGTGCTGGCCTCGGGCGACGTCGAGGCAAAGGGCGGTCAGGAAGTACCAATGTCGCTCACAGAAATCGAAACAAAATTTCACACCATGGCCGCCGCTTTAAGCGAGGCCCGGCGATCCAAAATCTGGGCAATGCGAGATCGGATGATGGACCCCGACACACCGTTCTCGGACCTACTGGCTTTGATCCATCCGTCGACCGATGAATGAAGACATGGTCGTCGTTTCCGGCGGTTCAAACATCCTGCTTGCCATAGGTCGCAATCTCAACGAGCGTTTCGTCGATTGCGGCGTCGTCCAAAATCACCGGCCCACCAATCGTCAAAGACACGCAATACTGATGCGCCAGAACCTCTAACTCGGTCGCGCGCCACATGGCTTGGTCCAGCGTTGCGCCCAATGCGATCATCCCGTGGTTGGCCAACAAACATGCGGTCCGTCCGTCCAACGCCGCCAAAGCTTCATCCGACAAAGCCTTAGTCCCAAAGGTTGCATAGCCCGAGCATCGCACGTCAGCCCCACCAAAAATCGCCACCATGTAGTGCGCCGCGGGAATGGGTTTTCGCGCCATCGCCAAAGCGGTGCAATAAATTGGATGGGCATGAACAATGGAATTCACGTCCGAACGCGCAGCCATAATCGCATGGTGAAACCGCCACTCGGACGATGGTTTCAAAGGCCCCTCGAACGCGCCTTCTGGATCGCCCAAATCAATCGACGCAATCATCTCGCGCGTCATCTTGGTATAATCCGTCCCCGATGGCGTGATCAGCATCCGATCCCCACAACGCGCCGAGATATTGCCCGACACCCCATGGTTTAGCCCGGCCTCGTTCATCGCCAAACACTGTGCGATGATCTCTGCGCGAAGCATGGTTTCCTGTTCTACCACGTAAGTCACCCTTCCAAATCGCAGTCTGCCCGCGACCCTTAATAATCATATGTTTTCACGCCATTTTAACCTTACCTTAATTCGGTCAATGGATCAAAATTGAACTGTTTCCCAAGCGCCACGCGTGAAAGCCTTCTTCGCTTAGGGGAATGACGGCAAATGCAATATCTGCTACGAGGCGCGCGGGGCAGTGTTTGCAGTTTTTAAAGGTTATTTCCAAGTCATGAAGCTTCGCGAAACCGATATCCCCGACGTTCTGATCCTAGAACCCGCACGCTTTGGCGATGAACGCGGCTTTTTCTCGGAATCATGGAACGCACAACGTATGGCGGACGCGGGTCTAACTTACGATTTCGTCCAAGATAATCACTCGATGTCGACCGAAGTGGGCACGCTGCGCGGTTTGCATTTCCAGTCACCGCCGTTCGCTCAAGCCAAGCTTGTACGCTGTGGGCGCGGCGTTCTGTTCGACGTTGTTGTTGATGTCCGCAAAGGCTCGCCAACCTATGGCAAATGGCTTGGCGTCGAACTCAGCTTCGAAAACGGCCTGCAACTGATGGTGCCGGACGGCTGTTTGCATGGGTTCGTGACCCGCACGCCAGACACCGAAATCATCTATAAAGTCACTGCGCATTATGACCGCGACAGCGACGGTGCTATTCGCTGGGATAGCTGTGGAATTGACTGGCATTTGTCCGACACACCGAAGCTTTCCGAAAAAGATGAAGCGGCTCAAACTCTTGCCGAATTTGACAGCCCATTTGAATGGACCGCGCGATGAAACTTCTTGTGACAGGTGGTGCGGGCTTTATCGGCTCGGCCGTGGTGCGTCAGACCATTCGTGCGGGCCACGAGGTGATCAACCTTGATGTGCTAACCTATGCGGCCAACCTCGCAAATGTCGCGCCCGTGTCGAATGCGCCCGGTTATGCCTTTGAGCAGGTCAGCATCACCGACCGTGTAGCCTTGGACGATGTCTTCGCCAAGCATCGCCCGGATGCCGTGATGCATCTAGCCGCAGAAAGCCATGTTGACCGTTCAATTGATGGCCCAGCCGAATTTGTCGACACCAACATCACCGGCACATACACCATACTGGAAACCGCCCGCGCCTATTGGGAGGCCGAGGGCCGGCCCCAGGCATTCCGCTTTCACCATATCTCGACCGACGAGGTTTTCGGCTCCCTAGGGCCGACCGGGCTGTTCACCGAAGACACGCCCTACGATCCGCGCAGCCCCTATTCCGCTTCAAAAGCCGCCAGCGATCATCTGGTGCGGGCATGGCACGAAACGTATGGACTGCCCGTTGTGCTGACGAATTGTTCGAACAACTACGGACCCTACCATTTCCCTGAAAAGCTGATCCCCGTCGTTATCCTGAACGCGATCCACGGCCGCGAAATTCCGGTCTACGGCGCTGGCGACAACGTGCGCGATTGGCTTTACGTCGAAGACCACGCCGACGCGCTGATTTTGGTTCTTGAGAAGGGCGCGTTGGGTCGCAGCTATAACATTGGCGGCGAGAACGAGGTGAAGAACATCGATCTGGTCCGCAAGATCTGTACGCTTCTGGACGACCGACGCCCAAGCGACGCGCCGCACGACCGTCTGATCACCTACGTGACGGATCGCCCGGGGCACGACAAACGCTATGCGATTGATCCAAGTCGCATCCGCGACGAACTAGGCTGGCGGCCTTCGGTGACTTGGGAAGAAGGCCTTGCAAAAACAGTCGATTGGTATCTCGCCAACGAAGATTGGTGGCGTCCTCTGTTAGATGTTGCAATGGAACGCCGGGGGACTGGGTCGTGAAAATCGCCGTCTTCGGCAAGACCGGACAAGTCGCAACCGAACTGCAACGCCGCGCCCCGGAGGGCACCGTTCTGACGGTGTTTGGGCGCGACGACGTCGATTTTGCAAACCCCGACCAAGTCAATAAAATCGCTTGCAGCTTAGACGTTGACGCGGTGATCAACGCGGTGGCCTATACCGCCGTGGACAAGGCCGAAGACGAACCCGAACTTGCGACCCAAGTGAACGGCCACTCGGTTGCTCAACTGGCAAAAGGCTGCGCCGAAACATCCACGCCTTTGGTCCACATCTCGACCGACTATGTGTTCGAAGGCGGCGGCGAAACCCCTTGGCAGCCGAACGATCCGACCGGCCCGAAAGGCGTTTACGGCAAAAGCAAACTCGTCGGCGAAGACGCCATTCAAAACCAAACAGGCCTGGCCTTCGTCATCCTGCGCACGTCTTGGGTGTTCAGCGCCCACGGTGGGAACTTCGTCAAAACCATGCTGAAATTCGGAGCAGAACGCCCGGAGTTAAAAGTCGTCGCAGACCAAATCGGCGGCCCAACACCTGCCGCCGCCATTGCAGACGCCTGTCTTTCAATTGCCCGGCAGCTTGCAAGCGGCACAACCGGCGGGACCTATCATTTCTCAGGCGCGCCCGACGTCAGTTGGGCCGATTTCGCCCGCGAAATCATGGCACAGGCCGGCCTGCCCACCGCAATAGCCTCGATCCCAACGACGGATTGGCCGACGCCTACCGAACGCCCGCTAAACTCCCGAATGGATTGCAGCTCGCTTATAGCAGATTTCGGCATCAAACGTCCGGATTGGCGCAAAGGCCTTGCCGAGGTGCTAAAGGATCTTGCGGCATGAAACGCGACATCACTCTGGTCAAGCCGCGCGAAATGCTTGCATTCGATGGCGAGCGTTGCACCCCTTGGGTCACCACGCAAATCTTATCGGCCCATCTGCACAGGTACTTTCTGACGCTTGATTTGGTGCAAGGACAAAGGGTTCTCGATATCTCTTGCGGCGAAGGCTACGGCTCGGCGCTTATGTTTGCCAACGGAGCGAGTGAGGTCACCGGTGTCGATATCGACACAGACCTTATTGCACGCGCCCGTCGTGTATATGGCACAGCCGGTCTTACGTTCAAAACCGCCGACGCACGGGCGCCGCTGCCCTTTGACGATCATTCCTTCGACATCATCGTGTCCTTTGAAACGATCGAACATATCCGTGAGCATGATGGTTTCGTTGCGGAACTTGCCCGTGTTCTAAGCCCAAACGGCACCTTGGTGATCAGCACGCCTGACAAAGCACAATCCGATCCAAACCAACCCAATCCGTTCCACGAACGCGAACTAGGCGAGGACGAATTCCACGACCTTCTCGCGGAATATTTTTCCCACGTCACCCCACATTACCAAGGGCTTCTGCATGGGTCGATCGTTTCGGGCCCCGACAAAGCTTCAGTCACTTGGAAACGCACGGGGTTTCTGGAGTATACTCAAGACGATACAATTCAGCGCCGTTATATCATCGCCACCGCCTCAAACGATAAACCCCGCGCATTGCCTGCAGGTATGCTTCATGACGGGGCCATTGTGGCGACACTCAATCGCCGTATTAAGGCGCTTGAAACGCAAGTGAAAGAACTCGAAGCATCCGGTGCAAGCCTACCGGAAGAAACGGATCACGCATGACAAACCGTAAAGGCATTATTCTTGCCGGGGGCTCGGGCACACGACTGTACCCGATCACAATTGGCGTTTCGAAGCAGCTTTTGCCGATCTACGATAAACCGATGATCTATTATCCGCTTTCAGTTCTAATGCTGGCCGGAATTCGCGAAATCGCAGTCATCACAACACCCGACGATCAGGCGCAGTTTCAACGGCTTATGGGCGATGGGTCGCAATGGGGGCTTGATCTGACATGGATCGTGCAACCCAGCCCTGATGGGCTGGCGCAGGCTTACTTGCTGACGTCTGATTTTCTGGATGGCGCACCATCTGCGATGGTTCTGGGGGACAACATTTTCTTTGGCCACGGATTGCCGGACATGCTGGCGCGCGCTGATGAGAAACCGTCGGGCGGCACCGTTTTTGGGTACAGAGTTGCTGACCCCGAACGCTACGGCGTGCTGGCATACGAAGGCGACAAAGTCAGTCAGATCGTCGAAAAGCCAACGAACCCGCCATCGAACTATGCCGTCACGGGGCTCTACTTTCTGGATGGCTCTGCCTCCACGCGAGCAGCCGAAGTCAAAGCGTCCGAACGTGGCGAATTGGAAATCACCGATCTGCTGGAACTATACCTGAATGATGGAGCCCTGACCGTCGAACGTATGGGCCGCGGTTATGCATGGTTAGACACCGGCACCCATGGATCACTTTTGGACGCTGGAAATTTCGTTCGCACACTGACGTCACGGCAAGGCCTACAATCGGGATCCCCCGAAGAAATTGCGTTTGAAAAGGGCTGGATTTCGAAAGACGATCTGCTCCGCGCGGCAGAACCTTTGGGCAAAAACGCCTACGGCGCCTACCTAAAGCAGATCGCAGCTGACGCCCCATAAGGCACGCGCGTACAATCTGCCAAGAACGATGTTCAGTCCCGTAAAGCTTAAAAAAATGAGCCCGCGCTATTGCCGGGCCCATTTTTTATAAATTTGCGAATGACTTAGTAATTGTAAGAGTATTCATCATCCATGAATCGGCACTTGTTTAGCACGATGCCGGCGACCTTGCTGTACTGCGCCACTTCGCGTTCAACCTCATCAATCTGAGCCGCCGTACTGGTTCCGGCTGCCGCCACGATCAAAACTGCGTCGACCAACTTTAGGAAGCCGCGGGTTTCGTCGCTGACAAGGACTGGTGGCATATCAAACAACATCAAATCCGGCTCGTATTCGGCCTGCCAGCGATCCAGAAGTTCGGCTGTTTGCGAGCGTAAAATGACCCGTGCAGGATCCGAAACGGAACGCGTTGTCATCGAGACCGATGTGTTTGGATGCATGCGTAAAGCCTGATCTTGAAACTCAACTTCGCCCAAAAACACGTCTTCCAAACTTGCAGCAGGTGCTGCCCCAAATGACTTCGACACAGAAGGTCTACGGAAATCCATATCGAACAGCATCCCGAACTCTTCGGGTTGACGGCCAAACCCGGTGATCAGGTTACAGGCCGTGGTAGTCTTACCGCAGCCCGGTGTCGCCGAGGTAATCGCAATCCGTTTCCAATCGTTGCGCCGCATTTCCAGCATCAGCTTTGTGCGCAAAATATCGAAATGCTGTGCCTCTGCAGTGGCTTCTCCGGAATAGATGCGCGACTGGTGCATCTTTTTTTCCTGAGCCTCGAACATTGGGATCTCGTCCCATAAGGCCGACTTTGCGGCGGCACGCGCTGCCCCACGCCGTCCGCTGACGGTTGAGGCCACAT
>JAOHEK010000051.1 GCA_028097405.1 Paracoccaceae bacterium | reverse complement strand
TTCCCACACCCAGGTGGAACAAATTGGTGATAGGGGAGGGGCCTAAAGCCCCGCCGCCTTTGTTAGGTTCACCCGGAACCGGTCACGGCGGCGTTGGTATTTGCGGGTCATTTCTGCCGAGGCGTGACCGAGGTGTTTTTGGATGTAGCGTTCGTCGACCTCGGCGCTGGAGGCCAGACCAGCCCGCAAACTATGGCCCGAGAACATGGCGAGGCGTTCTTTCTCAGGCAACTCTGAGCGGATTCCGGCGTCGAGAACAGTCTGCTTGATCAGCCGTGCGACATGTTTGTCTGAAAGCCGCGCATCCAGAGCTTTTTTGCCATCACGCGCAGTGCGGACGAACAACGGTCCAAAGTCGATCTTGGCAAAGTGCATCCATTGCTCCAGTGCATGCACCGGACAGGTCTGGTCAGTAGAGCCGCGGCCAATCTCGACCTCGCGCCAACCTGTCTTTGCGTTAAGCGTGAGCAAGGCACCATCGTCCAGTACCTCGATCCAACCTCCAGAATCTGGCGTGTCGTCTTTATGGACGTCAAGGCAGACGATCTCGGAACGCCGTAACCCACCTGCATAACCGATTAACAGGATCGCACGGTCGCGCAGGCCCCGCAGGTCGTAGGGCAGGGTAGCGACCATGGCGAGAATGTCATCGCGCAAGACGGCCTCTTTTTGCACCGGTGGACGCGCATGCTTGCGTTTGATTCCAGCCAGCACAGTCGCAATGTGACGGTCCTTGCGATCGAGCGTGAAGCCGCGTTGTTGATAGTGCCACGCAAGACCAGAGAGGCGTCGTTCGATGGTCGTGACCGTGATTGCCGGGGTCTTGCCGGCAGGCGCTGCCAGATCCGCTAGATACAGGCCGATCATTTCGGACGAGGGGGGCATGGGGCCGGTGCCTTTGAGCCGGCACCATCGGCCAAAGTGTTTCCAGTCGGCCGCGTAGGCCTTGTTGGTGTTCTCGGCCGTGGAGGCTTTGGCGTAGTCGCGTGCGATGTCGACCAGTCGATCGAGCGTTCCAGAACCCGCTACATGCGCGGGCAGGGCGATCCCATCGGTTTTTTCTTGATCCCTCTCGTCGTTCGAAGCATCATCAGTCGTAGAAGATGGCGATGAAGGTGATCTCTCGGCCTCTGCGTCCATTATTTACCCTAAAATTTGCTAGTTTTGAGACTGTGCTGCAGCATATATTTTAATGTCCGATAATGCAAACTTATTGGACATAATGCTGGGCTGCAGGGTGGGGCGGTTTCCACACTATATGGTAGGCAAAAGCGCCGCCGTGCAGTAGTCTTGTGGCATGACCTATCAGCCTGCGACCCTCACCAACGACCTGAACACTCTACCGAAGCTGCCCGCCTGGGTCACGGTCGGATCTGCGGAAACACCTGAAACTGTGGCTTTTCGGTCTGGGGCGGCTCTGACCGTTCTGGATCAGCTGATCACTGATCCGAGGCACGGTGTGCCGATCAAACTGCTGGCGAACCGGTTGGCGCTGAAGGCAGCAACGGCCACCTCGAAACTCGAAGGACGCATGGCACGAGAGGCAGATATCCGCGATGCCTATCACCTGACGCCCCCTAGTGACGTGCGCGGACCGGATGGTGATTTATTAGGATTCTGCCGTGACGCAGCGCGGCTGCGATTGAATGCCCGAGAGTGGCAAGCCGGACTTAGGAGCCTCATCGGACATGACGCTGAGACTGACGTGCATACTTGGCTCAACGCAGGTTTTGCTCGCGCAAGGAAGCATGGGCCGCTGGCGGGGTGCGCCTTCGTGATGCGTTGCGTGCTGGAGGCGGATGATCGGGCCGAAAGGGTGGCATGCTTACTAAGTGATGTGGTTCTGGCACGCACCCTGAATTGGCCATCTCTTCTTCCGATCACGGGGCAGCATCTTACCAAGGCGGTGCTGCGGGATTTGATCGCAGACGGGCAGGGGGTCGAGGTTAAGGTACAGCAGCGCCTTCTTCAGTCCGTCGAAGACACGATCCAAATTTCACGAGAACTGGCTCGAAGGGCTGCGGCGCTTCAGGTCGTAGTCCCAAAACTGCGGGCCAAGGGATCAAACGCCGCGGTCGATCTGTTCTTCTCTGAGGATGCTGTTGCACCCTCCATGATGCTGTCACCTATGATCCGAGGCACGACTATTCCGATGACCGACCGCGCGGCGCGGCGGTTCTGTGATCGTCTGGTTGAGTTGGGTGTCGCGCAGGAATTGACCGGCCGGCCGACGTTCCGGCTTTACGGAATTGCGCCATGACGGTTGCAACCCGAAAACGGAAACCGGCGGAGGAAGTCGTTTTTGACCGTGAGCTTGCAGACCTGCCGCAGGAGCTGCGCTGGCGCGAATGGATGGGGCGCATTGAGGCGGTGCTCTTTGCCAGTGCGTCGCCTGTCAGCCGCGAGGACCTCGCGCGCGTCGTGGGGCAGGGGGCCTCGGTCGAGATGCTGATCTCGGACATCCTGGCCGAGCTTACGGGACGTCCTTACGAGCTGGTCCAGACATCCGGCGGCTGGATGTTTCGGACCAAGACCCAGTTCGCCGACGCGATCACCGCCGCGGCCGATCTCGGCGACCAGACTCTTGGCTTCACCGAGATGGAAATGGGCGTGCTTTGCGCCATCGCTTATCACCAGCCAATCGACCGGGCAGAGCTCAAGGACATTTTTGGCAAAGACGTGAGCCGCGATCTGCTTGCCCGACTCCGGTTCAAGGATTTGATTGCCAGCGGGCCGAGATCTCCGCGTCCCGGGGCGCCGCATACATTTGTGACGACTGAAACGTTTCTGACGACATTTGATTTGCAGACACTGCGGGACTTGCCGGAGTTAGAACTCCGTCGTGTTGAGGGTTGAGTAGCATCGAAAGGCGAACGCGAATGACAACCGAATGGGAGTGGATCGTACCCTTCAAGGGACGGAACCATTCCAGATCCGTCGAACAGAACTTTCTCTGCAGAGCGGGCAATGTCTGCGTGATGGACAATCATCGTGCAGCCCTGTGGTGCTGGCTAAAGGAACTCGATCTCACCGCACCCCATTCCCTCATGCACATCGACCGTCATCCCGACGCGCTGCAGAGCCGTTTGGACGAGTGGCTCAAGCATTTGCCAAGTTGGTCGGCTGGGATCGATGCTTACCTCGGGAAGACCTACCGGAGCGACGACTTCGATTGTCCTGTCATCCGCTGGGACAACTATCTCTCCATCTACCTGCGGGAGTTCGGGGACAGCCTCACGACCTTCCGATGCTTGACCCATGAAGATGGAGACCCACCGGACTTTGACAATCCGATGTACAGTTCGCCATGGGAATTACCTGAAAACCTTTCGTATTGGCTTGCCGAACGGGAAGCGCCATGGATCGTCAACATCGACCTGGACTATTTCTACTGCCAGATTGAGTCGGACATTCGCATGATGGTCTCCGATGACTACATTGACGCCGTCGCCACATGCCTCAAGGATGCGATGGACCGTGGCACGATCGGAGTTCTGACACTTTGCCTGACACCGGATAGCTACACACCGGGCTGGACGGCGACCGAGGCTTTGGCTGCCCGGATTCTGGAGCGGCTGGATCTGGCTTTCCAGCTTCCGGATATTGTCGAACCCATGTAGCGAGAAAGATACCGCCAGCCAGAGTTTTTCGATCCCCCAATCCTTTGATACCCTTACAACATGAGCCGCATCGACCCCGCCAACTTCCATCAAGACAGCATTTCCAACAGATACGTCTGCACAAAGTGCTTTGGAGACGAAGACCTCAAGGACGTCATACGGAATGATGGGGCCCCGGGCCGTTGCAGTTATTGCTGCGCACGTCGCCGAAATGTCCTGCCCCTCGAAGAGATAGCGGAGTTCATCGAAGCCCGGATGGGGACATTCTACGGCACCGCAGTCAATCAGTTGCCCTACAATTCCCGTGAAGGTGGTTACCTAGGGTCGCATTGGGACACTCAGGAACTGCTTTTCGACGAGATTGGTCTGGCTATCGAAGCTCGAGATCACGACCGACTGATGGACGATCTGCTCGGCGAGATCGAGGACGATGTCTGGTGCGAGTATGACTGGCTTTCCCTCGAATTCGACGACAGCATGGTATTTAGCTGGCGCGATTTTCGGCGCATCACGATGTCGGAACGAAGGTTCTTTTTTCACTCTGTCGGCGCAAGTGATGTGTCGCACCCGGATGAACGCTCTGCCGGCATGTTTCTGGTGGAGCTTGCCGAGCTCATCGAAGAACTGGGTTTAGTGCGTTCGGTTCCTGTAGGGCAGTCGTACTATCGGGTGCGCAACCAGACCGTTCCGCCGTTCGAACTCACGGCAGCCGCCCTTGGCCCGCCACCGGCCCGCATCTGTCTGCAGTCAAACCGGATGAATCCTCCGGGCATCCCCATGTTCTATGGGGCAGAAGATGGGCCTTCCGCAGTCGCCGAGGCCCGCGCGGAGGAGCCTGTTCTTGCGCGTTTCCAAACCGAGATTTCGATAACCCTGGTCGACCTTGCCGAGCTACCACGGATCCCAGGGTTCTTTTCAGCAGCACCTCGGCGGCATCGTCAGGGCCTGTTGTTTCTGCACCAGTTGACTCGCGAGATGGCGGAGCCGGTCGAGCAGGATAATCGTGTGAATGTCGACTACATCCCGACCCAGATCGTTACCGAATTCTTCAGAGATTGGTCATTCTCGGAAGGTAGCCCCCACGGCATTCGCTACGTTTCGGCATTGGCGCCTAGGGCCGCCAATGTCGTTCTCTTTGCCGGCCCCGAACTCGTCGTTGATGCGGATGTAGTCGAGGAAGCTGCATGGCTGCGACTTGTTGATGTTGAATCGCCGTGACCTTTGGAATTTGCGTCGGTGAAGGTGGAAGTTTCTTAGGGTTACAGGGACAACTGGACGTCGGAGCGTCGAACTGAAGCTGCGGACCAAGGGTTCGGAGGCGGCGGCCGGTCTGTGATCGGTTGATTGAGCTTGGAGTTGCACGGGAGCTGACCGGACTGCCGACCTTCCGGCTCTATGGGATTGCCTTACGACTGTTGCTGCCAAGCGGAAACATGTGAAGGCGGCGGTTTCTCGTCAGGCGAAGGCCTGTTTGCTCGGGAGCTCACGAACCTGCCGCAGGAGTTGCGTTGGCGCGAGTGGATGGGCCGGATCGAGGCCGTCTCGCTTTCAATTGGTCGGGCTTCGACTTTCAATCGGTTGGAGTGTGAGTGGCCACATCTGGGTTCTTGGATGGTACGGTATGGTATATGGAGTACAGAAGTGTTTCGTCGCTCGATACACCCCAAAAATCTTGACAAAACGACCCAGACCAATTAATTATCCCCTCGAAGGGAAAGATTATGACTACACAAGCATCAGCAGACCTCACAATCAAAGAAGCGGCACATCTTGCTGGTGTGGCCGCAAGGCGTATTGAGAAAGACTGCGAAGAGGGGATCGTACCAAGGCGTAGGACGAAGCTTTGGATGCGCGAAACGCTAGCAGCGCATGTGCCGATGCATGCGGTCGCCTATGCGCGAGCAATGCACTCACTTGACGGCATCAAGATGGAAAAGAAATCCAAGCAAAGAGTTTGGAGATTCCTACGGAGCTCAAAAAAAGCCAAATTTGGTAGTCTTGAGCTGTCTCCTGGCTTGATGCTCAATCTCGATCCTCTTGTTTCAGAGGTATGGGGTCGAACGCGTGTTTATCTTGAAACGAGGCATGAGCATTTGGTCGTTGATCCAGAGATTTTTGGCGGCGAACCAATCTTAAAGGGAACTCGAATAACCTGCCAATCCGTTCTTGGGCGCATCGAAGGTGGTGAGACCTTGGAAGAGCTCGTCGAGGATTATCCTGAGATCAGTATGGAGGCCTTTGAGGCCGCTTTGGTCTATGCAAAGGCACATCCCCCGCGTGGAAGGCCGAGTGCTGGCAAACCTTGGCGAAAAGCCGCATAAGCCTCTTTGATGCGGCTCTTTCTGGACGAATGCCTGTCACCACGCGTGGCAAATGAACTGATGGCGGAAGAGGGCTACTATGTGGTTCATCCGCGCAATCAGGGTGGGCTCGGTGAAGCCGATCATACCGTGCTCGCCCGTTGCATCGAAAATAACTTGATAATTGTCACCGAGAATGCGCGTGACTTTCGCGTGCTCGCAGCGCGAGCTGACATTCACCCAGGCATGATCATCTTGCCATGCCTGGGTAGGGTGCAGGCTAAAGCTTTGATTGGCGCCGCAATCGCTTATCTCGAAACACTTGGCGATCCATCGGACGTTATGGTGAACAAGGTTCTGGAAGCAGAAGCAGACGGGACCATGACGCTTTACGATTTGCCAGAAGAATAGTGCTTGGCGGACACGCGCTAAATATGCCGATGGCCGATACTAAAGCGCAATCGAATATTCTTGAAGAAATCGCTTCGACTGCGCTGCTACCTTAGCGATAGTTATTGCATCGAAAAACCCGCGAACTAGTGTGGTTCATCAGAGGGTTTTGTTAATGTCATTAATTCTAAAGTTTTTTCGGGTCATCTTTTTTTACGCGCTCTATTTTTTGTTGTGTTTGGTCGTTGTTGTGGTCGCTTTGCAGAGCTGGTCTGAGGGCGCGCAGATGCTCCTTTCTTTTGGCTTACCCATTCCGCTCGTGTGGTGGCAAGAGCGCCGAAGAGCACGAAAGGTGCTGGCCAAACAGAGCACACATGGCGATGAAAAGCAGTCAACCCTTTCAAGGCGCGCCCGGCCGGAAACCTTAGGCGAACCGAACGCTCCCAAAACATCAGCTGGCTCTGCAAAAAAAGCCTCGACCGCTCCAACGCCTCCAAAGCAAGACTATGCAGCTATCGTACGCGCTGGCCAGTCTGCAGCACCGGCGCTGTCTGTGATTGCAAAGCGACACGAAGAGGCACGGGCGAAGCCTCAAAAGACCAAGGTAAACATGCAAAAAAGAGGTTGGGTATCCGCAGCAGAGACAGCGATGGTTGCGGGGCGAGATATTGGCGGAATGGTCTATGTCGGGACGCCGCCTTTGCTCAATCACCACGGCTATCGTGACAAATGCAGGGCCTACATCGACCCGTCTCTTTCTGTCGCAAGGAGCGGAGGCGATAGGGCCGGCGAGGGCATGTCATACTGGCCTGGGTACTCTGACATTTCAGCACGAAGCAGGGCGACCTATCTTGAATGGTTGGCAAGTGGCCGTTCTGATCCATCCTATGATCCGGGCTACATGTTCTTGTATTTTTATGGGCTGGAACGGCGATTTTTTGTCGATCAATCCAATGCTGATGCAAAGGACATCATTGCCGAAGTTCGCAGATTAATTTCGCTCTATCCTGAAAACCATTCTGTGAAGCGATACTTGGGTGAATTTCTTGATATCGCGACACTTGCCGAAACTGAGTTTGAGGCGCTGGAGCCGATCTTTGAACGCCAGGGTTGGGAGCTTCCTTTTTCGCTGAAGTATGCGATTGGCGCGCGTCTTGATAAGGGAGAAAACCTGAGCGCAGACTGGGTTCTGAGCTGGTTGATGTGCCATCCAGAAAGCCATTTGCGCACGCCAGCAACGCGGTGCCGTGATGAATTCCTGGCGTTGTTCAAGATACGGTTCGACGATCGCTTTCCAAATGGGCTGAAAGTCAGCAAGCCGCGCAAACACCTCAAAGCAACGTATCGTGCAGCCTCAAGCGAGTTCGAAGGAACTCTCAACCCGACAGCCGACGGCAAACCCGTTCCTGATATCTCCGGATTGCGAAAGCCAGTCGAGATTGCGCAGGAAGTCGCGGACGAAGTCATAGATGACCTTGATAAGCTGAGCCGCTATCTTGGCCGGAACCCCGAGGGCAGGGGAAGCATCGAAGCGCACGCACTTTTGCCAATAGATCTGTGGTCCCTGTTCCCATCAACAGAAATGGAAGCGCTAAAAGAGTGGGCGAGGGGGATCGTGCAGCGCGGCGGACTTGTTCCGTTGGCCGACGTGATCGAGAAGCTCGAAGGACAGCGCAGCACGAAGATTGGTAAGCGGCAGCTAACAGGGGCGGCAGACGCTTTGGCGCGTCTTGGATTTGGGCTGGCACCTGATCCACGCTTTGCACTGCGTTCACCAAAACCGGAAGAGCCTGTGGTTTTGTTTGATCTTGGCGAGCAGATCGAAAAGCTCGAAGACGTTTCGGCAAGCTATCAGACAGCGTTGATGGAGTTGGCGCTTGCGTCATTTGTCGCCCATGCTGACGGGCGTATCGCCGAAGCCGAACGCAAAGCGTTAGAGGCTCAAATCGCATCTGTTGAGGGGCTAAGTGAGCAAGAGCGGCGCCGGCTTCGGGCAAATATGGAATGGTTCCTTGCCGTGCCGCCTGACATGACGCTGCTGCGCCGCAAACTCAAAGATGTTGGTGTGGAAGACCAAACGGCGATGCGTGCGGCCTTGGTGGGTGCGGCACACGCCGATGGTGTCATCCAATCCGAAGAAGTCGCCAGCATCGAAATGGTGTACAAAGCACTGGGCCTTGATCCATCACTCGCCTATTCCGACCTTCACGCAGGAGAGATTGCCGACGCGCCACGAACCGTTCGTGCGGCGCAGCCGGGCAATTCTGGAGAAGCCATTCCTGAGCCAGAAAAGGCAACAGGGCCGGTGCTGGATGCTTCTCGGATTGCGGCCATCAGATCAGATACGGCACGGGTGTCTTCTGTCTTGGGGCAGATATTTGAGGCCGAGGAAGAAGCAGAAGAAAGCAAGGGTGCAACGCTGTTTGCTGGGCTAGATGCAAAACATGGGGCACTGCTGTTGGATTTGGTGGGTCAAGAGCACTGGACCGAGAATGCATTCGAGCAGCTTTGCGGACAGCATGGATTGATGCCGTCTGGTGCATTGGAGGCTGTAAACGAGTGGGCCTTTGAGACCCATGATGAAGCCTTGCTTGACGAGTATGATGGATATGATGTGTCTCCGGAGATCGCGGATGCGGTAAAACAAAAATTAGAAGGGGAGGGACCTCATGTCTAAATTAAAGCCACGTGAGCGCGATGCAATTGTTCAGGCTTTGCGCGCGGGGGTCGTGCCAAAGCTGGGCCTGCGTCATATTCAAGTAGGGCGCGTTCGTGAGATCAAAGAACTTGTGAAGGACATGGAACGCATCGCGGACGGAGGCTCTGCCATCCGTTTCGTGATCGGGGAGTATGGGTCTGGCAAAACCTTCTTTATGAACTTGATCCGGTTGGTAGCTTTAGAAAAAGGGCTAGTGGTGATGTTCGCTGATCTTGCACCCGACCGGCGTATTCACGCGACAGGTGGGCAAGCGCGCGGCCTCTACGCAGAGATGGCGCGCAACCTGTCAACGCGCACAAAGCCAGATGGTGGTGCTTTGGCCAGTGTGGTTGAGCGGTTTGTCAGCCAAGCGCACCGAGATGCCGAGGAAAAAGATGTGCCTACGGGCACCATCATTCGCGAGCGCTTGGGCCATTTTGAAGAACTCACTGGCGGTTTTGAATTTGCACAGGTCATTCGCCGGTATTGGGAAGGTCATGAGAACGGGGATGACGAACTTAAGTCGGCAGCACTTCGTTGGCTGAGGGGAGAATTCGCAACCCGCACGGATGCGCGCAAAGCACTTGGCGTGCGCACGATTGTCGATGATGCGAGCGTTTACGATCATCTCAAGCTGATGTCGGCATTTGTGTGCGAGGCGGGTTACAAAGGGCTACTTGTCGGCCTTGATGAAATGGTGAACCTGTTCAAGCTGACATCGTCCCAAGCGCGCAATGCGAACTACGAACAAATCCTGCGCATTTTGAACGATGTACTTCAGGGCAGTGCCGAGAATCTTGGGTTTCTCATGGGAGGCACGCCAGAGTTTTTGATGAACACACGCCGTGGTCTTTATAGCTATGAAGCCCTGCAATCGCGGTTGGCAGAAAACACCTTCGCCCGCGATGGGTTGGTTGATTTGTCGGGCCCTGTTGTGCGGCTGGCCAGCCTGACGCCGGAAGATCTGTTTGTGCTGTTGGCTAATGTCAGACGCGTGATGCAGGACGATGAAACTGCCTTGCCGGATACAGCGCTGGAAGCCTTTATGAACCATTGCTCTGATCGGATTGGGGAAGCCTATTTCAGGACCCCGCGCAATACGGTCACGGCTTTCGTGAATCTGTTGTCGGTGCTGGAGCAAAACCCAGGTGTTGAGTGGAGTGACCTGATCGAGAAGATCGACGTCTCAGAAGACCTTGGCGAAGACATGAGTGAAGTAGAGGAAACGACTGGCGCTCAGCCGAGTGGTGACGACGATCTGATCAGCTTCAAGCTCTGAGCCTCGAGGATGAGCACCGCCTTTGACCAACTTGCCCGCCCCGTCCAGAAGTGGATCAGACAGCAGGGCTGGCGTGAGCTGCGCGACATCCAGGCGCGCGCAATTCGGACTATTTGCGAAAGTGACAACGATCTCATCGTCGCGGCATCGACCGCCGGTGGTAAAACAGAGGCCGCATTTTTTCCGTTGATCTCTCAGGTGCTGGATGCACCGGCAGAGGCCGGCGGGTTCGACTTGCTCTACATCGGACCACTTAAGGCGCTGATCACCGATCAGGCGGGGCGGCTGGAAGGCATCTGTCAAGAGGCGGAGCTTCCAGTGGTGCCGTGGCACGGCGATGTGTCGCAATCAGTCAAAACGCGCGCGATGAAAAACCCTAAGGGGATACTATTGATCACGCCAGAGTCGCTGGAGGCATTGTTTGTCCGTCGGGGCTTGGAAATCGCGCGCCTGTTCGGTGCAACCCGAGCTGTGGTGATCGATGAATTGCACACTGTGCTCGATAGTGAGCGCGGGGTGCAATTGCGATCCCTGCTGACACGTCTTGAGTTGGTAATCAAAAGGCCCATCCGCCGAATTGGACTATCTGCGACGCTTGGGGATATGGATCTCGCCTGCGCTTACCTGCGGCCCGACAATGCGGAACACGTCACATTGATCGAAGCAGACGGCGGAGAAGCGGAACTGAAACTTCAGCTGCGTGGATATCTTTCCGGTGGAGAAGACGACAACACCCCATCTGCCACAGACGCTGTCGCAGCGCATTTGTTCGCGCATCTCCGGGGAAGTGACAATCTTGTGTTTGCCGGTGCCCGTCAACGTGTTGAAATTTACGCTGACCGACTGCGCAATCTTTGCGAGCAAGAACATCTTCCCCAAGAGTTTTATCCGCACCATGCTAGCCTTTCACGCGATCACCGCGATTTTGTCGAACGGCGCCTTAAAGACAGCAACAAACCGACCACTGCGGTCTGCACGTCCACACTGGAGCTTGGCATCGACATCGGCGATGTGACCTGTGTCGCCCAAATCGGCGCACCCTTCACCGTCGCAGCCCTTCGGCAGCGATTGGGACGTTCAGGACGTAGGGAGGGCCAGCCAGCGATCCTGCGACAATACGCGGTAGAAACGAGGCTCACCTCGGATAGTAGCTTTGTGGATCGTCTGAGGCTGGGGTTGATCCGGTCTATCGCGATGATTGATCTGTTGTTGGAGGGCTGGTGTGAACCACCGAAGCCGCAAGCACTGCATCTGTCGACACTTGTGCATCAGATCCTATCCGTAATCGCACAGCGGGGAGGGGCCCCAGCAAATGTTCTTTACAGCGTGCTGTGTCGCGAAGGTCCGTTTCGGCAGATCAGCACAGCAATGTTTCCGGATGTGCTGCGCGCGCTCGGTCATCCTGAAACGGGTTTGATAGAGCAAACGGATGGGGGTTTGTTGCTCTTGGGCCAAAACGGAGAACGGCTGGTTGAGCACTATAGCTTTTACGCGGTGTTCAAGACGCCCGAAGAATACAGGCTGGTTTCAAACGGGCGAGATCTTGGAACATTGCCAATCGACAACATCCTCTCACCCGGGATGATGCTCATCTTTTCCGGACGCCGTTGGCTGGTTCAGGAAATCCATGATCGCGAGAAAGTAATAATGGTCAAACCCGCCAAAGCAGGTGTGCCGCCTGTGTTCGGTGGCGACCCGGGCGATATCCATGACAAGGTGATCGCGCGCATGTTCGATGTTTTGGAGGCCAATACTGAGCCTCTGTACATGGACGCCAAAGCGCTTGAAATGCTTGAAGAAGCGCGGCTCAACTACACCCAGATAGGTTTTGCCGACGCGTCCCTAGTCAATTTGGGCGAAGAAACATCAATCATAGCAACTCGCGTAGGGACGATGAAAACGACAACCCTAGCGCTTGCGCTGAGAAGTTTTGGGTTTTCTGTCGAACAATATGATGGTTTCCTTCAGGTGGGAGCGGGGGACGAAACCCCGCCACTAAATGAGGTACTCAGAAGGATTGGGGAAGGTGAAGACGTCGATCTATTTGCAGGCGCTGGCAACCTGTTGACTGAGAAGTTTCACCCGTATTTGACTCGCGAATTGTTGGAACTGGATGCGATTTCATCGAAGCTTGAGCCACAAAAGCTTGCTAGATTGGTCAGAGATCTCGATTTTCCAACAAAAACTCTCGGTATTCGATAACTTCCGCATTGCATAGTTCATGGCTCCTACCGGTTTCCTAAGGCCCTTTTGCTTTCTTTTAGTGCGTGCATTATTGAATCTCTTTTAATTCACTGCATCGTCCGGCCCATACTTGTGGCGCATAGGATTAGTCGCCGAGACGGAACGCGTCCTCCCATTTCTGTTGAGAAGCCCTTTCGCTAAGCTGCTGCAGGAGATCCTTGACGAATGTGTCCGCGTCGCATTCCACCGTCAGGCCGTCATCGTAGCGCGCAGGTTGCTTGAGGCTTTGTAGCAGTAACTGGACTTCCTTTTTGATCGCATCATCCTGTTTTATCGCAAGATAAGCTTCGAAAGGTTTGCCGGCTGTTCCGCGAGGCAACCCGATGCGGCGCTCGAAATCAGGTATGCTAACCTCATGTGACACACCCACGTTGAGCGACTTCGCCTGGTTAACCAACTTACGGATTTCCGAGTTGTGCGCCCATGAGCCAGACTTAGCGAGACTACCATCTTTGTTCCTCTTGCCTTCCTTTCCGAACGGCCAGTCACAATCATGCAAAACGCCGAAGTCTTTTCGGAAGTGAATAAGCATCTTCATGACAGCGCGGATCTGCGGTTTGCCGCGCGCCTTGATGATCGTGACTTGATCGATGAGTTCATGCCCTACCTCCACTACGGCTGCGATGAAGGCTGCGTGTTCTGTGTCACCTTCAACCAAGATCGGGTAGGTACCGAAGAACACTTCGCAGAACGTTGGGTCCATCTCTTGGATAGCCTTTAAGCTCTCTTTTTCATCAGCCTCAAAACCAGCTTCGTCTGTTCTGAAGGTCTTAGGGCTGAGACCATCGCCTTTTTCTTCGCGTTCAAGTCGGAGAATCGTGGTGTGATCCATAGCAGGATTGACGAAAAGAGGTGAGTGCGTGGTCATCATAACCTGCCACTCGGGCTGCCCGGCTAGCTGGTATAGTTGCCGTTGGGCTGCACGGGCGGCGAGCGGATGAAGAGCATTTTCCGGTTCGTCGATTAACAGGATGTAACCGGGCAAGGCAGGGTCATCCGCGTTCTCGGGGAGGGCTCCCCCGGCCCTTATCGAGTCAATATTGGCCTGGATTTCTTTCAGTTTATCCGGGTCCTTTTTGGCCTTCTTAAGATCATTTTCTAGTGTTTTTACCGTGTCCACACGAAGCTTCTTGTCGTTAACGAGACGATTGCGAACCTGGAGCATTGTC
>JAOHEK010000050.1 GCA_028097405.1 Paracoccaceae bacterium | reverse complement strand
AATGCGGCTGTCGTTGATGGGAATTTTCTGTAAATTACCATCGTACCTGACATCATTAGGGTCATGAACAGGGCAAGGAAATCTCCTGTTAGCTGACTGCCTCCAAATGACGCTGAGACGATGATGAACACCCCAACGAGTGCAGCCAAACTGGCGAGAATGACGCGCGTGGTTGGTAGTTCTTTGATGAAAACCCACGATAGCCCTGCGGCGATGAACGGGGCCGCTGCGTAGATCAATGCGACGTTTGCAACACTGCTGAGTTTGAATGCCGGGATGAATGCGGCGGTGCCAGCGGCCATCATCAGGGTCACAAAGAATGCGGGTTTGTTGAATGCCCTGATTTCTGCAAGGATTGCGCCGCGCAAGACCAGATAGGTCAATGTGAATGCCGCCGCAGCGACACCGCGCCAAAAGATGACCCCCCACGCTTCAGTTGACACGCCGTTGGTGAAAACACCGGCAGAGCTAAAGACAATCGCGGAGACCACCACGAGGGCAATACCTGCTTTTCTTTGATTGGTATTGATCATTGGCACCCTAGCTTCCCTTGTCTTGTTTGCGCATGAATAGCCGCATTCTACTGCCACCTGTCTGTCAGTAGTGTTTGATGCTGGCCAAAAAGAAATGAGCAAACATGGCTTCCAAGACCACACGGTTTTTCGAGATTATTCAGCTTTTACGCGACGCCAAGAAACCGCTTTTGGCGTGTAATATAGCGGCGGCCCTCGAAGTGTCGGTTAGGACCGTCTACCGAGACATTGCCAGCCTGCAGGCCATGCAGACCCCAATATTGGGAGAACCCGGCATCGGTTATGTTATGCGAAAGGGCTATGATCTCCCTCCGATCAACCTAGACGTCGACGAAGCCGAAGCTATCGTAGTTGGTCTTAGCCTCGTTGCACGTACGGGCGACCCCGGCTTGTGGCGGGCAGCGGGACGGGCCTCGCGTAAACTGCATGAGGCGGCACCCGGAACACGAAGGCTCGTCACCTCATCGTGGGGTGTCGAGACCGAACCGCCAATGGATTTGTCACGCCTTCGCGCGGCTATCCGCGAGGAAACCAAGTTGAAAATTTGCTATAAAGATGCAGACGAGCGCGAGACCAATCGCATCATCTGGCCACTTGTTCTCATCTACTATGTGGACAACGTCATGATCGTCGCATGGTGTGAGTTGCGGCACGGCCTGCGACACTTTCGTGTTGATCGTATTGCTGATGGCACTTTCTTATCCGACAATTTTAAGGGCGAAGGGGATGCACTGATTGCTCAGTGGGAGCTGACGCAAAAGAATGATACCGTTTCGACAAAAGACTTTTAGCGCGCAAAACCGGCCATTTCCGTAAACGCAGTGATGGCAAACTTTGTCCCGCGTCTTGCGCCTTCTTGCCGGTAGGTAAGAACATCAGCTCTCGAGCAAGGCACGTTCGATCAGGCTGGATACTTTTGGACCTTGGACATCAGTGCAAATCTCGATTGCCGGACGGTCCTGCCATGGTTCTGGGCTTTCATCGTCGGTGTCACCTAACGATGGCCAGATCTTGCCTCGACTAATGCCCTTTGTTTCAACGCGAACTGGAAGGGCGCGCGTTTGAAAGAGTTCTGGAGCAAGAAGGAAAGCAACTGCCGATGGATCATGACAATAAATGCCGTCAATCCCATTCATCCGCTTTAGGAAACTCTGATAGAATGGCACAGTTCGGGACGTCACGCTGCCCGAAAAGCCTGGTTGAGCGGCGATACGGCTAAGCTGTTCCGAGGACAACAGAACCTTATGGGTCACATCAAGACCAACCATTGTAACGGGCCAGCGCGCGCCGAACACGATGTCAGCGGCCTCAGGATCGCCTAGCATGTTGGCTTCAGCTGCGGGCGTTGCATTTCCCATGCAAAACGCGTTCCCGCCCATGAGAACAACTCTCTTCACGTAGGTATCGAACTCCGGGTCTATTTGTAGTGCGAGCGCAAGATTTGTCAGCGGTCCAAGCGCGACCAATGTCAGTCCACCGTTGGAGCGACTTTCTTTGGCCATAGAAACCAGTTGAACAGCAGCATGGTGTTTGCCCAATGGGCTGCTCTGCACGCCGCTTAGAAGGCTTTGGTCCCCTAAGCCATCTTTGCCGTGAACATGCGGTACACCACCAGAAAACTTGCCGGTCAAAGAACTGACCGCGCCCTTTGCAACGGGAATGTTACCGCGTCCTGCAAGCGCCAAGAGCCCAGCCGCATTAGCAGTAACCTGATCAATGCCAAGGTTCCCGAATACGGTCGTCACACCGACTAAGTCCAGCTTCGGAGTTGCGAGGATCATCGCCAGTGCCAGTGCATCATCGACGCCTGGGTCACAATCAACAACAACGGGTTCAATTAAGGCTTGCATCATTCGACACTAGTAGAATTTTCGGGGTCTATGAGCCACGCATTTATTATGCATAAGTCAATATCGGGAGGTGCAGAGCCTCACCGGCGTACCGTCTGCCAGATACATCCGTTCATAGATCAGTTCACCTTGTTTGATCATCATTTCTCGGTGCGATGTGGCAGAAGTTTTGATCACCACTGGGGCTGGCAGGAATTCATTCCACCACGCGCCTTGGGCCATGGTTGCCTCAGCCAGTTGAATTTCATCGCTGGCATACGCCCAAAGCTGGCGTCCAAGCAAAGCGCTTGGGTCACGTCTCCATTCATTACCGCGCGATACCGAGAATGCGAGGCAAACGTGCGATGCGTCATCAATAAGATGGGTGGCGGTATTTGAGGTTTCAACAAGTCTTTTCAATGCTGCGCCGGCGGTCGCAGTCCGCTGTAAAACGCTCAGGGCCTCGTGCTGCACTGCCTTACTTGGAAACACTGTGCCAGCTTCCCATCGGGAAACGGTTGATTGTTCAACCCTCAAGTGATCTGCGAGGGCGAGTTGCTTGATGCCTCGTGCTCGTCGAAGTCTCTTAAGGCGGATGCCAAACGCAGGAAGCGACGAACTAATACTCATAGTTCAGCTTATCATGCGGATGGCGATTGCGCATCCCGAAGTTAATGACCACCCAAGCATTTCTGATTTGGATCAAGGACAAGCAGACCTTCAGCAAAGACAAATCAAAGGCGTAAAAGTACCGCTGTTTTACAGATCGGACACCGCATAGCGAAAGCCAGCTCGTCCTAGATCTGCTATTCGTAGATCGCGCAGCGAAATGGTAAAGAGAGCCCACTTTGACCGATGCTGCGCCTTGCACGAAGGTCTGCTTCAAAGGATGAGGCGGGGTTAGTGATCAGTTGATTTATTTGCTGTCGTCTTTGCCAACCAGATGAGAGCACCAGTTAAAACAGCCCAGAACGCGCCGCTTACACCGAATAGTGTCATGCCGCTTGCTGCAATCAAAAACGTAAGGGCTGGCGCTTCCAACTGGGCCGGTTCACTGAATGCAGCTGAGATTGAGCCGACCAAAGCTGGGATTAGCGCAAGTCCAGCCACTGCAGTGATGAGGGCGAGCGGCGCAAGACTGGCCAGTGACGTTACAAGAGCTGCAGCACAAGCCAGCAATACATAAACGATCCCCGATGTGATCGCAGCCCAGTAGCGGGTTGCTGGATCGCGGCCTGCGTCCTCACCTGCCATCATCGCCGCCGTGATCGCGGACATGTTGACGGGAATCGATCCGAAAGGTGCAAACGCGAGGCTGACAAGGCCGGTTTTCCGGATCAGGGGTTGGCGTTCCACCGGATAGCCGTTCAGTTCCAAGACCGCAAAGCCGGGGATGTTTTGCCCCGCCATTGTCACCAGATAAAGCGGCAGAGCGATGGAAAAGAACGACTGGATCGTAAAGATCGGGGCAGCGGGGACAAAGGTGGGAAGCCATGCCGTGTCTGCTTGAATAGCGTCTCCAGTCGTATCGACGGCAAAATAGAGAACCACAAGAAATGCAAGCACCGCGAACGGCATTGCGGCAAGCTTGTTCCATGTCAACCCAATCAGCCACGCTGCCAACACCGGCAGCACCAACAGAGGAATAGTGCCTAGCGCAAGTGCAGGGGCCAGACACAGTTTGAGCAAGACACCAGCAAGCAACCCGTTCGCGATGGGTTTCGGGATCGCGGCTACGATCCGGCCAAGGGTTGGAATGAATCCGGTTAGAACGATCAATCCGGCGCAAAAAATCAGCGCCCCGACAGCCTCGCTAAAACCGCCCGGCAAAGCTGCCGTTGCCGCAAGAAAAGCGGCCCCCGGCGTGGACCATGCCACGGCAGCGGGAATGCGTGTCACGGCAGGCAGCCAAATGCTGCAAATACCCATACCGACGGTAGCAAAGAACAATCCGGTCGCAGCTTGCCCGTCACTGGCACCCATTGCCGTCAACCCCGCAAGCACAATGGCGAAGGACGCCGAATATCCTACGAACGCAGCTAGAAGCCCCATGGAAATGGCAGGTATTGAAAGATCGCGGAACATAAAACTAAAGCGCCTTAGTTTGATTTTTCAACACCTTTATCGAACACAACCAAATCTTCCAGAGCAGTCATTCTAAAAAGCGAGCCAGAAGGCAACTAAGTCCGCATGTGACCAGTTCATGCGCCTTGCAGCGAAAGGTAGTTCTTGGAATGACCAGCCGTTCGTTATTGGTGCGGCGAATGGCGGTGGTGAGCCCAACCTGTCAGATTTGCTATCCTGCGGCGAAGGTCCGGTATATGGGAGCTGGCGGGAAAATACGTCCAGATTTCAGAACGTACTGACGCCCGGAACACAGATGGTAGAGCGATGCTGGACCAGCGCTTTGTTGTGGCTCCAACGGACAAAGTTGAAAATCTCACCAAGTGTTTTACGCGAATCATGTGGAGCAGAGAGGCCGACAGTCGTTTGGTCAATGGCAATCGGCAATGCTCATCGCAAACGCCTTTGAGATGCTTGTGGTTGAAACGACATGATTACCTTAAATTTTGCTCACGTTTGCGGCCGGTGTCTGGTATCATCGACGCCTTCAGACAGCCAGTTTTTGACGGGTTTACTTCATTTGGGAACGTCGAGCGTTTATGCCCAAGATTGTTAGATACGGATTGTTAAGTACTGCAACCATCGGCCTGTTCGCGCATCTTCCTGCGTCAAAACTTTCCGCCAATTCAGATATCGTCGCGGTCAGCAGCCGATCAATGGACGCCGCCACAGCGGCTGCCGAAAGGCACGGGATTCCTCTGGCCTTTGGCAATTACGAAGACATGTTAGTGAGCGAAGAGATCGACGCGGTGATCCTTACGCTTCCTAATGCGCTGCACCATGAATGGGCAATCAAGGCGGCCCTCGCAGGCAAGCACGTTCTATGTGAAAAACCCCTTGCCGCAACTCTAGCAGAAGCCCGCGAGATGGCGAAGATCGCCAAGGCGCAAGGTGTTGTTCTTGTCGAAGGCTTTACGCCACGCGGAACGATGCAGCTTCGCAAAGTGCGCGACTTGGTTGCTCAGGATACTATTGGCGACATCCTTCGGGTTGATGCCAGTGCCGCCTTTCGATGCGATGATCCCGGTGACATCCGTTTCAGCAAAGCAATGGCCGGCGGCAGTCTGATGGATGTCGGATGTTATGGCGTCAATGCAGCGCGTTTCGTCATGAACGCCGAGCCCATGCAGGCAATGGGATTTGAATGTCGCCGTCGGGGGGCAGAAGTTGATACCTCTTTCAGTGGGCTTCTTCAGTTTCCCAGTGGCGCAGTCGCGCATATTTGGAGCAGCCTTGAAAGCGACCCTGCGAGTCAGTTCAAAGTTACGGGAACGCGCGGTGCGATCGTATTGAGCCAACTGTCGGATGAAAGCGCCTCGATCACGATTGCCGCACAGGGTGGCGAGGAAGTTCTGACGATGCAAAGCCCGAACCGGTTTGCTGTTCAGCTTGACGCCTTTTCTAATTGTGTTCTGTCAGGAAAGCCTCCTGAATTCCCTGCCGAAGACGGCGCGCGCAACATGGCCGCGATCGAAGCCTTGTACCAATCCGCCCAAACCGGTCAGGCAGTAGATGTTGAACGCATCTAGCGACCGGTCACCGCGTTGTTACGAGCGCACAACCTCGACCATCTGATGACCGATCACCTTTGGCACGGTAAAAACCGTTCGCTCACCGCTTTGCGTCATAGGCAGTTCTGTACCTTCGGGCACGAGCCGGACCGTAGACGGGGCTGATCCGGCCAGTGAGATTTCAATGTCATGCAACGGGATCAGATCCTGAATGGGTTGAACCGGGTTGCCGCGGACCTCGCCACGTAAAACCGGGTGGGCGCACAACAGATGCAAAACCTCGCTATTGCGTGCATCGTGATGACGCAGAGTCGCCCGCCCGGACCTGGGAAGCGTTGTTTCAATACGCGGGTCGTGTCCTAAGGCATGTCTGATCAGGTTATCTGCAAACTCCAGCATCGCGACCGCCCCGACCTTGTGGTAGAGCGAAAAGATTGGGAAAGCGCAGTGCACGAAGGCTCCTTTTTCGCTGCCCGCCACGTGGGTTTCTGGATCAGGTTTCGATGGGGCGTTGATGTGACCTGAATAGTGACGCGGCGTACGGTCGAAATAGGGCTCATAGACCGCACCCAAACCCGTTCCATCAGTCAATTCAAGCTTTTCAGCCGGGCCGTACATGAACAGCGGGTCATTTACAAAAGAAGCGCGTAAGTTATCGATAGGCAAAAGATAATCCCCGCCCGCGTTGGCCGATGTGCCTTGCCAAACTGCGCCGGTGTCAAAGACGTTTCCGTCTTCGCCGATACCGCTTTTGCCGGTCAAAAGTACGCGCCCTCCGACGGCGGTGAAGGCATCAATCTTGGCCTTCAAGTCATCATCCACCAGCACGGCGTCGGGCAGGATCAGCAACTTATAACCGTCAAAGTCAGTTTCGATATCAACCACGTCGAACAGGAGCTGGCTTTCCAGCAGGACCCGCACGGCACCTTCATCGGCGGCCACGGATTTACCCGGCAGGCCGACCATGGATGGCCTTGCGGCAGCTTCGAGCGACAAAAGCGCGATTTCGGCAATGTTCGTTGTGCCTGCACACCAGTCTTCGCGCGCCTCGACCCATGCATAGGCGTCGCGGATCGTGTCCATTGTTGTTTTGTCGATCATGCCTGTTGGGTGCAAATGATCACCGATGGAACAGCGCGCGCCCTGTGCAATCATCGCGCCGCATTCATAAACCAGCGCCTCGGGTTTTTTATACCCCCCGACCTCGCCCCATAACGTGTGAAACTTACCCGTCATACCCAAGAACGGCATGCCGACCACTTCTGCATATCGCGCCGACAATGGAAAATGCTCGTACCCCCAATGCGCGGTTGGCAGGCTTTCCAGCTCCAGATGAGTGTAATGATCTAAATAATGTTGCCGCACGCCGCGCCGCATATGGCCGGAGTTGAAGAACAGCGGCATCTTGGTATCGAAATTGCGCACCGTGTCCGTTATCCGTGTGTAATAGCGGTCAGCAACTCGCGCGGTGTGGATATTGCGATGGTCGGGGTCGGTCCAGTCCAGCCCGTCCGCCTCCATCCCCGCCTTGGCATATTCCGAGATCGAGGGAAGCTGGAACGAGATATCCATAAAGACGCCGTCACCGTCAGGGAATTGTTCCAGCAGTTCTTCGACCTGACTATTGAGGTAATCGAGATAGGGGGTGCCAAAGTCCATAAAGGCCCAGCCCACTGTCTCGTCCGGCCCGCTGCGGTGCTCGGCCAGCTTTCCGTCCGGCAAGATGGTGCGCCATTCGGGATGCTTGTGCGCTGCGTATTCGTCCCATGTGGCGGTTGTATAGATCGGTGCCTTGATGCCGACGGCATGCAACGCATCCAGCTGTGCGCGCGTCAAGTCGAAATCCAGATGCGGGTGCATGCGTCCGATCTGGGTCGGGTGATAGTTGTGACCGTGGTGGCATTTACTGAAAATCGTCACGCTATCCACATGGGCTGCGCGAAACGCCTCGCCAAAGGTTTTGGCATCAAATCTCGAACCAATTCCCGGAATGTGTTCGCTGGTGTGAAAGTCGAGATGGATTTGTCTAAAGCGCATAATAGGTTTCCTTTATTTGGCCACGGCCAGACGTGGAGTGCAGAGGCGACGCCCGGAGGTGTCAAAGAGGTAGAGCATGTCAGGTGACCAACTGATCTGAACTGTGTCGCCCAGCGTATAGCGGTGCTGACTGGGCAATTGAGCGGTAATGAACCCGTCGCTGGATTCGGCTTCGACGCAGTTCAGCGCACCGGCATCGAGATAGAGCAATGTCTGGTTCCCAAGGCTTTCGACCAGTGCGATTGAAGCGGGAATATCACCGCCGACACGCACCGCTTCGGGCCGCACGCCCAGTCGAACAGTGCTATCGAATGCTGGGGCCTGCACATCGTCGTCAAGCGTCAGGGTGATAGGGGTCGGCATTCCGGGGACGGCTACGGTCAACGCTTTCCCCGCGACGTCGACAATCTTGCCATCAAAGAAATTCATCTTGGGCGAGCCAAGAAAGCCAGCGACAAACAGACTTTCGGGGTGGTTATAAAGCTCAAGCGGGGTGCCGACCTGTTCGATCTTGCCCTCATTGAGCACGACAATGCGCGAAGCCATGGTCATGGCCTCAGTCTGGTCATGGGTGACATAGACCATCGTGGCATCCAGCTGTTTGTGCAGCCGTCCCAATTCGACCCGCATCTGGCTGCGTAGCGCCGCATCGAGGTTCGACAAGGGTTCATCAAATAGGAACACATCCGGCGCGCGGGTGATGGCGCGGCCAATGGCGACACGTTGCTTTTGCCCGCCTGACAACGCGCGGGGTTTCTTATCCAGGTGTTCGGTGATCCGCAGGGTTTTGGCGGCATTTTCGACCGCTTCGCGGATCTCGGCCTTGGGGCAGCGGGCGACTTTTAGTGCGAAGCCCATGTTGTCGCGCACGCTCATATGCGGATAGAGCGCGTAGTTCTGAAACACCATCGCCACGCCGCGGTCCCATGGAGGCTCGTGGGTCATGTCGCGTTCACCAATGGTCATTTTGCCTGAAGATATCGTTTCAAGCCCGGCAATCGCGCGCAGAAGGGTGGATTTTCCGCAACCGGACGGGCCGACCATTACGATGAATTCTCCGGGCTCGACCTTCAGGCTGACGCCTTTGATCGCGTGGTATGCGCCATAATATTTTTCGACTGCGTCAAGTGTCAGATCGGCCATTCGTTATTTTCCCAAACCGGCGAGTGAGCGCACAAATGAGCGCTGGAGTAAAAGGAAGATCAAGATGATGGGCATGGTCGCAATGGACAGTCCGGCCATCACGGCGGGCCAGTCGGATGTGAATTCCCCCTGCAATTGCAAGATGCCCACGGGCAATGTCTTTCTGTCCGGCTGGGTCAGCAACAAAAGCGCCAGTAGGAATTCGTTCCAGATGAAGACCGCCTGAAAGATTGCAGCCGAAGCGATGGCGGGCCCTGACAGCGGCATCACCACCCGAAAGAACACAGCCCAAGGACGGCAGCCATCGAGCCGTGCGGCTTCTTCCAACTCGCGCGGAAAATCCAGAAAGAACGAAAAGAACAGAATGGTGGTGAACGGGATACCATAAGCCGCATAGACCCAGATGATGCCGAACAGGCTGTTGGAGAAATTCGCAGCGGTGACCATCTGATAAAGTGGCACAATCACGGCCGTATTCGGCACCGCGAACCCCGCCACGATTAATAGATAAAGCAACTTCATCCACATCGAAGTGGAGCGCGCAATCGCATAGGCCGCGAGCCCAGACACGAGGATGATGATAAAGACCGCACCAGTGGTCACCACGATGCTGTTGAACATGAACTGACCAAGACCCACGCCCCACGCGCGTTCAAAGCTGTCAAAAGTCCATGTTTGGGGCATCCCAAGCGGATCGGTGAAAATCTCGCGTCGTGTCTTGAAGGCGGCAAAGACCATCCATGCAATGGGCATTAACACGAAGGCTGACCAGAGGCCGACACCGCCATACAGAAGCAACTGAACAGCACGAAACCGGGGTGCCGTGGTCATGACCGCCGGCTCACTTTCAGCTGTAACCAGCCCAAGAACACAGCAATCGCCAAGAGCACCACCGCCACAGCGTTGGCATACCCCATATTGGTCAGGGTGAAGGCTTGCAGGTAGATATAGGTGCCCAGTACCTGCGTGGCGTTTGCCGGCCCGCCATTGGTCAGCACGAAGATCAGATCGAACACCTTGAACCCACCAATTGTGGTGATCAGTATGGCGACCACAAGGACGTTGCGTAGGCTTGGCAGAGTGATCGACCAAAAAGCACGAAACCCGCGCGCGCCGTCGAGGGCTGCGGCTTCGTACAGATGGTTTGGGATGGCCTGAAGCCCGGCGAGGATCAGCACCATCATAAAGCCCGTGTACTGCCAAGCGGCAACGACCAGCACCATCCAAATGGAAATCGACGGGTCGCCTAGCCAGCCCAGTTTGGGCGGCGATAGCCCCACGGATTTCACAATGGCATTCAGTATTCCAATGTTCGGGTCAAGGATGATGAGCCAGATCAGGGCCACAGCCACCGCTGAGATGACCATTGGCATAAAGATGATCACGCGGAAAAACGTTTGACCAAAGGAAATGCCGCGATCCAGCACAGCGGCCAGAACGGTCCCGATCCCGACCTGTAAAACGATTGAGCCCAGCACGATGATGATATTGTTTCGCAGAGCGATCCAGAACACATCATCATTCCAAGCGCGGACGTAGTTCCCGAAACCCACGGGTTCCCAATTTTGGCTCGTCAGTCCAAACGCGTAGAACGATCCGAAAATCGTCAGGAATGCAGGAATAAAAATGAAGACTGTGCAAATGAGCAATGCAGGCAAAACCAGAACACTCTGGTTCTGAACGATCTGCACGCCGACGCTTTGTCGGGGCTTCAAGATCGGTGTTGGTTTCAAGGAATGTGTCCCGGCATTTGTGGAGTTGGAAGGGACCGACAGCGTACCGTCGGCCCCAATGATCGTGACAGTGTCAGCCAGACTTCGCTGCCAGTGCGGCTTCGCGGATCGTTGTCATTGCGTCTTCGGGCGTCATCGTCCCGTTCAAGATCTCAACGCCCGCATCCAGATAGGCGTTGGCCACGGACGCATCCAGCAACACATCAATCACATTGACGGACTCTGTTGCTGTAGCAATGTCGCTGACGAAGAACTTGAACCAACGTGTGCCATCAACCTCATCGATTAAAGCCGGGTTAGACACGATACCCCCAATCTGTTCGGCAAAGTCACGCGCCCCTTCGTCGCTTACGATATGGCTGATGAACGCAGCTGCAAGTTCGGGATGTTCGGACTTGGACGAGACCATATAGCCCTGCGGCACCAGAAACTGCCCGCCCGGATCACCGGCCCCATCGGTCAATGCGGGGAAACGGAACATCTCGAAGTCTTCATAGCCTTCGGCTTGGAAGATGTTGCCACACCACGTGCCGCAATAGATCATCGGCGAGACTTGAGCCGCGAACATCGACCGCGATGCTTCGGGTGAGGTGGCGTTTGGCGCATCCTGAAAACAGCCTGCGTCCTGCATATCGACGACCTTTTGCCATGCTTCAACATAGCCGGGGTTTGTGAACAATTCGTCGTCCGGTGCTGTCAGCGCATAATCCGCCGCCAATGCATCCAGCCCAAGAACCCGCTGATTTAGCATCGTGATGACGTGGTTCAGTTTCCAACGTTCCGAATTGCCTAGCGGCCATGGCACGATCGAGGAATCGATTGTGCGGATCGCCTGACAGGTGGCCAGAAATTCATCGAATGTCTCCGGCACCGACAGATCGTTGTCGGAAAAGAAAGCGGGATCATAGTAAAAATACTTGGAAACCGCATCCGTCGGCACGCCGTAGTTTGCGCCGTCGAATGCAAACGACGACAGCCAGCCTTCGCCTACGGTTTTTGCATAGCCACTGGCGCCATAGGCGCTGATGTCTGCTGCCAACCCGTCGCGGACCAAACGTGCGGCATCCTCACCGGCCCAATTAAAGAAAACATCCGGCGGAGCCGATCCCGTCAGTGCCACTTGGATTTGGGTCTTGTAGGCCTCGTTCGGGAATGACTCATTTACGACTGTGACGCCGGGGTTAGCGGCCTCAAAGGTGGAAATCGTGCCTTCCATAAATTCCGGCATGCCTTCCTGTACGAGGGTCCAAATCTTAATCTCTTGAGCTGACGCAACTGATGCGCACAGGACTATCGTCGGCGCCAATGCCAACATTCCAATAATCGGTTTCATGTTTCCTCCCAGTATACATGTGATCCCGTTTTCTTCGAAACGTTTCGATCCATCATAGGTACAGTTACCGTACATCTGTCAAGATTGATATGGGTACTATCTAAGGTGCTGTTCTATAATGTTTTATTATAGATATTGCGTTCGATGTCTCCATCGAATAACGTCGAACGCGTTCGATCGGTCTATTTCTTGAAAATGACGTCATAAACGGGAGGGTACGCATTGGCTACGATTCGTGATGTTGCCCGCCGCGCAGGCGTTTCAAGCTCAACAGTCAGTTTGACCTTCAGCGACGCCTCCAGAGTGAGTGCCGAAACAGCAAAAAAAGTCCGTAGCGCGGCCGTGGCTTTGGGCTATCGTCCCAATCCTTTGGCGCAAGGATTGAAGCGTGGGCGGTCTCGCATGATCGGTATGGTGGTCGGCGATTTGTCCAATCCTTTCTTTGGCAGTCTGTTGAAAGAAGTCGAACGTCTGGCCAAACGATCAAACTACAACATTATTGTCGCGGAATCCGAAGCGGATCAGGCGCAAGAACTGGCCGTACTTAGCCACCTGGCGGATCAACGCATCGCCGGTTGCCTACTGTTTCCCCATGGCCGGGGTGCTGCCTATGTCGAAACGCTAAACGAGTTTGACCTGCCCATCGTCACGCTTGACCACAAAGTCGAAGGCGGTGCATTCGATTTTGTCTGCTCTGATAATCGTATCGCGACCTCGATGTTGACCGAACATCTGTTGCGGCTTGGCCACCGCCGCATCACGCATCTTTCCGGCCCGGCGCATTTTTGGACCGGAGCCGAGCGCATCAAGGGATTTGAACATACCATGCGGTCCGCAGGATTCACGGACTTTGACATCGTGGACGGTGGGTACATGGCCGATCCGGCTTATGCAGAAACCATGCGTCTAATGACTCGCAGCGAGCGTCCCACTGCCATTGTCGCAGCGAACAACGTTATGGCCCTTGGATGTCTTGCGGCCATCAAAGATCTTGGCGTCAGATGTCCCGAAGATGTGTCGCTTGCTGCGATTGACAACGTGCCGTGGAATTCAGTGATTGATCCGCAACTGACATTGGTCGAGCAGGATTTGTCAAGGCTGGCACGGATTGCAACAAGCTATCTTCTTGAGCGGATCGAAAATCCGGACATCGACGCCTATCCGCCAAGAGAGACGGTTCTAACACCTCGCCTTGTTGTCGGAACTTCCACAAAACGATACGGCTCCTAGGTCTTAAGCAGATGGGCCGAGGGCGTTGCTTTAGTCCTCGCGCATGCTCCTTATCTTGAACTCAATCTGAATTTCAGAAGCAGACATTGGGGCGGCTGTAGCGAATTCACACTTTGTCCTGCATCTAACTAGTTCATGCGCCGTGCAACGAACGGCGACTCACCCCAAATCGGCCCTTCTTGATCTGTGCGGCGAAAGGGAATGGGCAAAACTTGGCGGTCGGACACTATTTCAATAGAGATCTTGAGGCCATGCGAGGCGGTGTCTTTGGTGAAATCAGGCTATCTCACACCGCACCGAAGCCGCAGCATCATCAAGTTTTGCCCAGTCCCGGCCCGAGCGGCATCCACAGACACACCATGTCATTCGCTACGCCTGCAAATTCGAGCGG
>JAOHEK010000005.1 GCA_028097405.1 Paracoccaceae bacterium | reverse complement strand
CTGATCGGGCGCGCTAAGCACTGTGGTGCCGCGTGCATTCCGAAGAAATTTGTTAGATCGTTTGATCATGCCGTGCCGCTTGCCGGCCTGGCCACCGACAACCTTACCGGTTGCCGTCACTTTAAAGCGCTTCTTCGCGCTCGACTTTGTCTTCATCTTGGGCATTTCCATCTCCTATTGTCGGACGGTTCTAGGTTAGCTCGGCATGCCACTTTGGCCGGCGAACCCGTCGGAGCGATCCGCATACATGCGCCCGCCCTGTCTGACAAGGATAAAATGGTCTGTTTTGCGCCTTAGCCGCCAGAGATGACGCGGGCAAAAACCTGGGGCATTTCAGCGGCCGAATAACCACCCGGACGCGACGAATTTGCATAAAGCATCATCACCCCTCCGGCAAAGATGGCCAGCATGGCCGCACGCGGCGGCTCACCACGCGAAAACGCGCCGACCATCGCGGGAAAAGCGAGGGCAAAAATAACGACGCCCAGGACCATTACAAGATCTATATACTCTACCATACAGATCCGTGTACTGCGCTTTTCTGGCAATTTTACGGCGATTATTCCGGATCTGCGGGAATAATTAAGGTCTCGTCGCAGGGGGCAACGCGCAGGATATTCGTTGTTCCCGGCTTCCCAAATGGCACACCCGCAGTCACAACAAGCTGGTCCGTAAGCTCGGCAAAGCCTTCATTTACTGCGGTTCGGGCCGAATTTAAGACCGCTGCCTTGAACCGATCAACTTCTGGAGTTTTCACGCAATGAAGGCCCCAAGTTAGACATAATCTGCGCGCAGTTCCGATTTGGGACGTCATGGCGATGATCGGGACATGAGGGCGTTCGCGGGCCACCAAAAGCGCGGTTGTACCAGATTGCGAGTAACAGCAAATTACCTTGATATTCGCGGTTTCCGCAATTTCGCGGGCCGCCGAAACGATGCCATCGGCAACGGATTGCTTGGGGCCTCCGCGGCTGGCGTCCACGACTTCGCGGTAGGTCGGGTCGCTTTCCACCTCTATCGCCACGTTGTTCATGGTAGAAACGGCTTCGATAGGGTAAGAGCCCACGGCGCTTTCCGCCGACAACATCACCGCGTCTGCGCCTTCGTAGATGGCGGCGGCCACATCCGACACTTCGGCTCGTGTTGGGATCGGGCTATCAACCATCGATTCGAGCATTTGTGTCGCCACGATCACCGGCTTTGCCGCATTGCGCGATTTGCGGACCAAACGCTTCTGGATCGGTGGCAGGTTCTGGACGGGCAACTCGACGCCCAAATCACCGCGTGCGACCATGATCCCATCTGACGCATCCAGAATGCTACCAAAGTCACGCACGGCGGCTGGCTTTTCGATCTTCGACATCAAATAGGCACGGCCTTTGGTCAATTCGCGGGCTTCGTGCACATCTTCGGCCCGTTGAACGAATGACAAACCCAGCCAATCCACGCCCAATTCACAAACAAATTCCAGATCGCGTTTGTCTTTTTCCGACAGCGCTGCCAAGGGTAAAACCACGTCTGGCACGTTCACGCCTTTTCGGTCGGAAATCGTTCCACCCACCATCACCATACAATTGGCGAAATCGGCGCCGTGTTCCTTAACTTTTAGGCGTAATTTTCCGTCGTTCACCAATAGCGATGCACCTTTTTCAAGGGCTTCAAAAATCTCGCGGTGCGGTAGCTGAACACGGGTCCCATCGCCGGGGGTATCGTCCAGATCAAGGCGAAAGCTTTGACCTTCTTCCAGTTCTTCACTGCCACTGGCAAACACACCAACGCGAAGTTTAGGCCCCTGCAAATCGGCAAGAATACCAATCGGGCGGCCTACGTCATTTTCGACTTCGCGAATGGCCGAGTGACGTTTTTGGATATCTTCGTGTTCGCCATGGCTCATATTCAAACGGAACACATCGGCGCCCGCCTCATAAAGCGCGCGGATCATGGTATATGAACTGCTCGCCGGCCCAAGTGTCGCGACGATTTTTACGTTTCGTAGGCGGCGCATGGCGGCATCCCTTTTGGTTCTCGTGAATGTCCTCTATTGCCGCAAATGTTAGCGCATGACAACTGGCCATCTTGGATAATCAGCGGTAAACGCGACGTTGATCGGTGGCTTACGCGTCTTCTGCAGGTATCAATAGGGTCAAAACAGCCGGAGGAAAGTAAAGATGGACAACCAAACCCGTATCGAACTTGAGGCCGCAGCGTTTCGACGTTTGCAGAGGCATCTGATGGACGACCGCGCCGAAGTGCAAAACATCGATATGATGAACTTGGCTGGGTTTTGCCGAAACTGTTTGTCTCGGTGGTATCAGGAGGCGGCGGCTGAAAAAGGCATCGAAATCTCAAAAGATGCTGCGCGCGAAACATTTTACGGCATGCCCTACGACGACTGGAAAGCCGAGTTTCAGACTGAGGCGACGCCTGAACAGCGCAAAGCCTTTGCCCAATCCCACAAGCCAAAGGATTAGCCGCAGCTTTCAGAATCAGGCTGATCGCGACCATGTTTTCTGCGCCTCCATAAATGTGGTCAGTTCTTCCAAAGCCATCCACCCACCGTAGAGATCACCTTGGTGCCGATCACACCCGCTGTGCACCAGGGCATGCGCTTGAGCATCTGTATCAACCCCGGTCGCAGTGACACCGATATTCAATGTCTGCGCAAGGGTCGCGATCGAACGAACCATCTGCACCGCCGATTCGGACTGCGCCACGGATTCGACCAAGCGATGGTCGATTTTGATCCGGTCTGGTGATAGACGCCGCAACGCCACCACGCTGCCGCGACCGCTGCCAAAGGCATCGACAACCAGCTTAGCGCCCGCCCCCCGCAGATCTTCAACGCTGCGTAAAAAACCGACGGTTTCGTCCTCAAGAAAGGTCGTTTCTGTCAGTTCCAAACTGATGTCAGATGGAGAGTTCTGCGCTTGGATCGCGTGCAGGAAAGTCTCGTCGACGAAGAGACCGTGGCCGATACTGAAGGACAGGTCCGGGTGCTGATCATCTTCGCCGAGAGCCGTCTGGCATTCGACGAACGCACGGTCAAACACCGCTTTATCGATCTGGCTCCGCAAGCGGATTGCATCGGCAGATTCCAAAAAATCCCTAGGTGTTAACAGCCCCCGTTCGGGGTGATGCCACAGCGCTGAAACGGACAGGCCCATAATCCGACCTGTTTCCGGGTCAATTTCAGGCCAATAGGCGGGCCTAAATGCACCATCCTCAAGTCCCAGGCGAATGTCCGACGCCAGATTTTTGACACCGTGCAATTGCTCAAGATCGGAGCTGTCAAAGATTCCAACACGCCCACGGCCCGCAGTTTTCGCCTTGTAAAGCGCGATATCAGAACTTGTCAGCAGTTCGTCTGTTTCGATCAAGGGCGTGCGTGCAATTCCAACGCTTGCCCCAAAATCACAAGGGCGCCCTTCGAATGTAACCGGCCTAGCCAGCTCGTCGATCACACGGTCTGCAATTCTCTCGGGCTCGTCAGATTCAACCTTACATGCGATCAAAATGACAAATTCATCACCGCCCGTGCGCGCAACGATGTCCGAACTGCGTAGCACCGCGCGCAATCGTTCAGACACCACTTCAAGAACGTGATCACCGGCTGCGTGACCCATCGTATCGTTGACATGCTTGAACCGATCCAAATCGACGTGAAGGGTCGCAATTTCACCGCCACTTTCCCGACGGGCGTCCGACATTTCTTCCAGCTTCACATTCAGATAGCGACGATTGCCCAGCCCCGTCAGTTCGTCATGAAACGCCTGATAGCTAAACTTCTGATTAGAATGCTCTAAACTTTCGGTGTAGCGTTTAAGTTCGTTCTGCTGGTGAAGAAACTCGGTGATGTCATTTTGCAGAAGAACACGATCACCATTCTTGGTACGGGTCACGACAACTTTGTAGTCGCGGTTATTCTTGTTCACCAGAAAATCCGATATATCCGGACTATTCCAGACCTTCATTCTTTCTGCGAGCCAGTCATCAACGCGACCCACAGCCTCGGGGAAGCGCCCGTTTTCAGCGCCAAGCCGCAACACATCAACAAGCTTCATACCCTTTTTCAGAACATTCGGGTCATCGGTTATGGACAAATCAAAAGCCGGATTCCAGATCACAAGTTTGTCCCTTGCGTCAAAAATAACGAAGGGATCACTTGTGGCTTCAAGCGCTGAAATCAACCGTGTTTGCGCGGCTTCAACCTTGAACAAAAGCTGTTCGTTTTCGATCAAAGCAAGCTCGGCCGCCTGCTCGCGATCCTTTAAATCGTTGACATCTCGTATGTTCAGAACGCAATGGCGACCATTGCCTTCCTCGTCCCATATCACAAACAGAGACACGCTGGCCCAGAACTCGGCTCCATCATCGCAGACACATCGCGATCCGATCGAAAGATGGGTACGGCCCGCTGCCTCCATCTCCTCAACATGCTCAAGGAAATCCATCAGATAATCCGGATGATGGATGTCATTCGGATGTCGCCCCAAAGCTTCCAAATGATCAGCGCGGAACATCGCGCAGAACCCATCGTTTACCCAGGCAATTTCCCAATCCCGATCATCCGAAGGACGATAGCCAATCGCCACAGCATCCGCCGTGATAATGGGAAAATTCGAGATGACGTCTTCGAGTAACATGCATTCCAAGCCTCAGACCCAGTTGGAACGCTACCAATCATGGTTTGCTGAAAACCTAATCGAAGACGTGGATATGCGCTAAATTTTAGATACTTATTGCGCGGCTTTCATGCTTTCTTCCAAGTAAATTTCCCGCAGTCTTTTGGCGACAGGGCCGGGCGCGCCCGTGCCAACTGAAACATCGTCAATCTCAACAACCGGCATGACAAATGTCGAGGCCGAGGTGACAAAGGCCTCATCCGCATCTTGCGCCTCTTCAATCGAAAATGCCCGCTCTTCGACTTTCATTTGAGCTTCGCTCGCAAAATTCAAAACGGCTTTCCGCGTGATCCCATGCAGAATCTCATTCGACAAATGACGCGTAATGATCGTGCCATCCTTTACGATATAGGCGTTGTTCGATGTGCCTTCGGTGACCGCACCTTCTTCCACCATCCAAGCATCATCCTTGCCCGCCGCCTTGGCCATCATCTTGCCCATGGACGGATAAAGAAGTTGCACCGTCTTGATGTCACGACGGCCCCAACGGATGTCGTCAATCGAGATCACCTTGATACCAGCATCAGCCGCAGACGACTTTGAAATCACCTTGGCTTGAGTGAACAAAACAAGGGTCGATGGCACTTTTTCAGGATCAGGAAAGGCGAAATCCCGGTCCGCGTCCGCGCCGCGCGTGACCTGCAAATAGATCATACCTTCGCTCAGATCGTTCCGGCGCACCAACTCGCGGTGGATCTCAAGCAACGCTTCCTTGGTCACCGGAGGCGCCATATCAAGCTCGCCAAGCGACCGTTCAAGGCGCAACGCGTGTCCGTCAAAATCGATTAGCTTGCCACCCAAAACGCTGGTGACTTCATAAACCCCGTCGGCAAACAGAAAACCGCGATCAAAAACTGATATTCTGGCCTCTTCTTCGGCCAAGTATTCTCCATTGACGTATACGATGCGGCTCATGTTTATCCCCAAAGCTCTGGTTGCGGCGAATGTACGCCCCGGTCGTCGTAAACCAAAGCGTGGTCGCGGTCTTCGGCCAGAAGAAGCGGGCCGTCAAGATCCACAACTGCCGCACCTTGGGCGACCAGAACCGCAGGGGCCATCGCAAGCGAAGTGCCAACCATGCAACCCACCATAACACCAAACCCCTGTGCCAAAGCTTCACCACGCAAGGCCAGCGCCTCGGTCAGACCACCCGTCTTATCAAGCTTGATGTTCACCATGTCATACTTGCCCAGTAGTGCTGGCAGCGATGCGCGATCATGGCAAGCTTCATCGGCGCAAACCGGCAATGGGCGTTCAATCTCGCCTAGCATCCCGTCATTATCAGCAGGCAAGGGTTGTTCCACCAAAGTCACGCCCAGTCTGACCAAATGCGGGGCCAGTTCGGAATAAAGCTCGGCACTCCAGCCTTCGTTTGCATCCACAATAATCTCGGTGCTCGGCGCACCCTGCCGTACAGCTTCCAGACGGGCCATATCCCCCTCGCCGCCCAGTTTGATCTTCAAAAGCGGTCGGTGCCCATGTTTTGCAGCGGCCTGTCCCATGTTCTGAGGGGTATCAAGCGACAACGTATAAGCTGTGATCTGTGGGCCTGGGAGCGCCAATCCTGCCAATTCCCAAACCCGTTTCCCGGCGGTCTTGGCCTCCAAATCCCAAAGAGCACAATCAATCGCATTCCGCGCAGCCCCCGCCGGCAAAGCTTCGATTAAAGACACCCGGTCGATGGGCGCGGGCATCGAGGCAACTTCACCCACAACACTCTCACCGGTTTCACCATAACGCGCATAAGGAACGCATTCGCCCCAACCGGTCACGCCAGATGCCTTAACGCGCACGGTCACCACCTCGGCGACATCCTTTGAGCCCCGCGCAATGGTAAAAGTCTCGGCCAGTCGAAAACTCTCAAGGACCGCTTTGATCTTCATAACCCTATCTTCTTCTGTCCAGAATACTTCGGGGAGGTCTGGAGGGGCAGCGCCCCTCCAGTTGATCGCGGCCGAAAGGCCGCGAAACCTAACCTATAGCGCCACCAGCGCATCCACCAGCCGCCCCGCCCCATGGCGGAACGGATCAACCGTGGGCAGGCCCATACGATCTTCGATATTCTGACAAGCTTTGGCGGCCTCAGCATCGCCCAAAGCCTTGGTGTTGACCGATACACCTGCAATCACAACATCCGGGTTCGCAATCTGCGCCAAAGGCAAAACCATGTCGCGCAAAGCCTCCAAAGACGGCAAAGGATAATCGGGCAGCCCACGCATATGGGTCCGGGTCGGCTCATGTGCCAGTATAAGCGCGTCCGCCTGACCACCGTGGATCAAAGCCATCGTCACTCCGGAAAACGAGATATGGAACAAGCTACCCTGCCCTTCGATGTGGTCCCAATGGTCAGCATCATTATCGGGCGTCAGCCATTCCACCGCGCCTGCCATAAAGTCCGCCACCACAGCATCAAGCGGAACACCTTTGCCGGTGATCAAAATGCCAGTTTGCCCCGTTGGGCGAAACGTCGACTTCAGCCCGCGCTTTTCCATTTCGGCGTTCATGGCAAGACCTGTATACATTTTGCCGACCGAGCAATCCGTCCCAACAGCAAGACACCGTTTGCCACTGCGTTTATTGCCGTCCGCAATCGGATAGGCGACGCTTGGCACACGCACGTCATGTAGTGTGGCACCGGAGCGCGCCGATGTGGCTTTCAAGACGTCTTCGTCGCGCAAAAGATTGTGCAACCCGCTGGCAAGGTCAAAACCGATTTCCATCGCCTCGGCCAAGACCGTTAACCAGGCTTCGGAAATCACACCACCCCGGTTTGCCACGCCCACAACCAGCGTCCGGGCACCTTTGTCATAGGCTTCTTGCAAGGTCATATCACTTGCGCCGACATCAGCCTGACAGCCCGGCATCCGATACTGCCCAACAACGTTTTCTGGGTTCCAGTCGGCAATGCCTTGCGCGACCTTGGCGGTCAGCTGATCGGGCGCGTCTCCGAGGAACAGCAAATATGGTGTGCGAATCATGGTCATCCCCTTTGTTTCGCTTCGTTTGCACCATCAATTGGGAAATGTCTTTCGTTTACACGGCGCAAGAACTGGTGTTCTTCGCAGTATATTAGCGAAATCTTCTGCGATACCGAGGATTCTTCGTATGCCCACGCCGCACCGCAAAATGCTTGCATGCCGCAGCGCAACATAATACGCAAAATGGAACCCGTTACGAAAGAAAGTTGCTAGACAATGAGCTTCCGCCTTCAGCCCGCCGCCCCCGCCCGTCCAAATCGATGCCAGTTGTTCGGCCCTGGATCGCGTCCTGCTATTTTTGAGAAAATGGCCGCGTCAGAAGCAGATGTCATCAATTTGGATTTGGAAGACGCGGTTGCGCCCGACGATAAAGCGCAAGCCCGCAAAAACATCATTCAGGCGATCGGCGACGTTGATTGGGGCGCGAAAACGCTTTCGGTGCGGATCAACGGGCTGGATACGCCTTATTGGTATCGCGACGTTGTTGATTTGCTGGAAAACTGTTCCGACAGGATCGACCAGATCATGATCCCTAAGGTCGGATGCGCCGAGGACGTCTATGCGGTCGATGCGTTGGTCACGGGCATCGAACGGGCCAAAGGTCGCTCCAAGCCAATCAACATTGAAGTCATTATCGAAACCGCCGCAGGCATCGCCCATGTGGAGGACATCGCGGCAAGCTCGCCACGCATGGTCGCAATGAGCCTTGGTGCCGCAGATTTCGCCGCCTCTATGGGCATGCAGACGACCGGCATCGGTGGAACGCAGGAAAATTACTATATGCATAGGGACGGTCAGAAATATTGGTCGGACCCTTGGCATTGGGCCCAAACCGCGATTGTGGCCGCTTGCCGGACCCATGGTGTTTTGCCGGTGGATGGTCCTTTCGGGGATTTTTCAGACGATGAAGGATTTCGCGCGCAAGCATTACGTTCGGCAACCTTGGGGATGGTTGGAAAGTGGGCTATTCACCCCAAACAGGTCGCTTTGGCCAATGAGGTATTTACGCCCTCGGAGGCCGCCGTGAGCGAGGCGCGCGAGATCTTGGCGGCCATGGAAGAGGCTCAGAAAAGCGGTTCGGGTGCTGCGGTTTACAAGGGCCGACTGGTCGATATTGCCAGCGTACGGCAGGCCGAGGTGATTGTGCGTCAGGCAGAGTTGATCTTGGGTTGAGTAGCGCCTTGAGGCCTTAATACGAAGATGTTGCGCCGACTTTGTCGTCGCAGACGTAAGGGAGGCTCTGCCTCCCTCTTGGCCCTTTGGGCCAATTCATCCTCCGAAGTATTCGGGACAGAAGAAGTTTGAGTGCCGCCCGGGGCTGGGCTTAATTAAAAATAGTGTGCGCCGGACCCTATTGGGGTCCGGCGCTCTGTTTGGTGGGGTTAGCCGGCGCCGGTGACGGCACGTTTGGCCATGACTTTCACGAGGTTGGCGCGGTAGGCGCTGTCGCCGTGGATGTCCGAAAGCATGTTCGCGGCGTCAACTGACAGCCCATCCAGCGCGCTGGCCGAGAAGTTTGAGTTTAGAGCCGCTTCCATGTCAGTTGCGCGGAACACGCCGTCTGAGCCTGCGCCTGTGATCGCAACCCGCGTGCCTGCATCGCCTGACGCCACGAAGACGCCGCACATCGCGTAGCGCGAGGCGGGATTCGGGAATTTGGCGTAAGCGCCTTTGGCGGGCGCCGTAAAGCTGACGCCGGTGATGATTTCACCTTCGTCGAGGGCCGTGTCGAACATGCCGGTGAAGAACTCATCGGCTGCGATCTCGCGCGTGTTGGTTTGGATGGTCGCACCAAGGGCCAACATGGCCGCTGGGTAATCGGCGGCGGGGTCATTGTTGGCGACTGATCCACCGATTGTGCCGCGATTACGAACCGCCGGATCGCCGATGTTGGCCGCCAGATCACAGATCGAAGGGCAGACCGCGCGGATTTCGCTGCTGCCTGCCACTTCGGCGTGGGTTGTTGCAGCACCTATGGTGACCCTGTTGCCCGAGACTATGATCCCGCGCATATCGCTGGCGCCCGAGACATCCACCAGATCCGTAGGTGCGGCTAGCCGCGCCTTCATCGTGGGGATTAGGGTTTGGCCACCTGCCAGAAGTGTGCCGTCTTCGGCGCCCGACAGGAGCGAGGCGGCATCAGCGGCGTTTCTTGCTTTGTGGTAGGTTGTATTGTGCATTCGTGTCTCTCCTTATTCTGCTGCGATCTTCGCGCCCGACGATTGAATGAGCGCCCAGACCTTTGAGGGTGTCGCAGGCATGCTGAGGTTGTTGTCGCCTATCGCATTGGTGATCGCGTTGATGATGGCAGGAGGCGTTCCGATTGCGCCTGCTTCGCCGCAGCCTTTGATGCCAAGCGGGTTTGTTGTGCATCTTGTGTTGTGGTGTTCAACGACAAAGCTGGGCAGATCGTCGGCGCGTGGCATGGTGTAATCCATGTAACTGCCCGACAGTTGCTGACCGTTGTCGTCGTAGACGACTTCTTCGAACATGGCTTGACCGATGCCTTGGGCGATCCCGCCGTGGACTTGGCCTTCAACGATCATCGGGTTAATAATGACGCCAAAGTCGTCCGAGGCGACGAACTTGATGATCTCGGTCACGCCCGTGTCGGGATCAACTTCGACCTCGGCAATGAAGCAGCCCATGGGGAAGGTGAAGTTTTCAGGGTCGTAGAAGGCCCCTTCCTTCAATCCCGGCTCCATGTCGGCGGGCAGGTTGTGCGCGGTGTATGCGGCCAATCCGACTTCGTGCCAACCAAGCGCCTTGTTGGTGCCTTCGACCTTCACTTGGCTGTCGCCGATGGTGAGTTCGTCTTCGTTGCACTCTAGCAGGTGAGCGGCAATCTTACGCACCTTCACTTCGACCTTGTCACAGGCCTTGACGATGGCCGAAAGACCAACGGGGCCAGAGCGTGAGCCATATGTGCCCATGCCGAACTGCACTTTGTCGGTATCGCCGTGGACGATGTTGATGCTATCGAGGGGTACCCCGAAGCGTTCCGCCACGACCTGAGCGAAGGTGGTCTCATGACCTTGACCATGGCTGTGAGAGCCGGTCAGCACTTCGATGGTACCGACGGGGTTCACACGGACTTCGGCGCTTTCCCAAAGGCCAACACCAGCACCAAGCGAACCAACCGCAGCCGAGGGCGCGATGCCGCAAGCTTCAATGTAGCACGCCATACCAATGCCGCGCATCTTGCCGCGTGCTGCCGCTTCGGCTTTGCGAGCGGGGAAACCGCTCCAATCGGCGGCTGTCATGGCTTGGTTAAGGTTGCCTTCGAAATCACCGGAATCGTAGTTCATGATCACCGGCGTCTGGTGCGGGAATTCGCGGACGAAGTTCTCGCGCCGCAATTCGGCGGGATCTTTGCCCATCTCACGCGCAGCGGTTTCGATCATGCGTTCGACGACGTAAGACGCCTCGGGGCGACCTGCACCGCGATAGGCATCGACCGGATTGGTGTTGGAATAGACCGCCAGCACCTCGCAGTAGATGTTCGGGATGTTGTAGGTGCCGGAAAGCAGTGTCGCGTAAAGGTACGTCGGCACGGCCGAGGAAAACAGCGACATGTAAGCGCCGAAGTTCGCCTTGGTTGCAACCTTGAAACCGACGATTTTGCCGTTGGCGTCAAAGCCCATTTTGGCCTTAGTGATGTGGTCGCGACCGTGCGCGTCGGTCAGGAAGGCTTCGGAGCGATCCGAGGTCCATTTAATCGAGCGCTTGGTTTTCATCGACGCCCAGAGGCAAACGATTTCTTCAGGGTAGATATAGATTTTTGACCCGAAACCACCGCCCACATCTGGGGCAATCACGCGCAGCTTGTTCTCAGGCGCCACAGCATAGAACGCCGATAGCACCAGACGTGCCACGTGGGGGTTCTGGCTGGTGGTATATAGCGTGTAGTGATCGTCGCTTTCGTCGAACGTGGCGATAGCGGCGCGGGCCTCCATCGCGTTCGGAGCCAGACGGTTGTTGGTGATGTCCATTTCGGTGATATGCGCAGCACCGGCCAAAGCGGCGTCAGTTGCGTCTTTTTCACCGATTTCCCAATCGTAGATCACGTTACCGGGGGCATTTTCATGGATTTGCGGGGCATTGCTTGCCAGTGCGGCCTCGATATTGGCGGCAACGGGTAGCTCTTCGTAGTCAACGTCGACCGCTTCGGCGGCAGCGCGCGCTTGTGCCTTCGTTTCGGCAACAACGACCGCAACGGCGTCGCCAGTGTAACGGACCGTCTCAGAGGCCATTGCGGGCCAAGCGCCCATATTCATCGGGCTGCCGTCTTTTGACGAGATCGCCCAACCGCAGATGATGTTCCCGATGCCGTCGCCGGTTAGTTCGGCGCCGTTCAGAACCGCAATGACGCCGTCCATAGCTTCGGCGACGGATGTGTTGATCCCTTTAACTTTCGCATGGGCGTGCGGGCTGCGCACAAAGGCCGCGTAGGCCTGATTTTCCATACGGATGTCGTCGGTGTATTTACCTTTGCCGGTGGTGAAACGCTTGTCTTCCTTGCGCTTGACCGGGGCTCCTATGCCTTCACTACTCATGTCGAATTCCTCCCTGGTCTGTTTTTACATTTCGCCGGCGGCTTGGCTGATCGATTTTACGATGTTGTGGTAGCCCGTACAGCGGCAGATATTGCCTTCCAGCTCGTGGCGGATCGCGGTTTCGTCCAGCTTTTTACCTTCGGCCTTGTAACGGTTCACCATGTCGATGCCTGACATGATCATGCCGGGCGTACAGAACCCGCACTGAAGACCGTGATTGTCGTTAAAGGCTTTTTGCATCGGGTGAAGGTCGTCGTTGGCCACACCTTCGATGGTGGTGATATCCGCGTCATTGGCAGAAACCGCCAGCATGGTGCAAGATTTCATCGCAGTGCCGTTCACATGGACGACGCAAGCGCCACATTGGCTGGTGTCGCAACCGACGTGGGTGCCAGTAAGGCGCAGTTGCTCGCGAATAAAGTCAACTAGAAGCGTGCGGTCCTCGACGTCAGACGAAACAGCCTTGCCGTTCACCGTCATTGAGACTGTGGTCATTGTAATCCTCCCTATGTGTCCGACCCGTTTTGCTGCGGGTTTTGTGCAACGATAGCAAAGACCCGGCACGAGGGAAGGGGAAAGCGCTATTTCAGGCGCGATTTCTGCGATGGATTACCGGGTGCGCGGGAACTCTATTTCCAAATTCGCGAATTTTCATGCAGGGTTGACCCATGACGGATTTCCTTCTTCTTGCATTCATCTTCCTGATCGCTGGCGTCATCTCGGTTCCGATTGCTTCGAAACTTGGGCTTGGTTCGGTGCTTGGTTATCTGATTGCGGGGATCGTGATTTCGCCGCTGCTTGCAGTTCTGAATGTGGATGTCGTTTCGATCCAGCATTTCGCGGAATTCGGCGTGGTTATGATGTTGTTTCTTGTGGGCCTAGAGCTTGAGCCACGACAACTTTGGGCGATGCGGAACCAATTGTTGGGGTTGGGTGGCGGTCAGATTGCTTTGACGACAGCCGGTGTGATGGGGGCCGCGATGTTGATCGGTCAGCCTTGGAGCATTTCGTTAGGGATTGGCCTTGTTCTTGCACTGTCGTCCACAGCCATTGTGCTGCAAACGCTGAATGAGAAAGGGTTGATGAAAAGCCCTGGCGGAGAATCCAGTTTCTCGGTGCTGCTGACGCAGGATATTGCGGTCATCCCGATTTTAGCGCTGATCCCCTTGCTGGCTATGCCGGACTTGATTGGTGGTGCTGGTGTCGCCGAAACCGTTGGCGCTGAAATTGTCCACGGTGACAGCCATGGCACCGAAGACCACGGCGAAGGCGACCACGGCGCGTCCTACAGCCTTGTCGAGGGGCTTGTCGGTTGGCAGGTGGCGCTTGTTACGCTTGGCGCGATTGCCTTTGTCATCCTGTGCGGCAGCTTCCTGACCCGCCCTGCGTTTCGGTTCATCGCCACTGCGGGCTTGCGCGAATTGTTCGTGGCAACCACCCTGTCCATGGTTGTGGGCATTGCGCTATTGATGTCGCTTGTCGGTCTGTCGCCGGCACTTGGGACATTCATCGCGGGCGTTGTTTTGGCCAATAGCGAATACCGCCACGAGCTGGAAAGCGACATTGATCCCTTCCGAGGGCTGTTGTTGGGCGTGTTCTTCATCACCGTTGGGGCTGGCATCAACTTTGCCCTGCTTTGGGACAGTTTGGCGATCACCCTTGGCTTGACCATTGGGCTGATCGTGCTGAAAGGTGCCGTATTGTTCCTGCTTGGCACAATCTACGGCTTGCGTGGCACGGATCGGTGGTTGTTGTCCCTCAGCCTTGCGCAGGCGGGTGAGTTCGGCTTCGTGCTTTTGACCTTCACGGTTGCCAATTCGGTGCTTCCCCAAGGCATCGCCGATCAATTGCTTTTGGTGATTGCGCTTTCGATGCTGCTTACACCCGCGCTTTTCGTCTTATACGACCGGGTTATCGCGCCGAAATACGTTAAGGACGAGGCGCGTGAGGAAGATACGATTGAGGAACCCGGCGAGGTGATTATCGCAGGCTATGGCCGTATCGGCACTGTGGTCGACAGGCTTTTACTGGCGGCTGGTTACAAGACGACCGTGATTGATTACGATTCCAATCAGATCGACAGCCTTCGAAAGTTCGGCGCGCGGGTCTATTACGGCGATGCAACGCGCCCTGATCTGTTAATCTCAGCCGGGATTGAGCGCGCGAAAGTTCTGATCATCGCGATTGATGGGACCGATAAGATCACCCAGCTTGCCGAATATGCCACTAAGACCTACCCCAACCTTCACGTCATTGCAGCGGCGCGTAACCGACACCATGTTTATGAACTTTGGGGTGTTGGCTGCCGCGACATAATACGCGAGACCTACGACAGTTCCTTACGCATTGGTCGCTCGGCGCTTGAGGCCATGGGCATCCCGGAAGACAAATCCGAAGGGCTGGTCGACGCCTTCAACGACATGGATCGCCGTTCGATGCTGGAGGTCGCGCATCTTTACGATCCCGCCATTCCGCCGACCGAAAACAAAGCTTATATGGCGCGCGTCAAAGAGATCCGGGGGCCGTGGCAGGATGAACTCAGCCAGAAGATGAAAGACATTCTAACCCAGAGCTAAAGCATGTTGCGCACAATCAGATCAGGCGGCCAGCCCCGTCTCACCGATGGCAAGAAACTTCTTGCGGCGATCTTGAACGATTTCCTCGCGCGACATTTGCGACAGTTGGGTCAGAATGTCGTCAATGCAAAGGCCGACAGATTTCATCGTGCTTGTGCTGTCGCGTTGCGCTCCGCCTAAGGGTTCGGCGATGATCCGGTCGATCACGCTTAAGCGGTGCAGGTCTTGTGCGGTCAGACGCAACGCCTCGGCCGCTTCACGCATCTTTTCAGCGTCTTTCCACAAAATAGATGCACAGCCTTCCGGTGAAATCACCGAATAGATCGAATGCTCCAGCATCGCCACGCGGTTCGCCGTTGCAAAAGCCACAGCCCCGCCCGAACCACCTTCGCCGATCACGACGCTGACCAAGGGCACGCCAATACGCAAACACTTTTCGGTAGACCGTGCAATGGCTTCGGATTGGCCGCGTTCTTCGGCCCCTTTGCCGGGATAGGCGCCGGGTGTGTCGATTAAAGTGACCACGGGGACGTTGAATCGGTCGGCTAAGTCCATCAAACGGATCGCCTTGCGATAGCCTTCGGGCCGCGCCATGCCAAAATTCCGCTCAATGCGTGACTGCGTATTGTTACCCTTTTCATGACCAATCACCATCACTGGCCGGTCGTTCAAACGCGCCAATCCGCCCATGACGGCCTGATCGTCGGCAAAGTTCCGATCGCCTGCCAATGGTGTGTATTCTGTGAACAACGCCTCAATATATTCACCGCAATGGGGACGATCCGGATGCCGCGCCACCTGACATTTCCGCCAAGCGCTTAGATCCTTGTAAAGGTCGCCCAAAAGTTGATGCGCCTTTTTATCCAGCGCCGAGGCTTCCTTTTCGATGTCCATTTGGGCATTGGCCCGTGCCATCGCGCGCAGCTCTTCAGCTTTGCCTTCGATCTCGGCCAGTGGTTTTTCAAAATCGAGATAATGCATGCCTGCCCTCATTCTTTCTGTCTATATAGGGCGCGCCAGTGCATCGCTGCAAGCTTATGGCAGCCTGACGTCGATTATGTTCAACGTGGCGGGCATGGCGAACGCGCCATCGTCCACATAGTCCTCGTAGGCCCGTGTCAGCCCATCCTCGATCGCAGCGACATCTGCCTGCCTTGCATCGAACAGCCGGATCAATCGCGCGGCGGGTCCAACTTGGATGCTAAGGGCGGCCATGTCGGCAGGTCCGCCGGTTGCGCCCAGAGTGATTGTCGTCGGTGTGACTGCGAAATCGGTGAAGCCCGCGCCGGACAGTTGGCCTTCCAGATAGGTAACATCGGCCAAGCCCATTGGCCCCGGCGCATTGGGCTTGTTCGGCGGCGGTGTGCCAAGCCGTGCCTGCGCAATGGTGATCGGCAAGCGCCACCACGGGTTCACCGAAACAGGCGCCCATGCGGCAAATACCATCCGCCCACCCGATCTGAGCGCGCCTGCGATGTTCGCGAAAGCCACCGCGGGGTCGGCAAAGAACATCACCCCAAATCGCGATGTTGCAATCTCAAATTCACCGGGCACATCTGCCACTTGCGCGTCGCCCAGATAAGTCTGCACCGGTGCGCCAGCGCCCGCGAACCTTTGGCCTGCGCGCTCCAACAACGGCTGAGAGATATCAAGCGCCAGAACCTCACCGCTTGGCCCAACCTTTTCGGCAACGGCCAATGCATGTGCCCCGGTGCCGCAACCGATGTCCAACACACGCTGGCCCGGTTGAAATTGAGTAAGCTCTAGAAGCGTGTCTGTTACGGGCCGCAACAAGTGATCCTGAACGGCCTCGTGTTCGATCCAGCTACGCCCTTTGGTCGACCAATAGGCGGCTTCTTCTGCGTTAGGGCCTTGGCTTACCGGTCCGATGCTCATGCGTCACCCATTGCTTCGGCCAAAAGCGCGTCTGACTTGGTTTCTACGACATCTTCCAAGACCTTCATGAATTCCGGCACGGGCAAACCCAGTTCGATTGGGTCGAGAAATTCAACAACGGCAAGGCCCGGTTTACGCAAAATGCCCCGCTTTGGCCAGAAATAGCCGACATTTGTGGCAACCGGCACGCAAGTCTGGCCAAGTTGTTGGTACAGAACGCCCGCCCCCACTTTATAGGATTTTTTCGCACCGGGCGCGACGCGGGTTCCTTGGGGATAGATGATCAACTGACCGGGTTCGGCGCGGCCTTTTAGAACGTCCTGCTTCATCTTTTCAATCGCCACGCCGCGCTTGCCGCGATTGACCGGAACGCAGCCGATGCGCAATGCGTAGGGACCAAGCAACGGAGCCCACATCAACTCGCGCTTCATGATGAATTTGCCGCGTGGGACGGCGTGATAGATCATAATGATATCAAGGAACGACTGATGCTTGGCCGCGATCACAACTTCGCCCTTCGGCGGCTTGCCACGGACTTCGGTTTTCAATCCGATCATCCAGCGTGCGGCCCAGATCACAAAGGCGCACCATGCGTGACACGCGCGAAAGGCCCAAGTTCTGCTGAAAAGAGCAAACGGGAAAAACGCAATCGCATATATCAACATGACCAAGTAGATCGTGACGTTGAAGATCAGCGACCGAACCCATTGAATACCGTCGTTCATAGGGCAGTCCTTAGGGTGCGTGCAGCGGTCAGATAGGTCGCAGCAGCAGCGATCAACCCCGCCACAAAAGGCACGAACAACGGCCATAGCCATTCCGCGCCCTGAAAGCCAAACCCGCTTAGGATACCAGTTTCAACGCCGCCCGGCATAAGGGCAACGGTGATCACGCCCAAGATCATACCCGCGAAAGCTCCGATAATGGCGCGCAGAGTAAAGCGCAGAACAAAGGCGCTGGTGATCCAATTGTCCTTCGCTCCGACAAGCCGCAAGACGTCCACAACTTGTGCATTGGCCGACAGAGCCGATGAGGCGGCGAGCGTGATTGTCACACCGGTCACAAGCGCGATCAGAATTAGAAACGTCATGCCAAGGCCGCGCAATCTGCCCGCCGCTTCTACAAGCGGTGCACGCCAGCGGCCATGAGATTCGTAAACCGCCCCCGGCGCTTCGGCAGCTAGACGTTGTTCCAGACCCGTGCGATCCGGACCTTCCTCGGTTTCAGTGATGTCGATCAGCACCGGTAGACTTAGTTGATCCAGAGGCAATCCCGTACCAAACCACGGCGCGAGCAATTCCAGTTGTTCAGTCAGTTCAAGCCTGCGGGCGGATATGATGCCCGGGGTCTGCGCCAAGGCTGCCAATACTCCGTCAGTCTGAGCGTCGATGGTATCCGGCGAAGCTGTGATGCGCACCGTTGCCGTCCCGGCCAATTCGGCCTCCCAGTTAGACGCCAGATCGCCGGCGGCCAAAGCCATGGCGATGGTGAAAATAGCCAGAAAGGCCATAACGCCCGAACTGACAATCGTCAGGATCGCGGTAAAACCGCTAGGCGGAACGACACGGTTTAAGGTGGCGTCACGCGACAAAAGCTTGGCAAGTTTCATAACGCCGCCCCCGCAACTTCGATGACGCCACGTTTCAGACGCAAAACCTTCGCCGAAACGCGTGATTTTGCGTGTCGAACAAGGTTTAGATCGTGAGTGGCACACAGGATGGTTTTGCCCAGCTTGTTCAACTCGATCAGCAAATCCAGAATATGCACTGACATATCCCAATCGACGTTGCCTGTTGGCTCGTCCGCCAGAATGACATCCGGCGACAAGATCACCGCCCGGGCAAGCGCTGCGCGCTGACGTTCGCCACCCGAAAGTTCGAGCGGATATTGTTCTGCCTGAGCCGCCAAACCGACCCAACCCAATAGCTCGACCAATTGAAAATCAATGTTTGGCCCCGACTGGCCCGAGACCGAGGCGGGTAAAACCACATTTTCAGAAACGGTCAGATGGTCGATAAACCGGCTGTCTTGGTGCACCACGCCAATTCTTTGGCGCATCGCCGCAACCGCACTCTGTTGAAGCCCTGAAACGGTTTGACCTAAAAGAGAAACTTCGCCTTCGGTGGGCTGCATTTCCATAGAACACAGACGAAGTAGTGTTGTTTTTCCCGCACCTGACGGTCCGATCAAAAAGTGAAAACTGCCCTGAGGCAGTGTCAGCGAAACGTCGCTAAACAGCTTTCTATCACCAAAATTAACTGCGACTTTGTCCAACTCGATCATGTCGCCACCTCTGCTTTTGAGACGGTTTTGCCCGTTTCTGAGGGAAGGTTCAACGGCACTGGGCTTCCCCGTGACAAAATGAAGTGCTAAACCTTGTCCAAGGCAGGTGATATGACGCCGGAATAGGTGCAAAATTCGAGGCTAGGAACTTATTGATATGCGGCTAATTTGTCCGAATTGCAGCGCTCAGTACGAGATTGACACGGCTTTGGTCCCCGACGAAGGCCGCGACGTGCAATGTTCGAATTGCGGGCACACGTGGTTTGAATTGCCACCCCCACCCGAAGAATTCACCGAGCAAGCTCTTTCGGCGCACACGACCGAAGATGCATCGGCAGAAGCAGATGACAATGACGCGCCCAGCCATGCGGCTTTGGCCATTGCCGCAGCCTCGGAAGATGAAGATGACGACGAAGATTACTTTGACCGTCCTGCGCCGCCGCCCATAACTGTCCCTGCGAAACGACGCCCAGTTGACGCGGCTGATGTGGATGTTCTGAAAGAAGAAGCCGAGCGGGAACTTTCTCGCCGCCGGGCGCCACCGTCTGAACCGATGGAAACGCAGACCGATCTGGGCCTTGCCGAAATCCGGGATCGTCGAACCCCGTCGCGCGCCTTACGCGCCCGAATGGCCCATCTGAACGAAGGCGGGGCCGACGCAGAAACGAAGATCTTGGAAAAGGCCGTCGAAGGAGCCCGTGGCCCGACCAGCCGGGCCGATGTGATTTCGGACGCCAGTGATGGCGCCCCTCGGCGTGATTTACTTCCCGACATCGACGAGATCAATTCTACCCTTAAGTCGACGGGCGCGCGCACCAAGGCCAACCACAGCGCCGTTGCGCGACAGCGAAAAGGCTTCCGCTTTGGATTCCTTATTATGGCGCTTTTGGCAGTCTTAGCGATTTTGGTCTATGCCCAAGCGCCCGCAATTGCACGCGCCGTACCCGGCAGCGAAGGGGCGCTTATCCCTTATGTCGACGGGGCAAATGCCGTGCGTGATTGGGTGGACGGGCTGATCGCCGGGTCGAACTAGGCGTTTAGAACCGTTCGAGCAGACGCTTCAAGTATTCCAGTTCCTGCGTCGGGCGTTCTTGTTCGCCCGAACGACGGCGAATTTCGTCCAACAGCTCGCGGGCTCGGCGATAGACGTCTTCGCCTTGAAGCAATTGTTCATCAGTGCCGATGCGGCCATTTTCGCCGGTGTCGCGGCCTAAAGGATCGCGCGCGCCATTCGGATTGTTACGACCGACCTCTTCGCCCTGCTGACCGCCTTGCTGTTGCTGTTGTTGTTCGGCCATCTGTTCCGCCAGATCGCGCATTCCTTCGCGTAGCGCTTCGATCGCATCAGCCTGATTATCAAGCGCGCCCGCAAAATCTTCGTCACGCAGTGAGTCTTCGGCCCGATCCATCGCCTCGCCCGCGCGATCCAACGACCGGCGTGCTTCGTCACCACCGGGCGTTCCTGCTCCCGGCAAGTTCTGCGTCTGGCGGTTCAGCTCATCACGTAAAGCCTGCTGGCGATCCGCAAGGTTGCCTTGGCCTTGGCCCTGTTGTTGACCTTGGCCTTGTTGTTGACCTTGTTGCCCTTGTTGACCTTCGCCTTGTTCGCCCTGTTCTCCTTCGCCGGGCTGGCCTTCGCCAAACTGTTCCTGCAAATCGCGGAATGCTTCGTCCGACAGACCTTGTTGTTCACGCAAGGTTTCGGCAAGACCTTCCATCGCCTGCTGACCCGGCGATTGCGGCCCTCCTTGGCCTTGGGTGACCTGCATATTTTCCATCATCTGGCGGAGTTGTTCCAAAAGCTGTTGCGCCTCGGCAGTGCGGCCTTGCTCCATCAACTCTTGCAAGCGATCCAGCATGTCTTGCAGATCTTGGCCCGTCATTTCCTGCTGTTCGCCTTGCGCCATATCTTGGTTCTGGTCGCCCTGCTGTTCAGCAAGCTGACGCATGTATTCCTGCATCGCCTCGCGCATTTCTTCCATCAACTGCGCAATTTCGTCATCCGTGGCTCCGTTTTCGATAGCCTCGGCCAGACGATCCTGCGCCCGGCGCAAGCGTTCCAAAGCATCCGAAAGATCGCCCTCTTCAATCTCAATTGCCAGATCCCAAAGCGCCGTCGTCAATTCCTCGATGGTTTCGTCGTTCAACCGATCAATTGACACCCGGGTTTCCAGACGCCGCACGATGAACCGCAACTTCATAAAGGCGGTTTCAGACCGAAAGATCGATTCAGGCCGATGCGACACTGCGCGCAATACTTGCGCGACGCGCGGAGCGTTGACCCGGTTCCAAAGCAGATCACGTCGCCCTTCGATGATGGCTTTGGCCAAAGGATCAAAGAACCGACGGCCCGGAAGCGTTGCCGACTGCGGCGCGGAAAAGCCTTCTTGCCCAGCATCATCCAGTGCGAATAGTTCAGCCGTGATCGGCAGATTGGCCCAAGGATGTTCGGAGAAATCGTCTACAACCATCTCGGCGAAATCCGTCCGGTCGCCGGAAATGGTAAGCGGGATATCCAGCACGATGGTTTCGCGTTGTTCAGGATCGGCGGTCAGACCAAAGCGGCGATCCACAGTATCCAAATCCAGCGTAATTTGGATCCGCCCGCCGACGACACCGTGATCATCCGAGGCCGCGAAGGGTGCTTCCATGCGCCCGCCTTCGCCTTGCGCGATGTCGCCATCAAATTCGATCGTGGGGGCCAAGTCTTCCAGCGCTTCGATGGTCCAAACCTGCCCATTGTCCCCTTCGATGCGCAGTTCGCCGTTTTGCGTAACGTCGAAGCTTTGCGTCGGATCGGATGCGGGGGGAATATCTTCGGTCCGCCCCGAGACTGTTTCGGTCAAGGTGAGGTCGCCCAAAGCACCGTAAAAACGAACTGTTATGCGACTGCCGGTCGGAACCTCTAGATTGGCCTGATCGACATCGTTCAGGTAAATGCTGGGCTTGCCGGTATAAAGCGGCGGTTCCACCCAGCCTTCCCACGAAGGTCCCGAGGCCAAAGCCTGCCCGGACCCCGGCACCACGTCGACTACTGTTGTTACGCGAAGAAGCGAGCCGAAGATCAAAGCGACGACGAAGGCCATAAGGGCCATATAGCGCAGCCCGAACCGGTCGCGGCTTGATAGTTTTAGATCAGGCTCAACAGCGCGGGCAGCATCCAGTCGTTCGGACATGCGACGCACATGGGTGTTCCAAACGGCTTCTGACGCTGCATCACCGGAGCCAATCGCTTGTTCATCCACAAGCGTCGAAATCGGACGGCCCGGCATGGTTTCGTCTAGCCGTTGTAAGGCTGCATCTTCCTGCGGCATCTGGAAACGTCGCACGCCCAATCCAAAGGTGAACAAGACGGCAAGGACGGCGATCCCGCCAAAGATCCAAACGGCTTCGACTGGTAATGACTCGTGAAAGCCCAGCAAAACAAACGCAACGGCGAAAAGAAGCACAGTCCATAACGGCCAGAACGCACGCACGGCTTGTTCAGCCAGCATGCCAAAATAGGTCAGCCGCAGCGGCCAGCGCAGCCGTTGTTTTGCCTCTGGTGGAAGATCGCGCTTGTCGGTCATGAACCTCAATCTAAAGCGGGCGGAGGAGAATCCTACCCCTTAAGCCATTTTGGTACGATATCGCGGTTTATAATTTCATCAAAGGTCGGTCTTTGGCGAATGACGGCAAATTGATGCCCATGGACCAGAACTTCCGGGATCAGCGGCCGCGTGTTGTACTCTGACGCCATTACGGCACCGTATGCCCCGGCGGAGCGGAAGGCGATCAAATCACCCGGACCAACAGGCGGAAGGTCGCGACCTTTCGTGAAGGTGTCTCCGGATTCGCAAACGGGTCCGACAACATCATAAGGGGTCAATTCGACACCAGCGGCGGGCTCAACCACGGGCACAATGTCGTGGTATGCGCCATACATAGCCGGGCGGATCAAATCGTTCATCGCGGCGTCCACGATCAAAAAATCTCTGTCTTCTCCGGACTTTACGTAGATCACATTCGAGACCAAAAGCCCTGCATTACCAGCGATTATACGGCCGGGTTCGATTTCTACCTCGCAGCCCAAATCACCGACCGTGCGCTTGATGACTTCACCGTATTCCACCGGCAAAGGCGGCGCATTGTTCGAGCGTTCGTAAGGAATGCCAAGCCCGCCACCAAGGTCGAGGCGACGGATATCGTGGCCATCTGCCCGCAACACGTGGGTCAGTTCGGCGACTTTCATGTAGGCTTGTTCGAATGGTTCAAGATCGGTCAATTGCGAGCCGATGTGCACATCGATACCCACAACGTCCAACCCAGGCAGGTTGGCGGCTTCGGCATAAACCTCGCGCGCACGGCTGATTGGGATGCCAAATTTGTTCTCAGCCTTGCCTGTCGCGATCTTTTCGTGGGTTTTGGCATCGACATCAGGGTTCACCCGCACGGTGATCGGTGCAAGCTTGCCTAATTTTTCAGCAACTGCTGACAAAATATGCATTTCGGGTTCACTTTCGACGTTGAATTGCCGAATCCCCCCTGTCAGCGCCAGCTCCATCTCTGCGCGCGTCTTACCGACGCCGGAAAACACAATCCGCTCGCCGGGAAAACCAGCCGCAATCGCCCGGCGGTATTCGCCGCCAGAAACCACATCAACGCCCGCACCCAAACGCGCCATCAGCGTCAAAATGGCCTGATTGGAATTGGCCTTCATCGCATAGCAAATCAGGTGATCGAGGCCCGAAAGTGCCTCGTCCAACAACCGATAATGGCGCTCGAACGTCGCGGTCGAATAGACGTAGAACGGTGTGCCGACCTCAGCCGCGATCTCGGGCAGGGCTACGTCTTCGGCATGCAGAATGCCGTTCTGGTGCAAGAAGTGGTCCATTGTCGAGTCCTTGGGCGTTGGAATTTGGGTCATAACAGACCAACAAACGGGCGCAACAATCGACAGATCGACCGCTCCGCGATAAGTCTTGGCCATGACACATACATACACCGCGACCATCCGCTGGTCCTGCGAGGGCGACTTTGCCAAAGGGCGTTACAGCCGCGCCCATGAATGGGCCTTTGACGGAGGCGCTGTGGTGCCCGGATCAGCCTCGCCCCTGTCGGTACCCCTTCCCTATTCGGATGAAACCGCCGTGGACCCCGAAGAAGCTTTCATCGCTTCCGTATCGTCCTGCCACATGATGACCTTTTTGGACCTAGCGCGCCGCGCCGGGTACAGCGTGGTAACCTATAACGATGCCGCGAAGGGCGTGATGGAGGGCGAACCGAACCCATGGATCACGCGGGTGGATTTGTTTCCGAAGATTGAGTGGGTGGGCGATGCCCCGACGGCGGATGCCTTGGCGCTTTTACACCACGAAGCCCACGCGCGGTGCTTTATCGCCAATTCAATCAAGTCTGAGGTTGTGGTGAATTGAAGGTTTGGGATTGAGGCCCTCCGGGTTATTCGACGGGCCGTGACGAAGACCAACTCCGCTTAGACACGCACCCGTTGCCCCACGGAAACCCTCATAAAACCCGAGAATGCGCTTCTAGCCCCGCATTGCGATTGCTTGAATTTTCACTTTCGCTCCGAAGGGTAACTTTGCAGCTTGATAGATTGTCCGCGCTGGACGTGGATCGAAAAGTTCACCGTAAAGCTCATTCACTTCTGGAAGGTCGTCGAGGTCAGAGAACGCGAGATCTACATAGACGATGTCTGTCCGATCAAAACCAGCTTCCTTTGCAATGGCAAAGACAAGTTCGAACGCGCGTTCTGCTTCTTGGCGCGCTGTGCCGAGTCGATAACCGTCGTCGTAGACAGCTAACTGCCCCGAGATATGACAGGTATCACCGACGACAACTGCATTGGATATTGGGGACGGTGACTTTGGAACGCCGGGGACGTCCACGATAAAGCGTTTGGACATGGGTAAAGGTCCGCCTCACTAAGGGTGTCGATTGATGGGTGTTTGAGGGTTGTAGCTGACGATCTCAAAGATAGTAATCGGTCATTCGGCTGAGATCGATCGACGGCAACAACGTCCTGCTGAGCCATCTTAGCACCCTACCCAATATTCCGCGTCCGCAAGAACAAATACAGCGGCAAGCCGCAGCTAACCCCAATACAAAACGTCGCCGGGATCGCGATCAGGGCAGACCAGTTTTTGCGCACCCATGTTTCGGCAATGATCCAGACCGTCAGGGCGATGGCGGCAATCGTTAGGTCCCAGACCAAACCGTGGGTCGAGGCATTGACGTACCAAGCGTCGATCAGTCCCGAGAGGCCGGTGCCTTCGCTTTGCATATAAGTTAGGAAGTAGGACATCGGATGCACCGCGCCCCAGATGGCAAGCGCCAGATAGACCATGCGTAGCGGGCTCACTAGAAGGACCCAGACACGCCGATTGAGGCCGACCCCGTCACGGTAATGCCGGACGTTCCGGCATCGCCTTTAGGCTCGGGCGCACCATCGGCCCCGCAAGCGGCAAGGGCGAAGAACGTCAGGACAATAAGGGCTCTCATGGGTACACCGCCACGCCAACACCGCCAACCCGACCCGAGGCCACGGGCGAAACGCTGACACCACCTGACCCAATCGAGGCGCCAACCCCAAGCTGCGGATTTTCACACCCCGCCATCAGGGTCATAGCAAGTGCCACAAACCATTTCATGCCAAGCGCCCTTTCCAGAGTGCGATCTGTTCGCGCACCCGTTCTGGTGCCGTACCGCCGTAGGATGTGCGACTTTTGACCGAATTGTCCACTCCCAGCACGTCAAACACACCTTCGGTGATGGCGACGTGGGCGGATTTCATCTGATCAAGGGTCAGATCGGGCAGGTCTTTTCCCTGCTCTTCCGCCATCGCCACAAGCGATCCGGTAACATGGTGTGCGTCGCGGAAGGGCAAGCCTGCCTCGCGGACCAGCCAATCGGCCAAATCGGTTGCAGTGGAAAACCCGGATGCGGCAGCGACGCGCAGGGCGCTTTCGTTCACGCTCATGTCGCTGACCATGCCTTCCATGGCCGCAAGGCTTAACATCAGGCTGTCTGCGGCGTCAAAAACCTGCTGTTTGTCTTCCTGCATGTCCTTGGAATAGGCGAGCGGCAGGCCCTTCATCACCGTGAACAGACCAACAGTTGCGCCCAAAATGCGTCCGATCTTGGCGCGCACCAATTCGGCGGCGTCGGGGTTTTTCTTTTGCGGCATGATCGACGAGCCGGTCGAGAACCTGTCGGACATCGACACGAATCGGAACTGCGCGCTGGACCAAATCACCAGTTCCTCGGCCAGACGGCTAAGGTGCATGGCAGTGATCGAACTGGCGGATAGGAATTCTAGCGCGAAGTCACGATCGGCCACAGCGTCCAACGAATTGGCCGAAGGCCGGTCGAACCCAAGAGCCTTCGCCGTCGCATCGCGGTCAATCGGGAAAGACGTGCCTGCAAGGGCCGCAGCCCCAAGAGGGCATTCGTTCATGCGTGCGCGTGCATCCGCAAAGCGCGACGCATCCCGGCCCAGCATTTCGACGTAGGCCATCATATGATGACCCCAAGTGACAGGCTGCGCCGTCTGCAAATGGGTAAATCCAGGCATGACCCAATCCGCCCCGACTTCTGCTTGGCCCAGCAGCGCCTTTTGCAACGCCTGAATGCTTGAAATGGCCGCATCACATTGTTCGCGGACCCAAAGCCGAAAATCGGTCGCGACCTGATCATTTCGGCTGCGCCCGGTATGCAAACGCCCTGCAGGTTCGCCGATCAATTCTTTCAGGCGCGCTTCCACGTTCATGTGGATGTCTTCCAGCGCGGTCGAAAACGCAAACGTTCCGGTTTCAATCTCTGACAAGACCGTGAGCAGGCCTTCCCCGATCGCTTCGGCATCGTTATGGGTAATGATGCCCGTGGCCGCTAACATTGCGGCATGGGCACGCGAACCTTGGATGTCTTGGCGTGCAAGTCGTTGGTCGAAGCTGATCGAAGCGTTAATCGCTTCCATGATGGCATCGGGTCCGGCGGCAAAGCGTCCGCCCCACATCTTATTTGCGTCGTCGTTCATAATCTCTCCGAAAGGGAGTTTAATGCGTCTTTTCTTTGCCGTCCTCTACACGGGCCTCGCGCTCGCTGCAAATGTAGCAATGGCCGATACCGCCGCGATTGAAACGCTGCGGGAAGGCACCATGAAGAAACTGAGCTTTTCTGAGCCGCAACCGGTCTCGGATATTGCCTTCACTGACCCGGGCGGCAAAGAGTTCACCTTGGCCGATTACAAGGGCAAAATGGTGCTGGTGAACTTCTGGGCCACGTGGTGCGCGCCTTGCCGGAAAGAAATGCCGCAGCTTGCCGAATTGCAGACCGAGTTTGGCGGCGACGCTTTTGAGGTCGTAACAATCGCCACGGGTCGCAATTCAGTCACCGGCATTCGCAAGTTCTTTGACGAAATCGAAGTCGACAACCTTCCGATCTTTTTAGACCCCCGCCAGAAGCTGGCCCGAGAAATGGCCGTTTTGGGTCTGCCTATCACTCTGATCCTAGACACGGACGGCAATGAAATCGCCCGGATGCGTGGCGATGCCGAATGGAACAGCGACAGTGCAAAGGCCATTATTGCTGCGTTGATCGACCAAGCCGGAAGCTAATCCAACCGGTGCCGAAAGGCGCCGGACGTGGGCCCGGTATTTTATAGAACTTGACTTCTTGCTGCATTGCAGCGATGAGACGCGTGATCGCCGTTGGTTTGCCGCGTGAGCAGGCCCGAATATCGGGACCCGAACCAGCGATCACTGTTTCCTAGATCACGCAAGGAGGCAGCACCGCGTAATGCGCGTGTGCGCCAACTGTGTCCAGTGCTTTGCCCAAGCGGCAAAGGACAATAAATGTTCAGGTTTGAAGCCTGACAAAAGGAAGAAATGAATTTTGAATCAATGGGGCTTAAGCCTCGCCTCGTAAAGATCCTGACTGATCAGGGCCTTACAACTCCGACACCTATTCAACAGCAAGCTATCCCACACGGGTTAAACGGTAAGGATGTGCTGGGTTTGGCGCAAACCGGAACGGGTAAAACCGCCGCCTTCGCGCTGCCGCTGTTGGATGCGATCATGTCCATTGGTGCCGCCCCTGCCCCCCAGACCGCCACTGGGCTAATCCTTGCGCCCACGCGCGAGTTGGCCAAGCAGATTTGCGACAATATCGCGAACTACTCCAAAGGCAGTCATTTGAAGGTGGTGATGATCGTGGGTGGTAAAGCCATCAATCCACAGGTCGAAAAGATGCGTCGCGGCGTGGACATTCTGGTCGCGACACCGGGTCGCTTGATCGACCTGTTGGATCGCAATGCCGTACGCTTGGACCAAACGCAGTTTCTGGTTTTGGACGAAGCCGACCAAATGCTGGACATGGGGTTCATCCATGCCCTGCGCCGCATCGCGCCTTTGTTGCGCAAAGACCGCCAAACCATGATGTTCTCGGCTACGATGCCAAAACTGATGGCAGAATTGTCCAAGCAATTCCTGAAAGATCCGGTTCGGGTCGAAGTTTCGCGCCCCGGTTCCGCCGTCGAAAAGATCACGCAGTCCGTGCATTTCGTGGCTCAGACGGAAAAAACGTCGCTACTGATCGAACTGTTGAACGAACATCCCGGCGTTCGGTCGTTGGTGTTTTGTAGAACCAAACACGGCTCTGAACGGTTGATGAAGAAACTCTGTGCCACCGGGTTTTCGGCCGCGTCGATCCACGGCAACAAAAGCCAAGGCCAGCGGGATCGCGCCATTCGGGAATTCAAATCGGGCGAGATCGACATTTTGGTCGCTACAGATGTGGCCGCGCGAGGCATCGACATTCCCGACGTAAAGTATGTCTACAACTATGACCTTCCGAACGTCGCCGAAAACTATGTGCACCGGATCGGTCGGACGGCGCGTGCCGGAACATCGGGGCGCGCAGTCGCCTTTTGTTCCAGCGACGAAGCCGATGCGCTTCGTGACATCGAAAAAGTTCTTAAGTCCAAGATCGAAGTTGCCAGCGGTAAAAGCTGGGATGAAGGGCGTCGCGTCGAGCCAGGTGGTAAAAAACCCGCTCAGAACGCGAAACGCAAAACATCGCCCAATCCCAAAGGCAGAAGACGGCGCAACAATAGCCGGAAAGCTGCGGCTTAACTCTGAACCTCTTGGCCAGGGCATTGCCTTGGCCAATCTGGCCTTACTCGGTCAATGTCTCTGGCCCTATTACGACTCTCACGATAGCCTCAATCTGATCTAGGTCTTCTAGGAGAGTTTGGCATGGCTACCGTTCCCAACGACATCAGCGACGTCATCGAAGCTGATCGCAAAAACGTCTGGCATCACCTGATCCAACACAAAGCATTCGAAAACGTCGATCCCCGTGTGATGATCGAAGGCAAGGGGATGCGCGTGTGGGACGCCACCGGGAAAGAGCATCTTGATGCTGTGTCTGGCGGTGTCTGGACGGTAAATGTGGGCTACGGACGCGAACGGATCGCGAATGCCGTACGGGATCAATTGATCCAGATGCCTTATTTCTCAGGCTCGGCTGGATCGATTCCCGGCGCCAAATTTGCCGAAATGGTGACCGAACGAATGCCAGGCATGGACCGGGTTTACTATTGCAATTCGGGGTCCGAGGCGAACGAGAAAGCCTTCAAGATGGTCCGCCAGATCGCACACAAGAAATACGGCGGCAAGAAACACAAGATCCTCTACCGCGAACGCGACTACCACGGCACTACAATCGCCTGTCTGTCCGCAGGTGGCCAGCCTGAACGAAACGCGCAATACGGCCCATTTACGCCGGGCTTTGTCGAAGTTCCCCATTGCCTTGAATACCGAGCGCAGGTCGAAACCGAGAACTATGGCGAATGGGCCGCAAACCAGATCGAAGAGGTCATCCTGCGCGAAGGCCCTGACACGGTTGGTGCGCTTTGCCTTGAACCCGTAACCGCAGGTGGCGGTGTGATCGTCCCACCCGAAGGATATTGGGACCGGGTGCAAGAGGTCTGCAAAAAATACGATATCCTTCTGCATATCGACGAAGTCGTTTGCGGCGTTGGCCGGACGGGCGAATGGTTCGGTTATCAGCACTATGGTGTGAAGCCCGACTTTGTGACGATGGCGAAAGGCGTGGCCTCGGGCTATGCGGCAATCGCCTGCATGGTCACCACCGACGAAGTCTTTGCGATGTTCAAGGACGACGCGGACGATCCCTTGGGCTATTTCCGCGATATTTCGACGTTCGGCGGCTGCACGGCGGGGCCCGCGGCGGCAATCGAAAACATGGGCATTATCGAAGATGAAGACCTTCTGGCGAACACCACGGCCATGGGCGCGCGGCTGATGGACAACCTATGGGCGCTTCAAGAAAAACACCGCGTCATCGGCGATGTGCGTGGTAAGGGATTGTTCTGCGGCGCCGAGTTGGTCGCAGATCGTCAAACGAAAGAAGCCGTAGACGAAAAGAAAGCCCAAGCCGTCGCTGCAGATTGCATGGCTCAAGGCGTTATCATCGGCGTTACAAACCGGTCACTTCCCGGGCTGAACAACACACTTTGTTTTTCGCCCGCTTTGATCTCGACTGCGGATGATATCGACCAGATTACCAGTGCGGTCGACAAAGCGCTGACGAAGGTCTTTTCGTAAAAATGACACCGGCAACGAGGGGGAAGACCTCCCTCGTATGCCACATCTTTGGCTGCCCTAACTCAAAAAATTCCATGTTTTCAGGACTATGAGAATCAGCCCGTTTCCAAATTGGAACCGCACTGTTTACCCTTGGTAAGGGGCTCGTGCCTTGTTTCGCGCCTTTTCCTGCCATACCTTTGACACACTCGCCTTTGGGTGGCGGGCTTTTGAATGTATATTGTTAGGTGGGGTCAATCGCTATGAGCGATTATATTGCTGTCCTTTTTGTAGTTGCTGCTTTGGCAACCGCTGGTAATTTTGCCGGAACACCAACTGCTGTCACGGGGTCTTGTACGGGTAACTTTCTTCGCGTCTGTTGGTAGCTAAAGACGATCAAGCAGCTCACGCGTCGGCCAGGCATCTGCCGGAAGGCCAAGGCTTTTTTGTTCTTTCTGAACTGCAATTCGGGTGCGCGCGCCCAAAATCCCATCAATTCCGCCCACATCGTGTCCGCGCGCGGAAAGCTTCTGTTGAAGCGATTTCATCTGCGCGTCAGACAAAGCTGGGCTTGGGTCGCCCACATTATAGACCTGCGCCCCTTCAAGCCGAGAGGCAAAGTAGGCAGCTGTTGTGACGTAGATAAAGCTTTGATTCCATTCAAAAAAGACTTTGTAGTTCGGGTAGATCAGGAACGCTGGTCCATTCCGGCCTTGTGGCAACAGGATCGCGGCATCAAGATTTGATGATGCCAACTGCCCTGAACGGGGCTTTACCCCATCCTTCAACCACTCTGACGCCGATTTCCACGTCTCAAGCCCCGATTGCGACCAGTCAAAATCACGAGGCATAACCACTTCTTGCATCCAAGGTTGGCCCTTCTGCCATCCAAGGCTTTGAAGCATTTTACCGCCCGACATTAACGCATCAGCAGGCGATGTCTTCAGGTTTACCTCACCATCTCCATCGCCGTCGACGCCGTTCGCGATGATATCCTCGGGCAGCATCTGCACCATGCCGATTTCTCCAGCCCAAGCGCCCGTCGTGCGCGCGGGATCAAGATCACCACGTTCAAAGAGTTCGAGTGCCGCAAAAACCTGTGGGCGAAACAACTCGGGCCGCCGACAGTCATGCGACAGCGTCACCAGCGCGTTGACCGTATTAAAGCTGCCCTGCACCGCGCCAAAATCGGTCTCAAACGCCCAGAACGCCAACAGAACGCCACGCGAAACGCCATAATCCCGCTCGACCCGATCAAAGACACTGTCCCACTTTTGCCCATTACGTTTACCGGCATTAAGCCTGTTCTGGCTGATCAGGCGGCGCGAAAAATCGGTAAACGGCATTTGAAAGATGCCTTGTGCGCGGTCTGCGCGGATAACTTTGGGATCTTGCCGGACATTCGCGAAAAACTGATCAACGTTACTGGCCGCATGTCCCCTGCTGACCGCCTCGGCCTTCATTTGCTGAATAAACGATCCGAAAGAACCGCCGCATGACTGCGCGATCGCGGAAACTGGCAGCGAAATGAGGGTCGCAACAATAAGTAAAATTCTCATAGGACATGACCGATCTTGAGTTGTTTTACACTAACTAGCAGCCCCCACGACGCGATCAAATTCGGGAGGCTGAAACCCGCCGACGTTAACGAAATGTTTGGAGCCATTAATGCCTCGTTAACACATTTGGCAGAAGAGTGTTTTCACGGGGTGCGGACATTTGGCTAACTCCAAGTCTGAGGGTCTATTTTGATACTAATTGTAGCGTCTAACGCAAACTTGTCTAAAATCTGGGCTCGACATCTTCGGCGCCACGGAGAAGACGTCATCGTCTTGCAACGGCAAAGTGAAGCGATAGCTTACCTGCGCGGCGGTAAAGCTGAGGTTATCGTCCTAGATTTAATGCTGGAAGATGGCAGCGCCTTCGCTATCGCGGATTTTGCCAGCTATCGGCAACCCGATGCGCGGATCGTCTTTGTGACACGCAGCACGTTTTTCTCGGATGGCTCGCTGTTCACCCATATCCCGAACACCGCCGCTGTTCTTCAAGAGCAAACGCCGCCCAATGATCTGGCCGCGATCGTCTCGTACCACGGGCGATCCGGCTAGGCGGCCATCGCTTTTGCGATTCTGGCGATCCCATCCGAAATACGCGTTTCGGGAATCGAGCTATACGCCAACCTGAAATAGTTGTGAGGGGGCGTGCCCTCTCCGCTAAAAAAGGGCGCGCCCGGTTCGATCAGAACGCTTTCGTCGCGCAATCGCATCGCCAAGTCTCGCGTGTCAACGCCACCCGGCGCACGCATCCAGAAGCTTGATCCACCATTTCCGCCACCTGCAATTTCCAGCCCGTGTTCCTTAATCGCCAGCGCCATAATGCGCCGTCGCGTTTTGAACGCCGTGGCAGTTCGCTTGATCAGCGCATCGTAATGCCCAAGCGACATGAAGGTCGCCGCCGTCCGTTGCACGTGGCCGGGCGGATGACGCAAGACCGTCGCACGCAACGCGCGCGCTTCGCGGAGAAAGGCCTGCGGGCCCACCATGTACCCCAACCGCAACCCCGGAAAAAGAGACTTGGAAAATGATCCGATGTGGATCACTCGGCCCTCGTCATCCAGTGACTTCAAAGCCGGTGAGGGGGGCCTCAGGAATGACATCTCGAATTCGTAGTCGTCTTCAATCACAAGGAAGTCGTCTTTGGCAGCACGTGCCAAAAGCGCGCGCCGCCGCTCCAGCGGCATCGTCACAGTTGTTGGACAATGATGGCTGGGCGTTACAAAAACCACGTCCGCCGAAGCAGGCACCGCCTCGGGTGCAAGGCCACCATCGTCAACATCAACGGAATGTATCTGACAGCGGGTTAGGGACAGAATGCCCGACAAGCCGGGATAACAGGGCCGCTCGACGACTGCGGTGCGCGTGGGGTTCAACAAAACCTCGGCCGCCAACCACAAGGCGTTCTGCGCGCCAAGCGTCACCAAGACCTCGTCCGGATTGGCCAGAATGCCCCGGCGCGGCAACGAATGGCGAGCAATAAACTCGACCAGCTTGGGATCATCGCGTTCGAAGTAATCTGACGTCATGGCGTCGAAATTCCGCAGCCCAAGCGCTTGCAAGGCGCAAAGCCGCCAATTCGCGTGATCAAACAGCGTCGGATCGGTCTGACCATAGATGAACGGATAGCGATATTTATGCCAATCTTCGGGCTTTTCCAACTGTGGCGCCTGGGTATACCGGGTGCCGATCAGGCGCGGCCAATCAACCGTTTCGGCCTTTCTGGGCAGATCGCGTTTCATCCTTGGCTGCGGTGCTGTGTCCGAAACATAGTACCCGGACCGACCCTTGGCGGTGATATAGTCATCGGCCAAAAGCTCGGTGTAGGCCAAGGTTACGGTGATCCGGCTGATGCCAAGGTGTTTTGCCAGACGCCGCGATGACGGCAGTTTTTCACAGGGGCGAAACCGACCGGACAAGATGCCTTCAGCGACAAGCGATTGAATTTGCTGTTGCAGCGTTCCTTCGAACGTCGAATTCAGAAAGAATGTGTCTTCGGAAATGGCCATGGACTGGACTTATAGCATAAGTCCAGATTGTACAGGGATCAAAGGCTTTCACTGCCGGAAGAAACCCGCCAATGTACGCCCCGATAAAGGCCGACGACTGTCGGTATGTGACACGGAAGGACGCACTGGAATGACCGTTTACGAGGGACGCGAGCTTGAGAGATCCGAAGCCAACTTTACGCCGCTTTCGCCCGTCTCGATTTTGAAGCGTACCGAACGGGTGCATGGTCATAGGGTTGCGCAAATTCATGGCGAAATTCAACGCACATGGGCCGAAGTTGCTGAGCGGTGCCGCAGGTTGGCGTCGGCCTTGTCAAAACGCGGTATCGGCAAAGGCGACACGGTCGCATTGCTGGCTCCGAACATTCCCGAAGCCTACGAATGCACCTTCGCCATTCCAATGTTGGGAGCAGTTCTGAACGCGAATAACACGCGGCTTGATGCCAGCACGATTTCCTACATTTTGAACCACGGCGAGGCACGGGTTTTTCTGGTCGACACTGAACTTTCCAGCGTTGCCAAAGCAGCCATAAAAGAAGCCGGACGCGACATACTGGTGATCGACATTGAAGACCCTGAAGGGCCCGGCGGTGAGCGGATCGGATCGGTCACTTACGATGAATTGCTGGCCGAGGGCGATCCAAGCTTCGCCTATCGCCTACCCGACGATGAATGGGATGCGCTTGCGCTGAACTACACTTCGGGCACGACGGGGCGCCCTAAGGGCGTCGTTTATTCACACCGTGGAGCTTACACCAATGCCGTGAACAACGTGATTAGTTGGGCCATGCCACCGCATCCGGTGTACCTGTGGACCGTGCCGATGTTTCACTGCAACGGCTGGTGTTTTCCTTGGACCATTCCGCTTTTGGGCGGCACCAACATATTCCTGCGCGCGCCCCGCCCCGGCGCCATCTTTGATGCTTTTGCCGATCATGGCGTGACCCATCTTGGCGGCGCTCCGATCATCATGTCCCTGATCGCGGGGGCCTCGGCCGATGAAAAGCGCGCGTTTTCCCAAAAGATCGAGATGATGACTGCCGCCTCACCGCCGCCTGCCAGCATTATCGCCGCCGTCGAAAAGCTGGGCATCAACATCACACAAGTTTACGGCTTAACCGAAGTCTACGGCCCTTCGGTGGTCAGCGCTTGGAAACCCGAATGGGATGATCTGCCGGCGGACGAACGGGCGAAATTGAAGGCGCGGCAAGGCGTGTCGATTGAATTGCAGGAAGATGTGTTGGTGCTGAACCCGAACACCTTGGCCCCCGTCCCTTTGGACGGTGAAACCCAAGGCGAAATCGCCTTTCGTGGCAACGTCGTGATGAAAGGCTACCTGAAACAGGAAGACGCGACCGATGCGGCCTTCCGCGATGGTTGGTTCTGGTCTGGCGATATCGCAGTCCAGCATGCCGACGGCTACATCGAAATTCGTGATCGCGCGAAAGACATCATCATTTCGGGCGGCGAAAACATCAGTTCGATCGAGGTTGAAAACGCGCTTTATAGCCACCCAGAAGTTGCGCTTGTCGCGGTCGTCGCAATGCCGGACGAAAAATGGGGCGAAGTGCCCTGCGCTTTCGTTGAACGCATCGAAGGGGCCAGCGTGACGGAAGACGACTTGATCGAGCATGCGCGTGGCAGTCTTGCCGGGTATCAACGTCCGAAACGTGTCATTTTCGACGACCTTCCGAAAACCTCCACCGGGAAAATCCTGAAAACCGAATTGCGCAAGCGGGTATAGTTCGGAAGTAAAACTGACATATTTCATCAACCCGACGTGAACCTTTGTGACGCGCTGTGGGCTAGTAACGTCAATCGAAAACATGTCTTGTCTGTTTAGCTCTTCAACAAAGGGAAGCTCCCATATGTCTATTACACGTCGCCAATTCGCAGGCCTAACCTTAGGTTTCGCGGCAACAGCCACACTTGGTGCAACACCTTCTTTTGCCGCTGATAGCCGCACAGGAAGCCTGTCAGGGCGTCAGGGCTACAAAGTTTCTGGCACTGTTGAGGTGAAAAAAGAGGGCGGCACCACCAAGGTTGTATTTTCTGATGACTACAGCTTCGATCCATCAAAGAACCCGCCAGACATTAAAATTGGCTTCGGCAACGGCGGTAAATACGCCAAAGGGTCGAAAATCCACGACAAACTGACGGTCAAGAAAGGCGCGGCAACATTCGAAGTTCCCGCTGGCATCGACACCGACCAATTCAGCGAGATCTACATTTACTGCGAGCAGTTCACAGTCATTCTTGCGGCTGCTTCTTTGAAGTAAATTCAAAGATCATCTGAAAAAATGGAAAACCGCCGGGACCGGCGGTTTTTTTTCGACTAGGCATATCACCATGTACAGTCAGGATTCTTTTTTCGATCTTTCAACCTGGGGTCAGGTTGGCCTTGCCTGCCTTAGCCTTGCCCTTTTCGCATTATTCTTGGCCCTTGCCAGAACTTTTCGAAGGACGAAGAGTTTTGGGCTTCGGATACTTGGCGCGCTAAGCCTACTTTGGGTCTTCGTTTGGCTGACACCCCAAATTTACTATCTGTATTATTGGCTGACGTTTCCGGATTTGCCGCTGCAATCGGTGATCAAACCACCGCCGAATCCAATTGAGACACTGAAGCTCTTGGTCTTTCAGGGAAGAGACAATCTTTCAGACCATAGCAAGGGGCTGCTGGGTTGGGCGTTGATCGCAGCGCCGTTCCTAAACTTCCCAAGACGGCATCGCAAAACCGCCGAATAAACGTATTTCTCGTTATTCGCCCGCGATCCGACGCTTGGGATTAAACTTGGTGTCCTGATCGATGGTGAACTGGCCACGCTCTAATTTGTGGAATTTGCCTTGACGCAAAAGCTGACCGAAGGAACGCAAGCTTTCTTCCCGCGACATCCGAATGGTCGGGTCAACAGCAGCCACGCGCTTCATGATCTCGGGCCGTGTGAACGACGACTGGCCCTCTTTGAATACGGCAAAGGCTGCGGCGGCTTCCAGCAGTTCGGGCAGGTCTTTGGCCCCCATGTCTTCCACGAACCCTGCGAAATCCTTTGGCTGATCCGATGTCTCAGACGTTCCATCACTCGGAGATTCCGTTGGCAAAGGGTTAATCCGTTGCGAGGACACCAAAACAAGCGGTGGCGTCGATGAATTCGGGCGTTCGCCGTTCGATGCAGTCGCGGTCGAAGGCTTTACGACTTCCGAAAGATCATCGCGGTAAGGGCTTTGCTCTTTTTCTTCGACAACTTCGCGCGAAACCTGACGAGACACCAAACGATCCGCTTTGGTTGCAGCCACGGCGGCACGCATCTGGCTGATCACGCGGCGACGGCGGACCACATCATCTTCGTTTAACTTATTGTCGGTTTCTTCCAACAGACGCCCAACATCGCTTTCCTGCTCGGCTGACAACGGCTTGGAAATAGGACGACTTTTGACAGGCGTTGTTTCAGCCAATTCATCGTCCTGCGCTTCGGCATAGTCGTCCGGCTTGATCTGACCAGCCATGCTGCCGATGATATCAGAGATGGTGCGTTTGATCGCAGCATCGTCTTCGGTTTTCGCGTTTTCGGCCGTGGTATCTGCAACTACGGTCTCGTCTGCGTCTTCTGCTGAGTCATCGATCTTGTCGTCCAAAAATAGCGAAGCTGGTTCGTCCGCCTCAAGCCGCTCGAAGTCGTCAGCCGCGTTTGTCTTGTCGTCAAATGTTAGATCGGGCAATTCATGATCATCGATGTCGCCACCCAAGTCGTTGACCAGAATGTCCTCGGCGGTGGCATTGTCGATGTGCGCGCGATCGCTTTTCAGATCGTCGTCAAAGGCCACGATTGCTTCGCCACTAGACGGAACACCTTTGGCCTTAATAGCCTTGTCGCTTTCGATAGCATCGGCCACCTCGACGCTATCAGCCGTGGTGCCGCGCACCGTTTCTTCGTCGTCCAACAGGTCCGCGGTGATCTCGTCGATGGTTTCGGTCTGCGCGCGGTCGCGCTTTCCTGCTTCGACGATTTCTGCGTCTTCGATATCGTCTTTTTCAGCGGTCGAAGCTTTGGTTTCGATGTTCTTTGACACGACCGCCCGAATGCGACGCAGCTTTTCTGCAACGCTTTCTGCCGGACCTTCGTCCAAGACACGCGCATCGGGATCGACGGCCAGCACATCTTCGGGTTCGTCCGACATCAGAAAATCATCGTCGAACGTCAACGGACCACTGCCTGCATCTGGGGTATCTTCGGCTTTGGGGGAATTGCCCGCGTCAGCGGTCTTGGCCGCGAAAGCGACGCGCGCAGCAATTGCGCTTGTATCTTCGGCGTCTGGTTCTTCCACATTGTCTTGGTCGACAGGCTCAGGGTCTAACTTGGGCTTTCGATGTTCGACCTGACGCAAGGACACGCCTGTATCGCTCGTCCGGGCTTCCACCCGACGGTTCACGTCCTGTTCAGCAAGGTTTTGCAGCATCTCGACATCTGGTGTCGGGGGTTCTGCGCCGAAATAGCGATCATCGGCGGCCAAATCGCGGAAATACTCCGCAATATCGCGCATCGCTCCCAATGGATCATCGAAGCCTTCCAGCGTGCAGCTGAAAGTCCCGTAAGACACCGTCAGAATTTTTGTCGAGCCATCCATGTATTGATCGCTTTCTTTCCCATTCAGCAACAATGTGTTTACCACCGGGGCAGTCGAAAATAGGAACAGTGTTGAGGAATTCGCAAGAATTTTTAGCGGCGAAAATGTGGCGGTACAGTTAACAATGAGCGACATTCACCCATGATAGCAACGAATGTTCAGTCCCAAACCGGTGTTTCATTGGTCGGAGGCGGGAATCCCGACCTTTCAGATATTGGCAAATCTGTGGCATTTGCCCCCTGCCTGGTGGCCGCAGATGGCGGTGCTAATTTTTGCATTGAAGCGGGTTTTCAACCCGTCGTGGTGATTGGTGATCTGGATTCGATTTCAGAAGAAACACGGACAAGTTTACCAGATGGTGCAGTGATCGAATACACCGATCAAGACCTGACTGATTTCGAGAAATGCCTGAAGCTCATCGCAGCACCTTTCGTGATTGCAACAGGTTTCGCCGCTGGCCGATTGGATCATACACTTGCCAATTTCGCGGTGCTGTCACGTCGCATCGGCCCCCCGACGCTGATCCTTGGCAGCGACGATGTAGCCTTTGCCTCGCCATTAGAATTGACCTTAGATCTACCGATTGGCACACGCTTTTCGCTGTTTCCCATGGGGCCTATGAAAGGCCAATCAAGCGGCCTTAGATGGCCCATAGACGGGCTGACCATCGACCCTTCTGGGCGGCTTGGAACTTCGAACGAAGTCAGTGGGCCGGTCGCGCTAAGCTTCGATGCGCCCGGCACGATCGTCATTATTCCACGGGTATATCTGCAGGCAGCGATTGCGGCGATCTCCGGTTAAGCTTTTGTTCTCTATATATTATGTAAAGCCCGGCCGCGACCGTGACTCCGATACCAAACAAGGCCAACCCGTTCGGGAAATCGCGAAAGATCAGCCATCCCAACAAAGCGGCCACGGGAATTTCAAGGTATTGCATCGGCGCTAAGGTCGACGCAGGTGCAAAGCGCAACGACCACGTCATAAGAAGGTGTGCGCCCGTGCCCAAGGCACCCATAGCGAAGACCAACCACCAGGCCTCCGGTGCAGGCACGGTCACCCTAAATCCCGGCGTTCCGAATGGTGCAAACACCAGGATCAATGGCACCAGAAGTGCACAGGCAATCACGCCCGAAATCAGTTGCAACACCACCGCATCTACGTCCTTGGCAAGCTGGCGAGTGACCAGCATGAAGAAGGCAAAATCAAACGCAACACCGACCGGAAGAAGTGCTGGCCAGCCCACTTCGGCAAAGCTGGGCTGCATCACCAAAAGCGTGCCGATGAACCCTACACAACAGGCCAACAACCGGCGGCTGCCTACCTCTTCGTTCAATACAAATCGCCCCAGCAAAAGCATGATGAACGGCATCACAAAGGCGATGGCCACCGCGTCGGCCAAGGGCAGATACCTAAGCGACAAGAACATCATCCCGATCCCGCCCATATGCAGCACAGACCGGATCGTGATCAGCCGAATTCTGCCGAACGCCGGCGCCAAAGACAGGCCCAGCCACCAAACCACCGGCAAAAGCAACAAAACCTGCACGCTCATGCGAATCGCTACCAGTGCTGCAACGTCAATCTGGCCTCCCAATAGTTTGGCTAGCGCATCGCCCATGGGGGCCATCACACAAAAACCTAACATCAAGAGAATACCCAAAACGGGCCGGTCCAGTACCATCAGACACCCTTAAAACGAGTAGCCCCACGAAGACACGCCAAACGACGCGCCCCCGCAAGAGAAATCTCTTGCCCGAGCCTCCCCAACCCGATTTAACGGGGCGAACTGAGGCAACCCAGAATCCCCAATCATGTCACAGACCCAAGGCCGCATCACCGCGGTCCTAGGCCCTACGAACACCGGCAAGACCCACTATGCCATCGAACGCATGTTGGGGCACCGTACCGGAATTATTGGCCTGCCTTTGCGGCTGCTAGCGCGCGAAGTCTATGACCGGATCGTCGCTGTGCGCGGACCGTCCGTCGTTGCCTTGCTGACCGGCGAAGAACGCATTGTGCCCGAACGCACACAATACTGGGTCTGCACAACGGAATCGATGCCCGAAGGCATGGGCGTGGATTTTCTGGCGGTCGACGAAATCCAGCTGTGTGCAGATCCCGAACGGGGTCACGTCTTTACGGATCGCCTTCTTCATGCTCGCGGCCTGCTTGAAACGGTGTTCATGGGGTCCGACACCATGCGGCGCACCATCGCTGCCCTGCTCCCCAAAGCTCAATTTCAACACCGCGAACGCTTTTCCACCCTAACCTACACAGGCTCGAAGAAAATCAGCCGCATGCCCGGTCGCTCGGCGATCGTCGGCTTCTCGGTCGATGGCGTCTATGCCATCGCCGAACTGCTCCGACGCCAAAAAGGCGGGGCAGCGGTGGTCATGGGAGCGCTTAGCCCTCGCACCCGAAACGCACAGGTCGAGATGTACCAAAACGGCGAAGTCGACCATCTGGTCGCCACCGACGCCATCGGCATGGGACTAAATCTAGACATCGAACATGTGGCCTTTTCCAGCCTGCGCAAGTTCGACGGGCGTCGCATGCGCGATCTTCAGCCGAATGAACTGGCCCAAATCGCCGGCCGCGCAGGTCGTTTTCAGACCAATGGCACCTTTGGTGTTACTGGCGAAGCACACCCATTGGATGAACGGGTGGTCGATGCGATCACCTCTCATTCCTTCACACCGATCAAAAAGCTCCAATGGCGAAATTCACGATTAGAGTTCGGTAGCATCGCACGCCTGATTGCTGCCCTGGAACGCCCCCCCGAAGATGAAATCTTCGTCCGCGCCCGCGAAGCCGACGACCTGATCGCCCTTAAAACACTAGGCGGAGACGCAGAATGTGCCGCCCGCGCCACCGATGGCCCCTCGGTACGACTTTTGTGGGACGTGTGCCGCATCCCCGACTTTCGCGGCATCAGCCGTCAGGAACACGCAAACCTTCTCACGACGATATATGGCCACCTCCACGAACATGGAAACCTTCCCGAAGACTGGATGACACGCCAGATCGATCGCATCGACCGCACCGACGGCGACATCGACACCTTGTCCACACGGCTCGCTTTTATCCGCACTTGGACTTATGTTGCGCAACGCCGAGGCTGGTGTGGGGACGAATCCCATTGGCGAGACACCACACGCGCGGTAGAAGACCGACTGTCAGATGCGCTTCACACCGCACTGACCCAAAGATTTGTCGACCGGCGAACATCCGTTCTCCTTCGCCGGTTGAAACAGAAGGAGGTCCTTGTGGCCGAAATAAATGATAAAGGCGAAGTGACGGTCGAAGGGCAATTCGTTGGCCGTCTTGAAGGGTTCCGGTTTCACCAGGACGCAAACACCAGCGGCGATGAAGCCAAAACCGTAAAAGCGGCCGCAACCGCCGCTTTAGGCCCAGAATTCCACCTGCGCGCCGATCGGTTCTATAACGCACCCGACACCGAAATGGACTTTACCGAACAAGGTGGCCTGATGTGGGGCGAGCAGGCAATCGGGAAACTGACGCGCAGCGACGATCCATTGAAACCCGGCATCACCCCCTTCGTGGATGACGAAGCCGGGGTAGAAGTCGCCGAAAAGGTCCAACGCCGCCTGCAGCACTTTATCGACCGCAAGATCGCCGCCCTGTTCGAACCACTGATGAACATCCAGCGCGATGAGGCCATGACGGGTATGGCCAAGGGCTTTGGCTTCCGAATGATTGAAGCGATGGGCGTCATCGACAGACGCGCAGTCGCAACCGAAGTGAAAGAACTCGATCAGGACGCACGCGGGCTTTTGCGCAAACATGGTATCCGCTTCGGCCAATTCACCATCTTCATGCCACTTCTATTGAAACCCGCTCCAACGCGGCTTCGGTTGGTATTGGCCTCGCTCGCCAAAGGCGTCGATGAATTCCCCGAAAGCCCACCGCCCGGGCTGGTCACTATTCCGGCGATCAAAGGCATCGAAATCGAAACCTATCTCATGTCCGGCTACCGGCCCGCAGGCGACCGCGCGATCCGCATCGACATGCTGGAACGCCTCGCAGATATGCTACGCGCCGAAGACAGCCGTGGCGGCTTTGAGGCCAAACCCGACATGCTCTCCATCACTGGCATGACGCTTGATCAATTCTCCAACCTGATGGAAGGCCTTGGCTACAAGGCCGAACGAGGCGAACGCGAAAAAACACGTCCGCAAGCACCTGAACAGGTCGCCAAGCCAGAGGCAGAGACCGATTCCGCAGAAACACCAGCCGATGCAGAACCCGCCGAAGCACCGGAACCCGAGGTCTTTTACACCTTCACATGGGGCAGTCAGCGACCGGACAACAAGTCGCAAAACAAGCCCAAAGGTAAGCCGCGCAACAAGGCCAAACCTAAACAGGACAACAAAGCGCGCAACTTCCAGGCCAAACCGCCCCGGAAAGAAAAGCCAATCGACCCCGACAACCCCTTCGCCCAAGCACTGATGGGGCTCAAAACCGGCAATAAATGATCTCTTCTTCTGTCCAATATACTTTAAGGAGGTCCGGAGGGGCAAAGCCCCTATCGTCAGTCGCCGCGATCAGCGGCGAAACCAGATGAGCGACACCCAACGCCTCGATCAATGGCTCTGGCACGCGCGGTTCTTCAAAACCCGGGGTCTCGCCACCAAACTTGTGTCCCGCGGACAGGTTCAGGTTGATGGCGACAAAATACAAAAACCCAGCTACGGCCTACGCCCCGGACGCACACTAACTTTCAAACAGGCCAAGCAAATCCGCGTCATCCGCGTCGAAGCCCTTGCCACCCGTCGCGGCCCCGCCCCCGAAGCTCAGCAACTTTACACCGATCTCTCGCCACCCTCCCGGAACGATGGCCCTGAAAACCCTCGTTTTGAGGGAAGGGGACGGCCAACCGGGAAAGATCGTCGCAACGCGCGTCTTTACCGCGATACCCCGCTTGAATGAGCCGCGCGCTCGGGTTACTTGCCCAACGTTACACCAGTGAGAGACCACCATGACCTATATCGTCAACGACAGTTGCATCGCCTGCAAATTTACCGACTGCGTCGAAGTCTGCCCGGTGGACTGCTTCTACGAGGGTGAAAACATGCTGGTCATCGACCCGGAAGAATGCATCGACTGCGGCGTCTGCGAACCCGAATGCCCGGCCGATGCCATCAAGCCAGACACCGAACCAAACATGGAAAAATGGGTCGAGTTCAACCGCAAATACTCCGCGTTGTGGCCGGTCATCATCACAAAACGCGATCCTTTGCCGAACGCCGAAGAAATGGACGGCAAAGAGGGCAAGATGGAACTTTTCTCGGAAAAACCCGGCGAAGGCGACTAGGTTACACTTTTTTAGACGCGTTCAGAAGCTTAAACTGGTCAGAAACACTCAGCCTGTTTCATACCGAAACGCACGTCTTTGACGTAACAACAGCTATCGGTTCAAATGTCTTGATCGACAAAATCCATTCTCACACTAAGCGTTGTAGGTCATAGCCCGAAAAGTCCGTCGGTCGGCTTTCTAACGTAACGTCAAACTGTGCAGAACGCCCCTAAAACACTGGTCATTCACACTTGACCGGCGTGACTGCCTTGGAATTGCCCTAGAAATCTGCTATACAGCCGGCAGACAGCCGGGAAACGATCATTGCGGATCGCATCCGCCCCGGAACAGCAACATAAACGACGGAGGACATACATGCTTCCGGCGTATTTTTTTCGCCTCGTTGCAGGGCTGAAAAGGAAGACTGAATGACCAAGCCTAAGAAGATGGAATTCCGCCCGAACGATTTTGTGGTCTATCCGGCCCATGGTGTGGGCCAGATCATCACGATTGAAGAACAAGATATCGCGGGCCTGACGCTGGAACTCTTTGTTATTTCATTCGAAAAAGACAAAATGACCCTGCGCGTGCCAACCAACAAAGCCGCTGCCGTGGGCATGCGGACACTGTCGCCGCCGGACGTTGTCACCAAAGCGATGACGACGCTGAAGGGCAAGGCACGGGTTAAGAAAGCCATGTGGTCCCGCCGTGCGCAGGAATACGAACAGAAAATCAACTCGGGCGATCTGATTGCGATTGCAGAAGTCGTCCGGGACCTGCATCGCGCCGATGATCAGCGCGAGCAAAGCTATTCCGAGCGTCAGCTGTACGAAGCCGCACTTGAGCGTTTAACGCGCGAAATCGCGGCTGTGAACGGCGCTGACGAAGCCGATGCGCAGCGCCAGGTCGGTGAAGTTCTGATCAGCCGCGCCGCCGCCGCTTAAACCGGCCCAGTCGTAGTTGAAAAGAACGTCCGCACCAACAACGGACGTTCTTTTTTTATCGGCTTGGGTTAGGCTGTGCGCAAAGGAGAAATGTCATGCGTTTTCTTGCCGTCTCGACCGCTGCCATGCTTTTCGCACTGCCCGCCTTCGCCGTTGAAGGCGATGATCCCGCACCACCCAAGCCGACCGAAACCACGACCATGTGCGAAGAAGGTCAGATCTTTGACGATAAAACAAAGACGTGTGTGGATGCCGACGAACAATCCTTCAACGATGATGACCGCTACAAGGCTGTCCGCGAACTGGCTTATGCCGGGGAATTTGACCGTGCGCTGCAGGTGATCGCGACGGCTGATAACATAAAAGACCCGCGTTTCTTGAACTACCGGGGTTTTATTCACCGCAAAACAGGCAACATAAGTGCTGCCATGGCCTATTATACGGCGGCGCTGAAGGTCGACCCTGATTACATTCTGGCTCGGTCATATATGGGTATGGGCCTTGTTTCGATGGGCCATAGGGGTGCTGCAAAAGTGCAGTTGGAAGCGATCGCCCTGCGCGGTGGCGCCGACACTTGGGCCTACCGTGCGCTAAGTGACGCGCTTGCGGGCAAGGCCACCTATTAAGGTGGCCCCGCGCCTTTAGTTCACGTTTTCAAGGTTTTCCGGGCGTCCAACCACCACAAAGCGCAGGTCATCAGGGCGATAAATCCGCTTCACGACACGGCGGATATCTTCCTGCGTGACCGCATTAACGCGATCATTCCGCGTGTCGATGTAATCCAGCCCAAGGTCATCTACCTGCATGTTCACCAGAATGCGCGCGATGCTGGCATTGCTGTCAAACCGCAACGGGTATGCGCCGGTCAGATAGGTTTTGGCTTCGTCCAATTCGGTTTGGGTCAGCCCATCGGCGGCGACCTTCGCCCATTCGTCACGGATGACTTCGATCGCCTCCGCCATCCGGTTATTGGCCGAGGCGAACTGCCCCAACACCAGATGCGCCTGATCGTAGATCGCTAGATACGACCCCACACCGTAGGTCAGCCCGCGCTTTTCGCGGACTTCTAGGCTAAGCCGCGACTGACGTCCCGAACCGCCAAAAATCTGGTTCGCAACAAAAGCGGCAAAAAAATCGGGATCGTTACGAGGAATGCCTTCGTGGCCAAACAAAGCAACCGATTGCGGTGTGTTAAATGGCACTACGGTGACGCCACCTGTCAGCATCACTTCTGCCTCATCCGGCAAAGGGGCTCCGACGGCACGAATGTCGCCCAGAAGAGTGTCCAGAAGCGCGCCCAGTTCTTCAGCCGATATATCACCGGTTGCGGCAACAAAAATTCGATCGAGCGCTATCGTGTCCTCAAACGCCGTTACGATATCGTCGCGGGTAAGGGCCGTCACACTCTCGGTCGTGCCCTTGTTCAATGAATGGTACGGATGATCCCCATAGGCCATGGAATTGAAGTTGAGCGACGCGATATTATTCGGATCGCCTTCGTCGCTGCGCAGGCCGGACAAAACCTGTCCGCGTACCCGGTCCAAAGCCACCTGATCAAAGCGTGGCGCCACAAGCGCTTGCCGCAACAATGCCACCGCCTCATCGCGATTTTCGGACAGGAAACGCGAGGAAATCGACAAACTGTCGCGCCCTACGTCAAATCGGTAACTGGCCGCCAAAGCGTCGCGGGCCGTCGCGAAGCCTTGCGAATCTAGTTCGCCAGCGCCTTCTTCGATCAGACCTGTCATCAGGTTGATGGCGCCACGTTTGCCGGGGCGGTCCAGGCTGCCCCCGCCTTTAAAGCGGATTTCTAGTGCCGTGAAGGGGATCGAGTTTTCTTCGACCAACCAAGCGGTGATGCCCCCTGGCGATGTAACCTCTTGAATTTCGACAGCTGCGCGAAGCGGCGATGTCAAAGCAACGGTTGCGAAAATCGCAAAGACAAAACGGATCATTGGGTCACCTCTTCCGACGATCTGACAAAACCTGTGACCGAACTTCTCCGATCCAAGAAATTACGAGCAGCGGCAATAATGTCTTCCTCGGTGACCGCCTCGATCAGATCTGGCCATTCATCCAAGTCTTCTAGGGTCAAACCAACCGTCAAGGCCCGACCATATCGGTTGGCCACGCTTGAGACGCTGTCGCTGGAATAGATCTCCTGCGCTCGAAAGCTCATCTTGATGGTTTCCAATTGCTTGGGATCGACACCTTCTTCAAGAAACTCGGCAACCGCTTCGTCCAGAAGGGCTTCGCCGTCTTCCAAGCTGACACCCGGAACGGGGATGATCGCCAAGCCAAAGGTTGCGGCGTCTGTCGTCAACCCGTTGTACCATGCTGAGGTGTAAACGGCCTGTGGATCCTCAAACTGCAATTTCTTTGCCAAAACCGAGGTTGTAGACGATCCGCCCAGCACCCGGCTTAGCATCGTTAAAGCTGCGGCATCTTTTTGATCACCCGGATTGCGTTCTGGAACCAGATACCGTCGCGAAACGTAATCGCTTCCGATCCTCGGGTCCGAATAACGCAACCGACGTTCGGCCAGTTGTGGTGGTTCGGAGGGACGATTGCGTTCGACGATGGCTGGATTGGGGGCGACAACACCGTAATGCTTTTCAGCCAGCGCTTTCACCTCTTCCGGGTCCACATCCCCCGCCACGACAAGGATCGCATTGTTGGGGCCATAATGCTGTTCATAGAAGGAATTAGCGTCTTCCAGCGTAAGAGAATCGGCTTCGTGCTTCCAACCGATGATCGGGATACCGTAGTGATGGTTCAGATAAAGCGCCGCATTAAGCTGTTCGTTGAACAAAGCGCCCGGATCGCTATCCGTTCGTTGGTTCCGTTCTTCAATGACGACGTCACGCTCCGTCGCGATGTCGCCTTCGACAAGCGCCAAACCGTCCATACGACTGGCCTCCATGCCCATCACAAGGTCAAGGCGGTCCGCTGCAATGCGCTGGAAATACCCGGTGTAATCGTAAGACGTGAACGCATTGTCACTGCCACCATTCTTAGCAACAGTTTCGCTAAGTTCGCCTGACGCAAGTTCGTCGGTGGCTTTGAACATCAGATGTTCAAGGTAATGAGCGATGCCGGATTTGCCGGGCGGTTCATCGGCCGATCCAACACGGTACCAAACCATGTGAACAACGACAGGCGCGCGATGATCTTCGATCACGACGGCTTCAAGCCCATTGTCCAGAGTGAAAGAAGTCACGCCTTCGGCGCGAAGTGAGACGGGAACGAATACCAGAGCCGCCGCAAGCGCGGCATGGGCGAAACGCATAGACAATCCTTTCAGGTCGTACAGGGTATGAAATGGGCCAAATTCGCGCGCATTCAACCGAATTTTCTGTGATTAGGTGTTTATGGCTCGGGAGGGACGGCAGGTGTGCGCACTCCGGCGCGCCTCAGACGGTCCAATTCACCGTATTGATCCAAAGACATGAAGTCGTAAGCACGGAAGTATACGTTGACGTCAAATAGGCGTTCCAGAAAGAGTCCCCGGTTATTTCGCCTAAATTCGGCGTCAGAAGCCGCCAATTCGGCCCTAATTTGGGGATCAATGCCGAAACGCGTTGAGTAGTTCACCAGCGCGCCATCGTTCGATGCACGAGACAGAACCGCAGCATTGCCGCCCAAGGCACTTGCCACATCAAATTCAGGTGTAGGATCGGTAATATTGCTGCCACCCGGTGTCGGAGCAGGCAAGCTGACAACATCTTCGGGCAAAACCAGCGGTTTGGTGGGCAAAATCGCGAATTCATCGGGACCTTCGCCCGGCTCTTGTTTGATGTTCAACAGCCCGTCGTCGCTGCTGCAGGCAGCAAGCGTCAGGATCAGGCCAAGAAACAGTAAACGGTGCAGCATTGTCGTCTCCGCGAAAGTGACCTTGTTCTATCCCCGTTTCAGCAAAGAGGAAAGTCTGGGTTAAAGGCAGGATGCCTTAAGAGCGAGCATCGTCGTCGCTGGACAAAAAGATCAACCCAAGCGCACCAGCAAAGATCGCGATATCGGCGACGTTGAACGACCACGGGTTTTCCCAGCCACAGCAAGACACGTTCAGAAAGTCCGCCACTGCTCCATAGATTATCCGGTCGATAATATTGCCGACCGCCCCACCAATCACCAGACCGGCGGATAGCTGAACCCAAATTCCCGGCCTGTCACGCATCATCCACCAGATGATCCAAGCGCAAATCAAAAGCGCCAAACCAATCAAAACCCAGCGGTTTGCGAGCGGGATGCCGAAATTAATCCCTTCGTTCCAAGCCATGCGGAACAGAATGAACGGCTCATAGATCAGGATCACGCCCAATTCTTTGAGATTCATAGCGTGAACCACGATCAGCTTTGTGATTTGGTCAACGACAGCAATGAAAATCGCCATGCGCGTGAAGGGTGCGAGTGTATGCATCAGTGCCTGAAATGTCTCATACCGGTGAAGACCATGGCAAGCCCTGCTTCATCCGCGGCCTCAATTACTTTGTCATCGCGCATGGACCCACCCGGCTGGATGACGGCTTTGGCCCCAGCTTCTGCCGCCGCCAAAAGCCCGTCGGGAAACGGAAAGAACGCATCCGATGCCACAACCGAACCCGTTGCGAGCGAGACATCAAGTCCCAGATCATCCGCCATACGCTTGGCTTTCAGAGCCGCGATCGTCGAACTGTCAACCCGGCTCATTTGGCCAGCGCCAATCCCCACAGTCGCATTGTCGCGCGCATAGATAATGGCGTTGGATTTCACGTGTTTGGCCACGCGCCATGCAAAAAGCATGTCAGCTATTTGTGCGTCGGTCGGGGCCAGTTTCGTGACCACTTTCAAGTAATTAGCGTCGATCCGGCCCACATCATCGTCCTGAACCAGCCATCCGCCGGAAACCTGACGCACCGCAAGACGCGCCGCCTTCGGGTCGGGCAATCCGCCGGTTGTCAGAAGTCGCAGGTTTTTCTTGGCTGCGAAGACGGCTTTAGCCTCGTCTGTTGCCTCTGGCGCGATCACCACTTCGGTCAGAATATCGGTCATTGCCTGCGCTGTTTCACCGTCCAACGTACCGTTCAGCGCAATGATACCGCCAAACGCCGAGGTTCGGTCGCAGTCAAAGGCCCTTTGGTACGCCTCGGCAAAGGAGTCACCGCGTGCGACGCCGCAGGGATTTGCATGTTTAATGATCGCAACGGCGGGTCCGTCTTCAGGCGCAAATTCTGACACCAGACGGAAAGCCGCATCGGTGTCGTTAATGTTGTTATATGACAGCTCTTTGCCTTGATGCTGCTGTGCGGTCGCAACACCCAACACGTCCGAACCATCGGTGTAGAATGAAGCACCTTGATGGGGGTTTTCGCCATAGCGCAGCCCTTGTGCCTTTGTGCCTGCAAAGACACGACGGCGCGGCGCGGCATCGCCCAAAGCGCTTGCCATCCAAGTCGAAACAGCAGCGTCATAAGCTCCGGTACGCGCATAGGCCGTCTGCGCCAGCCTCTGTCGGAACCCATAGCTGGTTTGCCCGTCATTCGCCGCCAGTTCATCCAATAGTGCGGTGTAGTCTACGACATCCACCACAACACTGACAAATCCATGGTTCTTGGCCGCTGCCCGGATCATGGCTGGGCCACCAATGTCGATATTTTCAATGGCCGTGACGTAATCGGCACCTTTCGCAACCGTTTCCTCAAATGGGTACAAATTGACCACCAGCAGGTCGATGGCCCCAATGCTGTGTTTTTCCATCGACGCCATGTGAGCGTCGTCATCGCGCAATGCCAAAAGGCCGCCATGAACAACCGGGTGCAAGGTTTTGACCCGACCGTCCATCATCTCGGGAAATCCGGTTAGTTCGGCCACATCGATCACGGTCATACCAGCATCGCGGAGCGCGGAAGCGGTGCCACCTGTGGACACCAACTCGATACCAAGCTCGGTCAACTTCTGCGAAAAATCCACCAACCCGGTCTTGTCGGATACGGAAAGTAAGGCGCGGCGCACCGGTTGTAGGTCGTTCATGTGGTCCGGGCCCCTTCTGCTCACTCTAGTGCCTGCTCGTCTTCACCGACATAGTCGCGAACCGCCGACGGCGTGTCCTGCGCCTTTGCCAAAGACCAACTGACGCGGGTGGCATACTCCATGGCTTGACCAGATAGAACGATCTGTTTGGTCGCACGGGGCGAAAGTCTGGATTTTTCTAGATACACACTGGATTCGAGGGCCATTTGGACCGACCCTTTGGGGCGGAATATCCAGATTTCACCGCTTTTCATCGCCATGGACACGGCATTGCCGTTCATGTCGACCTCGGCGTCGACATCGGGATGCAGATGGAAGCGAATCGAATAGGGAACGCCGTCGAACTTGGACTTATCATACACCGTATCAAAGCGGCGCTTTTCGGCGGCATTCGTAGCAAGTAGGACGTCTTCGCCGCGCAGTTCGCGTCCTTCGAAACCGATGTGTAGCGTACGCACATGGGTCAACCCATGACTGGCCTGATATCCGTTGTGACCTATGACAAGCCGGGTGCCGCCTTCGACTTCAACCCTTTCAAAGCGCACATCACCTGGGGCATCGATTAAAAGTTCTGACTTATGGCCAGACACAACCCCCGCAACGCCCAATCGAGACGAGGAATACCCTTCGATCCCAAGCGTCGAGTGGCTTGGCGTCGCGCGCCCGGCACGGCGCCAGTTCTTGCCAAAAGATCCGCCAGATCCGCAGTTCACGATCAGGGCTCTACGCCCGCTGGTCAGTTCAAACGCCAATGTCGAGGCATGCGCATTGGCCGAGGCGTCGGCACGTGGCGGCGGCGCCGCATCCACAATAAGGCTGGTGCGGCCATGGGCCACCCTTGCAAAGCCCATCGCCAGTTGGTGACGTGACACGCCGCGCACGCCTGCTGTTGCCAAAGCGCGGTCCAACCGGCCTTCCAATCCACGTCCACCACCATGGAACCTTGCCAGACCACCATCGGCATGGCGAAGGGCGCGCAAAACCGGCGCAACTGACTGGATCGCCGCCAGATGTTCCTTTCCGGGCATGTTACCTGCGTCCTGCAAAGCCTCGGCTGCCCAGTTGAGCAAGGTGAAAACCTCTAACAACTCTTCAGGATTACGCGTGGACAACCCGCCATCCGCGTCGATTTCCGACCGGCATTCTCGTTCCAACGCGTTAACGGCGTTTCCCACGTGACGGTTCATCCCACTTAGCGCTAAGCCCGCATAGATAAGGCCTGTAAGCGCCTCGAAGCGGGGTAAACCGGGCGATGCCGCTTTCCAACGTCGTGACAGGAAGATTGTCTGTGATGCCAGCGATCGGAAGAAAGCCTCGCTGACCTTTTTTTCCTGGCCGTTCAGGACCAAGATCGCGTGGTTGATCCATCGGATCAGACGGCGACCCGTCAGATCCGGGGTCCAGCCAGCTCCTTGCCCCGATCCGAACCTGCGCACCCATTCATGGGTCCATTCTTGCGCGCGTTTTGTGGCATGGACGTCGCCGACCGCAGCCAGATCATCTAGCCATGTGCAGCCGTGCAAATCCGCCTCAAAAACCGCGTCGGGCATGGGCAGATCCCAGATGCTGGTTGATGGCGCCTGCACCAGATATCCGGCAAACAGAAAGTTCCCGCCGGTGATCTGACGCCCTTTGGCAAAGGTCCCGATGGTACGGGGTTCGGGGGTTGAGGTGAAAGCCGTCGCAGGTCGCGAAAGAGACGCACCGCGCGCATGCACGCTGTTCCACCAGCGCGTTTTCCGCGCAGACCAGCTTTCTTCTTCCGATGACACCGACGCTCTGCCTCCTCGCTCGTTTATCCGAGCCGTTAAAGCGAAGAATAGCCTCTGACGGCTAGAGTGTCATTGCCGTTTTTCAAGCAAGGCGACAAAGAACCCGTCAATACCGCCGTTTTCCGCCCAATGATCCGGACGGATGCGAAGTGTGCGGGCCTCTGTCTGCCATTTGGGGTCGATCCAGTCGCCCTTAACGGGAACAACGGACATGCCTTTGTGCCGGATCAATGCGGCTTCAATCTGTGCTTCGCCTTCCTCGGGGAACAACGAACAGGTGCAATACACGATGCGACCACCTGGTTTTAACCATGAGACTGCGCGTCCGATCAATTGTTCCTGCAAAGCCATCAGTTTCTCGATCCCATCGCCATCGCGCGCATGCGCCAAATCCGGATGTCGTCGCAGCGTACCAGAGGCGGAACAGGGTGCATCAAGCAGGATCGCGTCAAATGTTTGATCCGGCTGCCACTTCAACGCGTCCGCGATGACATGTTCAGCGCTTAGACCGGTGCGCTTCAGGTTTTCCGTCACCCGAACCATCCGGTCTTTCGAGACATCAAGCGCAGTCACCTTGGCTCCTGTTGCGGCCAGTTGCATGGTTTTGCCGCCCGGCGCAGCACATAGGTCAAGCACGCTTTCGCCCGCTTTGACCTCCAAAAGCCGCGCACCAACGCTGGCACCCGCATCCTGAACCCACCAGATGCCGTCATCAAATCCGGGCAAGGCGGAAACCTGCCCCATCGACTTCAGGCGCAAACCACCATCAGGCCGAATGTCGGCATTCAGGGTTTCAGCCCATTTTGCAACGTCTTCGGCAGGCTTCAAACTGATGTCCAATGGGGGATCAGCTGCAAAAACAACCTCCATTGCTGCGACATTTTCTTTGCCCCAGGCCGAGACAAGCCGCTTTCGCAACCACTTTGGCAGACCGGGAAGCGGCGTATCATCCCAGACAGGTTCGCGGCGGCGCAAGCTTCTAAGCACGCCATTGACCAAACCGGCCTTTGAGCGCTCTGACATAGACACAGCGGCATCAACGGCTGCGTGGTCTGGTGCGCCGTCCACATAAATCTCGTAGATCGCAAGACGCATCGCATTCAAAACGGCATCTTCAGGCTTCATTCGAAGGTGCGGGCCCAAAAGTCGGTCCGAACGTCCGGCCCATCGAAGAGCACCGGTCGCCAATCGGCCCACGCGCGCACGTTCAGCCGGTGTCATGCCTTCGGTCATGCGCGGCAAGGCCTCGCTAAGAAGCCGTCCTTCGCTGGTCACCGCGTTCATCGCGTAAACCGCCACCTTTCGTGCTTCCAAGCCCGCTTTCACAGTCGCCTCGCCTTGTCAGAAAACCAGCGCCCCCTATAACATAAGCGAAGAAGGCCACAAGGAAGCCAGCATGTCCGATCCGAAACGTTCCGATCTTCCTCCCGAAGCGCAACGCGCGCTTGCAGAAGCCGAAGCGCGTCAAAAAGCAGAGAAAGCCAAGGAGCTGCCCAAGGAACTGGGCGGCCGCGACGGCCCCGAACCGGTTCGCTACGGCGATTGGGAAAAGAAGGGTATCGCGATCGACTTTTAAGTGTCGCCCGATTTCCCATAACGTCGGTTCCGCACCACCTCGATTCACCTGTCGATCCAGGTTATTTTAGCGCACCCCATTGATTTACCCATACATTCCAGCGAATCTGCCACCAGAGTAAAGAAAGACAACGACGTGGAAGCATTCGGCCTGACATTCGAAATGATTGTCGTCCTGGCGGTTATCGCCGTGACAATCGGGCTTTTCGTTTCGGAAATCGTGCGCGTCGATGTGGCCGCATTTTCGATCATGGTGCTGCTTGGGCTGCTGACCATGGTGCCGGGGTTAGAAGGGCTTGTTGACGTCCACCAATTGTTCGACGGTTTCAGCTCGAACGCGGTGATTTCCATTATTGCCGTTATGATCATTGGGGCGGGCTTGGACCGTACCGGGGCCATGTCCACCGTGGCCACTTGGATCACGAAAGTCGGTGGATCGACCGAAAGCCGGATTGTTTTACTGATTTCGTCGGTCGTTGGGGTCATTTCCAGTTTTATGCAAAACGTCGGTGCTGCAGCCTTGTTCCTGCCGGTGGTCAGTCGTGTTTCAACCAGAACCGGACTGCCGATGTCGCGGCTTTTGATGCCCATGGGTTTCTGCGCGATTCTTGGCGGCACGATGACGATGGTCGGTTCATCACCGTTGATTTTGTTGAACGATTTGATGCTGTCGATCAACGACACCGTCGAACCCGCTGGCCGGATGGAGCCCTTTTCACTGTTCTCGGTCACGCCGATCGGTGTGGCTTTGGTTCTGACCGGCCTTTTGTACTTTATCGTCTTCGGGCGCTTTGTTCTGCCAAGCGGGTCGCGCGATGACACCGGAACGGCTCAATCAACACTGGAGTACTTCAACGCGACCTATGGTTTGGACGGCGTTATCCACGAAATCGACGTACCGCACGGAAGCCTGTTGGCCGGACACACCTTGGGCGATCTGCAAACCGCCTTCCGCGTGCAGGTTATTGCAACCGCCTTTCAGGGCCGGACCTACACTGCCCCCCCACGCGATGTGATGATCGAAGCGCCCGCCAAGCTTGCCATCATCGCAGATGCCAATTCGATTGCCGAATTCAAAGATGCGTTCAGCCTGCCGGAAGCTTCGGAACTGGAAACCTTTGCCGACGCGCTGCACCCCGGCAAAGCGGGTATTGCCGAGGTCGTGATTCCGCCGGGCTCTGGCATTGTCGGAAAATCCATGCGCGACCTTTGGATGCGCAAGGTCTACGGGCTGTCCCCCTTGATCATTTATCGGGGTGGACAGACCCTGACCCAAGACAACACCGATTTCGGCGGCATCACGCTTGCGCCCGGCGATACGTTGGTCTGCCACACCGCATGGGAAGCCTTGGCACGTATCGAAACCGAACGCGATTTCGTTGTCGTAACCACCGACTTTCCACACGAAGACCTTCGGCCCAAAAAGATCGCTTGGGCATTGTTGTTCCTTTTCATCGCGATTTCGCTGGTATTGCTTTCTGATCTTCGCCTGTCGCTTTGCTTGTTGGTGGGTGCGCTTGGCATGATCCTAACGCGCGTTATTTCGATCGACGAGGCTTATGCCGCCGTAAGCTGGCAAACGGTGTTCCTGTTGGCAAGCCTGATCCCCTTAGGGCAGGCCGTACAAGCGACGGGTACGGCGGGCTGGATTGCAGACCATGTCCTTAACGTGACGGAAGGCATGCCGCTTTGGATGATCCAGACGGCCATCGCCATTCTGGCGACGTTCTTCACATTGGTGATGTCCAACGTCGGTGCCACGGTTCTACTTGTCCCGCTTGCCGTGAACATTGCCCTTGGCGTCGGTGCCGATCCGGCGCTTTTTGCTCTGACCGTGGCGATTTCGACGTCGAACTCATTTCTGATCCCGACCCATCAGGTGAACGCATTGATCATGGGACCAGGCGGGTATCGGGTGATCGATTTTATGCGCGCAGGCGGCATCATGACAGTGCTGTTTCTTGTCGTTTCGCTTACGGTCCTGAACCTTTTGTACTAAGCGACCCGGCGTTGGTTTGCAGTCCTTGATCTCTTCGCTATTCTGCGCCGATGTTCAAAAGCGAGTATTAATCAGTGGCGATCACGCTCAGGGAAGTGGCCAAACGCGCGGGCGTTTCACGATCGGCCGTTTCGCGCACCTATACCGAGGGCGCATCTGTTTCCACAAAGACCCGGCAGAAAGTGCTGCAAGCCGCAACCGAGCTTGGCTATAGCCCCAATGTGCTGGCCTCATCGCTGACGACTGGACGGACTAAATTGGTCGGCTTGATCAGCGACAACTTCCGCAACCCGATTTTCCTTCAGGTTTTTGATCGCTTTACCCAACGGCTTCAGGAACGGGGCTTGCGGCCTTTGCTGATCAACCTGTCAGGCGCGACAGACCCTGAAAATTCGGTCCGATTGTTGCAACAGTATTCGGCAGATGCGGTGATCGTGGCGTCTTCGACATTGCCGGTCAGCTTCGCTCAGTGTTTTCACGATGCGGGCATGCGGGTGGTGCATTCTTTCGGGCGACACACCAAAGCACCCAAAGTGCATGTGGTTGGGATCGACAACATCGCAGCCGGCAAACTAGCCGCGCAGACATTGGTCGAATGTGGTTATCGACGGATCGGCATGATGGGGGGGCCCGCAAGTGCGACGTCGACCCAAGACCGGTTGGCGGGCTTTCTGGAAGTGATGCGCGAACAGCCCGAAATTGAGGTCACGACCTCTTTCGCACCCTCATATTCCTTTGACGCCGGACGCGCAGAAATGACTCGTCTTTTGTCCAGCCGCCATGCCGAAGCCTACTTCTGCGGTGACGACGTTTTGACCATTGGTGCTTTATCAGCCGCCCAATCTTTAGGCCTGTCAGTACCGGATGATCTGGGGCTTTTGGGCCTGAACGACATGGAAATCGCAGGCTGGGAAAACATCGCGCTAACCACAATTCACAACCCCATCGAACAGATCGTAGATGCTTCGATTGAACTTGTGGCCGAATTGTTGGACGACGCGGACACAACTCCAAAAGCGCGTCTGTTTGATTGCTATGTGGTCGAGCGCAACACGCTACGACGCATCTAGGCACCACGCTGCCCAAACTGTCAGATTGAAGAGCGTGAGGTGGAACATTCGGGCGGGCGGGTTGCTGTTGCTATAAAGCATTTCGTATAGGACGCCCCGCCCGTTTCTTGTGGTCTTAAAAGCCGATGGACTTCAGATAGGTCGCGTTCAGTTTCGCATCATCCACTGGCGAGGTGTCACCCGCTGGGTCGCAATCCTGTTCAACCGTGCACCATCCTTCAAAGCCGTTGTCCAACAACACCTGGCGAACCGCCGGGAAGTCCACATCGCCGTCACCAAGGTTGCAGAAAATACCCTGACCACAAGCGTCGTAAAAACCAGTACGCTTGGTGATAACATCCGCTTTGATAGCCGGGTCGATGTCTTTGAAGTGCATATAGCTGATGCGGCCGATGTTTCTTTGCATGAAAGCAACGGGATCAAATCCAGCATAGGAATGGTGGCCGGTATCAAAGCAAATCTTCAGAATACTCTCGTCAACTTCGCTTAGTAGTCGGTCCAACTCGGGCTCAAAGTCCATAAAGCCAGCCGCGTGGGCGTGAATGCCGACGGTAAGCCCATAGTCCTCGGCCCCCATTTTGGCGACGGTTGCGATCCGGTCGCGGAAGGCGGTCCATTCGGCCTTGTCCATCTGCTCGGCCTCATCTGCACGACCTGCGGTTGGCGCGCGGCGCTCGGAAATGGAATCGATCAGCACAAGGTGTCTTGCCCCATGAGCCACTAACGCTTTGCAGGTGCGAACCGATGCATCCATCACGTCGTCCCAAGCTTGCGGATCGTGAAAGGGGCGGAACACGACGCCACCGATCAGGGTCTGATCGGTCTCGTCCAACGCCTTAGCAAGGATGGCGGGGTCTTCCGGGATATACCCGACAGGGCCCAGTTCGATGCCTTTGAACCCGGCTTCGGCGTTTTCGATCAGAACCTTGCGCCAAGGCGGGTTGCGCGGATCATCTGCAAACTCGACACCCCAGCTACAGGGGGCATTCCCAATTTGTATCATAGGCTTCGTCCTTGTTCAGAAATCTTTGACAGCCGTCCAGCTGCGCGAGGCGCTTGAGGCATGAGCGGCGGCGATGACGCGGTTTACGTTCATGCCCTCTTCAAATGTTGGCCAGATGGATTTGCCGGTTTCGATAGCCGTCAGAAAGTCTTTGGCTTCGATGATGATTTGATCCTGATAGCCCGTGCCATGCCCCGGCCCCTGACAAAACGGCAGATAGTCAGGGTGGGCAGGGCCGGTCAGTATCTTGCGGAAACCGCGCTCGGCCTCAGGGCCTTCGGTTGTGTAAAGCCAAAGCGCATTCTGATCCTCGCCGTCAAATCGGATCGCGCCGCGCGTGCCATCGATCTGATAGGCATAGCCCATCTTGCGGCCCGTCGCGACACGGCTGGAAAAAATCGTTCCCATGACGCCGTTTTCAAAGCGGACAAGCAATGCGGCTTGATCGTCGTTGGTCACCTCGACGCCGCCGCGATCCTTGTGCACAGTTTCGATCAAGGCCGAGACTTCGGCAATCGGGCCCATGAATGCATGCGCGCAATTGATGATATGGGGCGACAGATCACCCATGTTGCCATTCGCGATGCCGGTCGTTCTCCAAGTGGCTGGCAAATCGGGATCGGCAAGGAAATCTTCGGTCATTTCAGCGCGGAAACTGGTTACTTTTCCAATCCGTCCCTCGTCCAAAAGCTGACGGGCATATTGCGAGGCAGGTGTTCGGATATAGTTAAATCCCACCATATTGATCGCGCCCGTCGCTTTGGCGGCTGCCACCATCGCGCGGCTATCGTCCAACGATGCACCCAAAGGTTTTTCGCAAAGAACCGGCTTGCCAAGATCAAATGCGGCACAGGCGATCTGGCGGTGCATGCCTTGAGGGGTGGCAATCACGATAGCGTCGACCTTGGGATCAGATACCAAAGCGTGCCAATCGTCCGTGCCCCGCGCGAATCCGAAATCGGCCCGGTAACGTTCCGCACTTTCACGAGACGATGCACAGACCATTTCCAAACGCGGGCGCAATTTCGTTCCAAAGACCGCACCCACCGAGGAAAACGCAACCGAATGAGCCTTGCCCATATAGCCGCCGCCCACGATGCCAATGCCAATTTCCGCCATGTGAGCCTCCCTCGAATGATACCGGTTGCAACCGGTTGCAAAAACCGTATCTTTGGTTTTGTGTTCTGGGTCAATATCAGAAACACCGGGAGGATAGCAGATGGCAGATAATACTGTGACGCTTACGGTCGCTCAGGCCATCGTGCGTTTTTTGGACAACCAGTTCATTGAGATCGACGGGGTCGAATTCCGCCTATGCGGCGGCGGCTTTGGAATCTTTGGGCATGGCAATGTCACCTGTCTGGGCGAAGCGCTTCAGGATGTGAAAGAAACTCTGCCGCTTTACCGTGGCCAGAATGAACAGGGTATGGGGTTTGCGGCCGCTGGTTATGCCAAGGCGTGGCTACGCAAACGTTTCATGTTCTGCACCGCAAGCGCCGGCCCTGGCACTGCAAACCTATTGACCAGCGCGGCCTTAGCCCATGCCAACCGCCTGCCGGTCCTGATGCTTTGCGGCGATACGTTTCTGACCCGCCTGCCCGATCCGGTGCTGCAACAATTGGAACACTTCGGAAATCCAACGTTCGGGGTGAACGACGCCTTTAAATCCGTCAGCCGGTTTTGGGATCGGATCACGCATCCCGCACAGATCATTCAATCCCTTCCGGCTGCGATCAACACTATGCTTGACCCTGCAGATTGCGGCCCTGCGTTTATCGGTTTGCCGCAAGATGTTCAGGGCTGGACTTATGACTATCCGGTCGAGTTTTTCGACAAACGTTTGCACCGGGTCCGTAGTCAAGCGGCTGATCCGGCCGAGATCATGGACGCCATCAAACTGCTGACCAAGGCGCAACGCCCCATGATTATCGCAGGCGGCGGTGTGCAATACGGCGATGCCGTGGCTGAGTTGACGGCCTTCGCAGAAGCCATGCAAATCCCGGTGGTTGAGACGATCGCTGGTCGCGCAAATTTGCACCACGACCATCCTTTGAACATAGGCCCCTTGGGGGTGACCGGTTCGAATAGTGCCAACAAAATCGCGGAAGACGCCGATGTGATTCTGGCCGTTGGCACGCGATTGCAGGACTTTACGACAGGGTCCTGGACAGCATTTTCCAAAGACGCGGAGTTTATAAACCTGAATGTGGGCCGCCACGATGCAACCAAGCACATGGCAACTTCTGTTGTCGGTGACTGCAAACAATCGCTACCTGCGCTTCGCGCGGCTGGATACACTTGCCCTCCGGAATGGTTGGTGAAAGCGCAAGGCGAGCGAATCAAGTGGAACGATTATGTCGCGGAAAATACGCGTATTGGGAACCGTCCGAATTCCTATGCCCAAGCCATCGGCGTGGTGAATAATCTTTGCCACAAGCGGGACCGTGTTGTGGCCGCCGCCGGAGGTCTACCCGCAGAGGTGACTGCCAACTGGAAATCGCTGGACATCGGCACAGTGGACGTTGAGTTTGGGTTTTCCTGCATGGGCTATGAGATCGCGGGTGCCTGGGGCGCGCGGATTGCGCAACACCAGCGCGAGCCGGACCGGGACACCATTGTCTTTTGCGGCGACGGTTCATACTTGTTGATGAACTCGGACCTTTATTCGTCGGTTTTGACCGAAAAGAAGCTGATCGTAATGCTGTTGGACAACGGTGGTTTCGCTGTCATCAACAAGCTGCAGAACAATGTGGGACAGGACAGTTTCAACAATCTGATCGCGGATACACCAACCGCGACCCATCAGATCGGGGTGGATTTTGAAGCCCATGCACGCTCGATGGGGGCGATTGCCGAAACCGTCGAACACGCGAGCGAATTGCGCGAGGCTTTCAAACGCGCGCAGGCGAGCGATCAGACCTATGTGATTGTCATGAAGGTTGACCCTTACGAAGGCTGGACGACCGAGGGCCACACATGGTGGGAAGTCGGCACGCCGCATATCACAGATAAGCCAGCCGTGGAAAAAGCCCATAAAGACTGGGAAGCCACGCGTGACCGTCAACGGAAGGGCATTTGATGGATCGATTGCGTAAGGCTGAGCTGCGCCGCGCTTTGCGCGCCGCCGGGGAAGGGGCTCTGCCCCTCTTGGCCCGATGGGCCAATTCACCCCGAAGTATTTTGGACAGAAGAAGTGTGATGGACCAATGAGTGCTTTGCTGGACGGTATCGCCCAGAATAACTTTGTCATCGTTGGTCGTGCGGGCATTGATTTTTTCACGGACGCCGGGGTGAAAATTGAAGATGCCGAGCGCGTTACGGTCGATCTTGGCGGATCTTCAGCGAATATTGGCGCTGGCATTTGCAAGCTGGGCGGTCAGGCGGCTTTGGTCACACGGGTGTCGGACGATTCGGTTGGTAGTTACTGCATCAAACGTCTGAAGCATTACGGGGTCGATACGGCTTATGTGGGCACGGTGGGTGGCGAGTTTCGCAACTCGTTGGCCGTTTATGAAAGCGTGGTGGACGAGCATCGGAACGTTATCTATCGTAATGGTGCTGCCGATTTTCAGATGAGTGACGCGGATGTTGAAGCCGTTGACTATGGCCGATTTGGAGCCTTGATCACCGCAGGAACCGTGTTTGCTGCCGAACCATCCCGCGCGGCGACGTTTAAGTCGTTTGAACTGGCCAAAGCTGCAGGTCTACCGATCATTTTTGATGTGGATTACCGCCCTTATTCTTGGCCTTCCCCGGAAGTTGCCTCGGATGTTCTGAGCCGCGCGGCGGCCATGTGTGACATGATCGTCGGCAATGATGAAGAGTTCGGGTTCATGGCCGGGGATTATTCCAAAGGGCTGGATAAAGCGCGCAGCCTGTCGGAAACGAGCGTCGATATCGTTGTCTATAAGATGGGCCACGAGGGCGCGATCACCTTCGCAAGTGGCGAGGAAATTCGAACTGGGATCTATCCTGTTAAGGCGTTGAAACCGACCGGTGCGGGCGACAGCTTTATGGCCGGGCTTGTAACATCCCTTGCCGCTGATTTTGATTTAAAGACCGCGATCTTACGCGGCTCGGCCTGTGCCTCGGTCACCGTTTCGCAGCCGGGTTGCGCCCCTGCCATGGCCGACACCCAAACACTTGAGACATTTTTGGCCGATCATCCCGGCCCGACCACACCTTAAAGGATACCTCATGCACATCGCGCCCTATGACAATCAAAATAAGCCTATCGTCGATACTGGCGACGTGACGGTACCGCTGAATTATTTCAACATCGTCAAGTTGAAGGCGGGTCAGGCCTTTGAATACCAAGTGCCCGGATTTGAAACCTGTATTGCCCCCGCCACCGGCACAATCGATGTGGATGTCGAAGGTTTCAAAGCCGATGCCTTGGGCGGCCGCGGCATCGACGTTTGGGATGGCGAACCCGAAGGGGTTTATGTGCCGTCTGGTGGCAAATCAACGATGGTTTGCACGTCTGATGAGGCTGAAATCTTTGTGGCCGGGGCGAAATACGACAAAACCCTTGAACCTTTTGCCGTTCGTTCGGATGAGTTGGATGTGGTGCAATATGGTTCCGATGACACCAAAACACATCGCAAGATCAAGCACATACTGGGTCAGAAGCAGCATGACCGCGTAGGCCGGCTATTGGTCAGTGAGCTATTCACCGTCGGGCAAGGGGGCTGGTCGGGCTTTCCCAGCCACAAGCACGACACCGACCGTTTGCCGGATGAAACGCGCCACGACGAAACCTACAACTTCCGCTTTCGGCCCAACCACGGCTCGGGCGTGCAGATGTTGCAACGCGAAGACGGCAAGGCTGGCGATGCCTACCACATTGTGGATGGATCGACGATTTGTCTGGATAACGGCTATCATCCCTGCTGCGTTTTGCCCGGCTATGAGATGTATTATTTCACTATTCTGGGTGGTCTGAGCCAGCGCAGTCTTGTTCAGTATTTTCAACCAAGCCATGCTTATCAGATCGAAACGATCCCCGGCATCAAAGACATGATCGCCAAGTTCAAATGACGCTTGCCACACTGTCAGAGGTTTTGCAGCCTGCGCTGAAAAACGGTTTTGCCGTAGCCGGTGTAGTGACTTTGGGTTGGGAAGATATGCGCGCCTTTGTGGCCGCCGCCGAAGAGGTTGGCTGCCCGCTGATCTTGCAGGCGGGGCCGGGTTGCCGCGCTCATACGCCCCTGCCCGTCCTTGGCAAAATGTTCCGGCATTTGGCGGAAGGTGCAAGCGTGCCTGTCGTCGCGCATTTGGACCACGGCTATGAAATTGCTGAATGTATTGAAGCCTTGGACAGTGGCTTTACCTCGCTGATGTTCGACGGTTCGCGCAAACCCTTGCCGCAGAACATTGATGAGACCGCTGCAATTGCCGAAATGGCCCATGCTGCCGGGATTTCCTGCGAAGGCGAGATTGGCTTTGTCGGCTATGATCAGGGCGAGGCGTCTGCGGGCACCGATCCGGACCAAGCGGCGCGGTTCGCGCGGGAAACCGGCGTGGATGCCATGGCGATCTCGGTCGGAAATGTGCATTTGCAGCAGGACCGCTCGGGCGGGTTGGATGAAGACAGGATTGCCGCGATCCAAGAACTGAACGAAGTGCCGCTGGTGATCCACGGTGGATCGGGCGTGCCTCATGACCAAAGGGCACGACTGGCGCGCAACACATCGATCTGCAAATTCAATATCGGCACCGAGCTGCGCATGGCGTTTGGGAAAGCCTTGCGCGATGCCGTAGCCAAGGATGCCGACCGCTTTGATCGGGTTCAGATCCTAAGCGAGGTTGAAGCCCCGATCACAGCGATTACGCGACAGGTCTTGGCCAACCTTTACACCAAGTAAGGCGATCAGGCGCGAAGCTTGTCGCCGCCTGGATCGAAGGGGGGTTCGGCAAGGATCACGCCTCGGTGCGGCACGCCAAGGATCATGACGTTCACTGTGTCACCCGGCGAGGCTTTGCTGATGTAGCCAAGCGCCAGCGACTTACCCACCGTATAGCCATAGGTGCCCGAGGTGACACGCCCAACCGGCGTGCCGTCGGGCAGAAAGATCGGCTCGCCCCCGGTTGCGTCGGCGTTCATGGGCGTTTCCAGCACTTCGATCACTTGAAGGGTTTCGCGGGGCGCTTTGTCTTTCAGGGCCAGATAGGAGTCTTTGTTCAGGAAATCTTTGTCCAGCTTGATCAACCCGTCCATGCCGGATTCTTGCGGCCACCATTCGGGCGAATATTCCCGGCTCCATGATCCATAGCCTTTTTCGACGCGCAAGCTCATCAAGGCTCGGCTGCCCACAGGGCCTGCGCCAAAGGCTTCTCCGGCTTCAAGAAGTGCGGCATAAAGCGTTTCCTGATCTTCCGTCCGACAGTGCAATTCCCAGCCCAAATCCCCGGTAAAGCTGACACGCAAAGCGACAAGATCGATACCGGCCAACGTGATCTGCTGCGAGCGCATGAACGGGAAATCCTTTGTTGCAAGCGACGTGTTGGTCATCCGTTGCAACAGATCGCGGGACTTGGGACCGGCGACATTGAAGCCGCACATCGCTTCGGTCCGGCTTTCGAATGTTACGCTGTCTGGCCGCGCGACCGCGGCAAAGAACCGCTTGTGATATCCTTCAGCCATGCCCGAGCCGATGATCAGGAAGTCCTCATCCCCAAGCTTGGTCACCGTAAAGTCGCCGGCTAATCCGCCTCGTGCCCCGATCAGAGGGGTGAGGCACGACCGGCCCGTTGCTTTTGGCATGTTGTTGGCAAAGATCGCGTTCAACCAATCGCTCGCGCCTATCCCGTTCGCCCGGTATTTGGCGAAGTTCGAAATGTCGATGATACCGGCGGCATCGCGCAACATTTTACATTCGCGCCCGACGACATCCCACCATGGCTGCCGGGTGAAACCTGCGCTTTCTTCGACGTCTTTCGCGAAATAAAGCGGATGTTCCCACCCGTAGTTCAGACCAAACTTTGCGCCCATTTCTTTTTGACGGTCATAGACAGGGCGCACCCGAACCGGGCGACCGGCAGCACGTTCTTCGTTCGGGAAATGGATCGAAAACCGATGCGCATATTGGTCGCCCACTTTTGCCTTGGTGAAGGCTGCGTCCGCCCATTCCCCGAACCGCGCGACGTCCCAAGCGAACATGTCGAATTCGCTTTCACCTGTCATCATCCATTGCGCCGCCATCAAACCCATTCCGCCCGACTGCGAGAAACCAGGGATGATACCGTTGCAACAGAAGTAGTTTTTCAGATCGGGGTGCGGGCCGTAAAGCACGTTGGCATCCGGCGACCAGATCATCGGGCCGTTGATCACGCGCTTGATCCCAGCCGTGCCAACGACGGGAACTCGGTCGATGGCGCGCATCATGTTTTCTTCGATCCGCTCAAGATCATCCGGGAAAAGATCATGGGCGAAATCAAGCGGAGTGCCCTCTTCGGCCCAGTATTTCAGGTCGCGTTCATAAGCCCCTATCAGCAAACCTTTGCCTTCTTGGCGCAAGTAATATTCACCGTCCCGGTCCGCAACAGACGGCAAGCGGCGATCCATCGCGGCAATCTCGGCGATGGTTTCGGTGACGAAATACTGATGCTCGGTCGGTTGAAGTGGCAAGGTCAGGCCCGCCATCGCAGCCACTTCGCGCCCCCAAAGACCGGCGGCATTCACGACCCAATCGGTGCGAATGTCGCCCTTGGGTGTTCGCACAATCCACGAGCCGTCGGTTTGTTGTTCTGTGCCTGTGACAGGCGTGAATCGGTGAATTTCTGCGCCGCGCTGACGTGCGCCAACGGCATAAGCATTGGTGACGCCGGACGGATCAACATTGCCACCGGATTCTTCGAACATGATGCAGCGGATGCCGTCGAAGTTGACCAATGGGTGCAGCGCCTCGGCCTCGTTGCGGCTGACTTCGCGGAATTTCATGTTGTAGTTCTTTGCCTTAGCCTCTTGCAGGCGCAGCTGGTGTTCGCGTGCTTCGGTCTGCGCCAAGTATAATGAGCCCGGCTGGAACACCCCGCAGCTTTGGCCGGTTTCGGCCTCAAGCCCGTTGTATAAATCCATGGTGTAGTTCTGGATGCGGGTGATGTTGGTGTGGTCATGCAGCCCGTGAATATTCGCCGCTGCGTGCCATGTGGAACCTGATGTCAGCTCGTCCCGCTCTAGAAGAACAACGTCGCTCCAGCCGAGTTTCGCAAGGTGATATAGGATCGAGCAGCCAATGACGCCGCCTCCGATGACGACGGCTTGGGCGTGGGTTTTCATGGGCGTCACTTTCTTCGACTGTCCTGTCGCATACTCAACTGTGGCTTGGTCCGCGTTTCATCGTTTAGGACATCAAATCCGCTTGCACGACCTCTCGCCCATATTGCACCAGTCTTTGGTTTAAAACACTGGCCGAAGGCAAGCCTGTTTCCAAGGCAGAGACATAGGCTTGGGTCAGGAAAAAGCATACTGCATCCGTATCTTGGTCACGTTCGGCCTGATCTGCCGCGTCAGCATAAAGCCGAGACAGCTCAAAGCCATCGCCTTTCGCGTGCGCGGCCAACAAAGCTGCATCCAAGTCAGATCGGACGTCGACCATCACGCAGATTTGGCCCGGCCCGCTTCAATGTTTGTGGCCACCCAGTGGTGAAAATTATGGGTCGGCCCATCCATCGCAGGTGAGAATTTGCCGCCGTCAAATAAGATACCCTGACGGCCTTTCTGCATTCCTTCGACGACGAAAACATCTTCGACGAAAACCTCTTTCCATTGTTTAGAGTTTGCTTCGACCAAGCCATCCGGCAAATGCTCGGGAGGTTCTGCGTAATATATTTCAATATGCTCCACAGTTTCTGCCAATGCGACCGGCTCCAGTATGATGGCATAGGTGTGGTCACGGTGAACGCCCATAAGGACGTTTGGATAAACGGAAATGTATTCGGCGCCCGTATCCCACTTGTCGCTGAGGCCCTCGAAATCGGGAAAGACCGCGCCGCCTTCGCTTGTCAGTTGGCGGTACACCAAAGTACCTTGGCCCGAGTAAAATCCACGTTCTTCGATATGGTAGTGATCTTCCAGCCGGGAATAGCTGTTCAGGCCCGGATGAACCCAAGGCAGGTGATAGCTTTCACAGTAATTCTCGACCGCCAGCTTCCAGTTGGTTTTGACGTCCAGCTTGAATGAAGCCGCCGCACCGCCGTGAAACGTGGGTTTTTCGAACTCCTTCCATCGCTCTAGCAGACCGGCGTTCGCTTCCTCAAACGGAGCGGCTTGACCGTCGATGTTCACAAAGACCACATCTTGCCAAACATGGGCACGGACGCGGAGTAAACCCAGTTCGTCGCGTTTGATGTCGTCGTGAATGTTTGTGCCCGGACCGCCCACATGGGGCGTTGTGCGCAGCGCGCCTTTCAGGGTGTAGCACCAGCTGTGATAGGGGCAGCGGATAGCGCCACGGATTTTCTGGGGTTCTTCGACAAGGATCATACCGCGATGGCGACAGGTGTTTTGATAGACGTTTATGGCTCCGTCTTCGTCGCGCACCAGCAACAAGGGCATGCCAAGGAAGTCGACGGGTTTGGCGTCGCCGATTTCGGGGATGTCTTTGCCGAAGCCTATACCTGCCCAGTTAGCGTACAAAACGTGGTGACGTTCTTCTTCGAAAACGGCCGGGTCAATGTAATGCGCATTGGGCAAACCTTTGGCCTTTGCCACGTCTTTTAGAACAGTTTTTAGTCCGGCAGGTGCATTCATGGGACAACTCCAATCGCTCGAAAGTTCCGCGACGATGATGAAAGCATTGTCTGGGTGACGGTCGTAAACGCCCTTAAAGGCGTCATAAAATACAACCGCTGCGACATGCGGTGAAGAAAATTAGGTGAAATAGGCATTTCGCGCCATCAAAGCTGGCAAGTCAGGCGGCATCAGACCCGTTTGGGTTAATGGAGCGTTCGCAGCGTCGGTGTTGCGTGAGGGAGTGTCAAAGGTAAACACCCCGCTATACCAAGGCGGACAGGCGAAATGGGGTTTCGGTTCAACGTCTGTATCACGTCGGTATTGCGTCGGTATCACGTCGGTGGATCGCCCCGAAAATTACGCGCTTTGGGCCTGTTCAAGCGCGCGCGTTAAGACAGATGAACACACTGTTAACCCGCGCCGCTTGCACGTCTCACCCGCTGGCCTAAAAGGGCGCTATGACATTTGACGCGATCATATTGGGTGCAGGCGGAGCAGGTTTGATGGCGGCGGCCACGGCGGGCCAAGCGGGTGCGAAGGTGTTCTTGCTGGATCACGCCGAAAAGGCCGGTAAGAAAATCCTGATCTCGGGCGGCGGGCGGTGCAACTTCACCAATACCGGCGCTGAGCCGACATGCTTTCTGTCCGAGAACCCACATTTCGCGAAATCAGCACTTAGCCGGTATACGCAGTGGGATTTTCTGGCGTTGATCGAGCAGCACAAAATCGCATGGCATGAGAAGACCCTTGGACAGTTGTTCTGTGATGGCTCGGCCCGCCAAGTGGTGGCCATGTTGCTGGACGAATGCGCCAAGGGCGGCGTCGAGGTGCGCCTGTCGACCGCAATCGGTGACATTGCCCATCGCGACGGGCAGTTTCATGTGGGTGATGCGGTGGCGGCGAACCTTGTTGTTGCGACGGGTGGGCCGTCTATCCCGAAGATGGGTGCGACAGGCATCGCCTATGACATTGCGCGTCAGTTTGGGGTGAGCGTTGTGACGCCGCGCCCTGCTTTGGTGCCCTTTACTTTGGGCAAGGCCGATCAGGCGTTCAAGGACATCTCGGGCGTTGCTGTTCCCAGCGTGGCACGCGTTGGGGATGTGTTGTTTGAAGAAGCCGCCCTGTTCACCCATCGTGGGTTGTCGGGGCCGTCGATCTTGCAGGTTTCGTCCTATTGGTCGCAGGGGCAGTCGGTTTCGCTGGATATTTTGCCGGGGGCTCATCAGGTTTTGAAAGAGATCAAACGTCAGATGCCGCGGACGCATTTGAAGGCGGCTTTAGCCGAGCATTTTCCGAAGCGCTTGGCCGATGTGCTGGACCAGAGGTTTGGCGTGACAAAGGAACTGTCCAATGTGCCGGACGCCGCCTTGGACAAAGTTGCGGATCAGTTGAGGGGGTTGGAGTTCACGCCGACGGGCACCGAAGGCTACGCCAAGGCCGAAGTTACGGCGGGCGGGATTGATACGGATGCGCTGTCGTCCAAGACGATGGAAGTGAAGACGGTGCCGGGGTTGTTCGTCATTGGTGAGGCCGTCGATGTGACGGGCTGGTTGGGCGGGTACAACTTTCAGTGGGCTTGGTCGTCAGGTGTGGCGGCGGGGCTTGAGATTGGTGTGCGGGTTGGCTGATCGGCCTTATCACAGATAATCATCACCGTTCACGCCATTGGGTCTTTTCCCGACGCAAAGCGCAGGCTATAGCCCGCTGGTCCCAACCAATAGGAGGTCATTGTGGGCTATCGCGTCGCTGTTGTCGGCGCCACTGGAAACGTGGGCCGCGAAATGCTGAATATACTGGCTGAACGCCAGTTCCCTGTAGATGAGATTGTTGCTTTGGCGAGCCGTAAATCGCAAGGCACGGAAGTAAGTTTTGGGGATAAGACGCTTAAGACCAAGGACCTTGCTACATTCGATTTCACGGGCTTTGACATTGCACTGTTTGCCATTGGTTCGGTGCCGACGAAGGAATACGCGCCGAAGGCCGCCAAAGCTGGCTGTGTGGTGATCGATAATTCGTCTTTGTATCGATACGAGCATGATATTCCGTTGATTGTGCCGGAAGTGAACCCCGAGGCGATTTCGGGTTACAAGAACCGAAACATCATCGCGAACCCGAATTGTTCGACCGCGCAGATGGTTGTGGCGCTGAAGCCGTTGCATAATCGCGCGACGATCAAGCGGGTTGTTGTCAGCACCTATCAGTCTGTGTCGGGTGCCGGTAAGGACGGTTTGGACGAGCTTTGGGATCAAACGAAGTCGATCTACAACCCGACGGACGACAAGCCTCCGAAGGCGTTCCAAAAACAGATCGCGTTCAATGTCATTCCTCAGATCGACGTTTTCATGGAAGATGGATCGACCAAGGAAGAATGGAAGATGGTCGTTGAGACCAAGAAGATCATTGATAAGTCGATCAAGGTGACAGCGACTTGCGTTCGCGTCCCGGTTTTTGTCGGCCATTCCGAAGCGATCAACATCGAGACGGAAGAGTTTCTAGACGAAGACGAAGCGCGGGATATCTTACGCGAAGCACCCGGCATCATGGTTGTCGATAAGCGCGAAGACGGTGGTTATATAACGCCGATTGAATGTGTGGGTGAATTTGCGACTTATATCAGCCGCATCCGTCAGGATGGCACGATTGAGAACGGTCTGAACTTTTGGTGCGTGTCGGACAACTTGCGCAAGGGTGCTGCGTTGAACGCGGTGCAAATTGCCGAGTTGCTGGGCAATCGCGAACTGAAAAAGGGCTGAGAATCAGCGGCAATCTGACCGTTGGTTGGGTTGCCGCGGGGCATGGGTGCTTTCCAAACTTGGAATAGTCACCTGTGGGCAACCATCATTGTTCTCTTATCGGAAATGAGCTTTGCCGCATTTGGCATTAGCGCGGCTAATTTTTCTAGGTCTTTTCCTTGGTTAGTATGTCGTTCGAGGGCGTTTGAAATAAGGCAATTTCGCGCCATGCGTCTTAGTCCCGGCAAAGCCCTGCCCAGTTTCTGCCACATTTCCTGACGAGTCCTGCCGTATTTCATCTACACGCTTAGGTTGGGGACAACGTGAAGGAACGCTGTCATGAAGCCAATTACCGACGAGTTTATTTATTCTCTGATCAAACGTGCAGAGCGTTGCCATAAGCCCTCGAGGGCGGCTAATGATATTGGACTTGCGTCGAAATCCACCAAGGGCGCGCGGATTATCTCGCTTGATACGGTTCGACCAAGAAACCGGATTCGCAAAACTGTTAGCGGCGTGTTTTTCTATGCGCGTTCGTGACGTTTGCTTAGGCTAGAACCGTTCGGCGCGCAGGACTTCAGCGTCGGATATAGACACAACGCCGATGTGCCGTTCAACCACCGAGAAGGCCGCGTCAAGAAGATCGTCTTTGCGATCAGGTCGGATCAAGCATACTACGGCGACCATGCCACCGGCGCTGGAAACCTGACCTGCACGCGTCCATTGCCCCGATGCACCTGAACCACCGCTCACGGGCAAAACCGTGTAACCCGTGACCCCGGCCTTGACCAAAGCATCCGTCAAGCGTCGTTCCAAGGGGGCTTCGATGATGATTTCCACCCGTTTGGCCAGATGAGTTTCCATTGTGTCAGCCTCCTGCAATGCTGGTGGCAACCGCTGTGTAAAGCGGAATGCCAACGGTCAGATTGAAAGGGAACGTCACACCCAGCGACAATGTCAAATAGATTGATGGCCGGGCTTCGGGCAAGGCCACGCGCATGGCAGCAGGAACGGCGATGTAAGACGCCGACGCTGACAGGGTCATTAACAAGACCGCACCACCCGGCGAGAGGCCAATCAAAAGAGCCGCGACAAGTCCGAAGACGCTGCCGATCAAAGGCATGGTCACCCCGAAAATCACGCTTCCGATGCCCAGTTCGCGCCAGCTTTCGCGCAATCCACGGCCCGCGACCAAACCCATGTCCAAAAGGAACAGGCACAATACACCTTCAAACGGCGATACGATGAACGAGGCGATTCTCTCTAGCCCCTCTTCGCCGGTGATTGCGCCGATGAAGAACGCGCCCACCAGCAAAACAATGGATCCGTTCAGAAGGATTTCGCGGTAAAGCCCGCCGTCGGTTCGGGTTGTGCCACCTTTCCATGCAATCAACCAAAGCGCGGACAGGATGGCTGGGGCCTCCATCACCGCAGCAGCGGCGACCATATAACCTTCAGACATGATGCCACGGCTTTCCAGAACCGAGGTGGCTGCAACGAAGGTGACAATGGAAATCGAACCGTAGTGAGCGGCGACCGCTGCTTTGTCGACAGTGCTGAGTTTGGTCAAACCGCCCAGCAAGGCAAAAGCGATAAAGGGCAACAGAAATGACAAGGCGAGCGCGGCTACCATCGTTCCTACAAGCTTGGCATCCAGACCATGAGCGGCAACGCCGACACCGCCTTTGAAACCGATGGCAAAGAGCAGGTAGATCGACATCCCCTTGGCAACCGCTTCGGGCACACTAAGGTCGGATCGGGCCAGTGCGGCCAGCAGACCCAGAACAAACGACAATATGATCGGCGAGATCAGGTTGCTGGCGGCAAGTGAGAGAATGTCGGCCATAGACGCCCTTTGGTTTCGCTGGAATGGGGATGGCTTGGCTTTAAACTGGTGTGAACTGGCGGGTTTCGGCTTCGTATTGAAGAAGCGCGCCTTCGCCGATGTCGGTCCATAACCCGTGCAGGCTGAGTTCTTGTTGGTCCCGCGCTTCGACGATGAAGGGAAAGGTCAGCAGGTTTTCTAAAGAGGTGACAACCGCTTGCTGTTCCAGCGCGCGCAACTGTTCGTCTTCGGGGGCGCTGGTGTCGATGCGTTCAAAGCCGGGGCGCAGAATATCCATCCAACGGCCAACGAAGCTGCTTTTCTCGTCCAACTCGGGGGCATTGCCGCTGCACATTGCATGGCACCCCGCAACACCGCCGCAGTTCGAGTGACCGATGACGATGATGTGGGGAATATGAAGCGCCGTCACCGCATATTCGATGGCCGCTGACGTTCCGTGCCGGTCTCCGTCGGGCTCGTGGGGCGGCACCAGATTGGCCACGTTTCTGTGCACAAAGAATTCGCCTGCATCAGCCTCGAACAGGGACGAAATATTCACCCGGCTGTCACAGCAAGATATGATCATTGCGCGTGGACGCTGACCTTCGTTGGCCAAACGCCGGTACCACGCTTGGTTATCGGTGTAATTTGTGGCCTTCCAACCGTGATAACGTTGGACAAGGTAGCTGGGAAGCGGACGTATATGTTGCATCTCGACCTCGGATAAATCTAATAAATTTCCGCGCAATTTGCGCTTGGCGTCAACCGTTTCTTTCCAGCCCGGAGTTACACCGGCTTTGGGTAGAGGGAAAGGGGAACAAGGTGTTAGAGAACGTCATCGTACTATGTCCTAGCGAGGTCATCTCGATTGAGCCGCCAGCGCTTCAACAGTCCAGTGAAGAGGGCTTTGACGAAGGGTTTGCGCCTTTTGCCGAAGATGCGGTTGAAGAAATGGTGGTCTGTCTGGCCGCGATCGAAGCGGCCTGGGCCGCGGCCGAATTTCGGCGCTTGAAAACAACGCTTGGCACAATCGTCACGCTTGCCGACCGCACGGGGTTAAAGGACGTTGCCTTAGCCGCCGCGCACGCAAGCGAAGTGGCTGATGGTCACGACCAGGTCGCTTTGGCCGCTGTCATCGCGCGATTGGTGCGCGTGGGCGAAGCGTCTTTGGCGACGCTTTTGGAGTTTAGCTATCGCCAAATCTGAGTGCAGGATTAACACTCGGGCAGGATTGGCCTAGGTTCTCTTCAAACATGCAGGAGAGTTTCTTTGACCGCGCTCAACTTTTCGACCGATGCTGACGCCCGCCCGCTGACGCTGATCTCAAAAGACGGCCTGACCGATTGGCTGGCCGCTCAGGATCCCGAAACGCAGAATTGGACCGAAGCCGCTGGATTCAAGGCCAGTGCGGGCGAGGTTTTGCTGATGCCGAGCGGGTCTGAGGTTAGCGGCGCACTTGGGGGGCTTGGCAACGCAACAGACCGTTTGCGTGGGCGGTTCATTACGGCCGGCCTGCGCGCGAAATTGCCCGAAGGCACATGGCGTTTTGAAACTAATCTGAAGGGCGACGATCTGAGCGAGGCCGCACTTGGCTGGCTTTTGGCAGGTTATCAGTTTGATCAATTTGCGGCGGCTCCTGCTCCGAAGGCGCGGCTTATGGCTCCTGAGGGTGTTGATGCGGCCCGTCTGGAACGGATTGCGGCGGGCGAAAAGCTGGCCCGCGATCTGATCAACATCCCTGCGTCGCACTTAGGCCCCGATGAATTAGAGGCCGCCGCGCGCAAACTGGCAGAACAGCATGGTGCCACGATCACCGTGACAACCGGCCAAGCGCTGATCGACGAGAATTTTCCGATGATCCATGCCGTGGGGCGCGCCAATCCGCGCGCACCCCGTTTGATAGACATCCGTTGGGGCAGGTCCGGGCCGACGCTGACGCTGGTTGGAAAGGGTGTTTGCTTTGATACTGGCGGTTTGAACCTGAAGCCCGGTGCGTCGATGGGCTTGATGAAAAAGGATATGGGTGGGGCGGCGAATGTGTTGGGGCTGGCGCATATGTTGATGGATGGCGGCGTTGACGTGCAATTGCGCGTACTGATCCCGGCGGTCGAAAACTCGGTTTCGGGCGATGCGTTTAGGCCCGGCGATATTCTGACCTCGCGCAAGGGATTGACGGTTGAGATTAACAACACCGATGCCGAGGGGCGTTTGGTGCTGGCGGACGCTTTGGCGCTGGCGGACGAGGAAACGCCGGATTTGATCCTGTCGATGGCGACGTTGACTGGAGCGGCACGTGTGGCGGTCGGCCCCGATTTGGCGCCTTTTTATGCGACGGATGCAAGCGATGCGGCCAGTTTGGAAGCTGCCGCGATTACAACCCGCGACCCGGTTTGGCGTATGCCGTTCTGGGACGCTTACGAACCCATGATCGAACCCGGCATTGCGGATTTGGACAATGCCCCGAAAGGCGGGTTTGCTGGGTCGATCACGGCGGCATTGTTCTTGCGCCGTTTTGTAACGGAAACCCCGCGCTACATGCATTTTGACATTTACGGCTGGAACCCTGCCTCGGCACCCGGTCGCCCGAAAGGCGGGGTTGGACAGGGCATTCGTGCGTTATACGAGGCCCTTCCCGGTATGTTGGCCAAGTGAAGTCGGCAGTTACAAATGCTTGGCTAAGGCCCAGGCCTGACGCTTTGCCGGATCGGCAGGTTTTGGTGGGCGACGGTTTTCGTGCGATAGAGACCCGCGCTGGATGGGTGCGGGGCGAAACTGTGAAAGACGCCTATGCCGGTTGGCTGCCCGAAAGCGCGCTGGGCGCACAGATCGCGCCGACCCATTGGGTGTCCGTGCGCACCACTTGGGGGTTTGAGAAGCCCGACTTCAAATCTGCCCCGATGATCGATCTGCACATGACGTCGATGCTTCAATGTACGCTTCATGATGACGCCTGGCTAAAAATGCTGCACGGCGATGTTCAAATTTTCGTCCCCACCGCCCATTGCAAAGCCATGGATGATCGCGCCGAAAACCTTGTCGAAGTGGCCCGTGCCTTTTTGGGCGTGCCTTATGTTTGGGCCGGGAACACCGGCTTTGGATTGGATTGTTCTGGTCTGGTGCAAACTGCCATGCGCGCCGCAGGTCAGGATTGCCCCGCTGATAGTCATCAACAGGAACGGATGGCGGGCACCAAGCTGGCCAACAGCGATACTCTCGCTCTGGGAGATCTGATCTTCTGGAAAGGCCATGTCGCCATCGCAAGTGGCCCAACGCATATCATCCACGCCAATGCCCATCACATGATGGTGGTCGAGGAACCTGTGGGTATGGCTATTGATCGGATATCTGAAAGCGATACAGGCGATGTGACGTCCCGATTGAGACCTGCGCGTTAGCGAAGGCGCGCCTTATTTGACGGCGCGGATCAATTTTCGTTCAAGCACACGCAGAACCGTCTTCAGATCGGCCCCTCGTTTCAGGATTTGCCCATCCATCGCGATAACCGCGTACATCCCTTGGCGCCCCCTAAGCTTGGGCCGCTTTTCAATTACGTAGATCGGGGTTTCTGCAGTCCTGCGGAAGATCGCAAAAACAGCGACATCTTTAAGGAATGACATCCCATAGTCGCGCCATTCACCGGCCGAGACCATTCGGCCATAAAGGCCTAGAATCACGGCCAATTCGCGTCTATCAAAGGCAACCTGTTCAGGAACCAACTGATTTTTCGGAAATGGCGTCGGGGTTTGGGCCTTCATAACTGTAAATCCTGCCCGCTGAAATCGCTCAGATCAAGCCTCGCCGTATCTTCGCCACAAAAAAACCTTTTCGCAGGCGGATCTGGTTCGTCATGTTGCCGCAGTTCACCGTCATCAATTCCTTGTAGCGACAATACGCTATCCCCGGTGCCGTGGATTCAACAGCCCCCACCCAGCCCGCGGTACCGGGGAATCCTTAATTGGAACGAGGAACCTCTGCTTCTTGCAAAAGAGCGGGGGTTTTTCTCTGTCTGGCGTTGCTGTTCTGCGCTGAGCTTTCTACTGTGAGTTGCAACACATCAGGGGGCGGACATGAGCGACAGTTCCACAGTTATCGGCGTGATCGGCGGCAGCGGTATTTATGAGATCGACGGGCTGGATGATGCCACTTGGACGACCGTTGACAGCCCATGGGGTGCGCCGTCGGATCAGATTTTGACCGGATCATTGAACGGTGTGAAAATGGCGTTTCTGCCGCGTCATGGTCGTGGGCATGTGCATTCGCCGACGACGGTGCCGTACCGTGCCAATATCGATGCGTTAAAGCGGTTGGGTGTGACGGATGTATTCAGCGTGTCCGCCTGTGGATCGTTTCGCGAAGACATGGCGCCGGGTGATTTCGTGATCGTGGATCAATTCATTGACCGGACCTTTGCACGCAAGAAAAGCTTTTTCGGCATGGGCTGTGTGGCGCATGTGAGCGTGGCGCATCCAACTTGTGCGCGGCTTGGACATCACGCGGCTGATGCAGCAGAGGCGGCGGGAGCCAAGGTGCACCGGGGTGGAACTTATCTGGCGATGGAAGGCCCGCAGTTTTCGACGCTGGCGGAATCCAAGATGTACCGCGAGGTTTGGGGTGCGGATGTGATTGGGATGACGAATATGCCGGAAGCCAAGCTGGCCCGTGAGGCCGAGCTTTGTTATGCGAGTGTGGCGATGATCACGGATTACGACAGTTGGCATCCCGACCACGGCGAAGTGGATGTGACCGAGATCTTCAAGGTCTTGACGGGGAACGCCGAAAAAGGACGCGGATTGGCCGCAGGATTACCGACACGCCTTGGGGCCAGCCGCGCGCCCTGCCCTCATGGATGTGACCGGGCTTTGGAATTTGCGATCATGACCCAGCCGGACAATCGTGATCCGGGGCTGGTTGCAAAGCTGGATGCTGTCGCGGGCCGCGTGCTTTAAAGCAGCCCAACTTAGCAGCCCTTACGTTCCATTTCGATGTCGATCAGTTGATCAAGGGTGTCTCGGCTAAGGTCGCCCATGATCATCGTTTTGCCGATCGCCATGGCAGGCGTGCCCCAGACGCCAAGGGTATTCGCCATGGCATGGTTGCGGCGCAAAATTTCGCTGACCTTGGGGCCCTTGAAATCGGTTTGAAGCTGATCGGGATCAAGGCCGGCAATGGCGGCTGCTTCCAGAACGCTTGGGTGAAGGTTGTTGCCGCGCAGGCGAGACTGGGCGCGGGCGCGAAAGGCGTCACCACCCGGCTGTAGGCTGGCCGCAATTGCAGCGCGTGCCGCTATTTCCGAGGTTGGACCCAAAAGTGGTAGATCGATCCACGTCAAAGCAAGCCGGTCGCTGCGCTGATCAAGTTTCAACTCAAGGCTGCGGCAGTTTGGGCAATTCACATCCGTGAAAACTGCGACCGGCAGCTTGTCCGTCGGGTTGGGATAAAGCGCAGGGCAAAGTTGATCCGCCGGCCAAGTGCCGCGTTCCTCGTCGCCTATACCAAGAAAAACTGCGGCCGACGGATCACCGCCCGGTAAGGTAACGCCTTCGAAAGCAACTTGGCGCCATTCTGGCAGCCCTTTGATCGGCTCGAACGACAGTGTTTCCGGACGATTAAGAACCCACTGCCAGCCCGCGGCCACAGCGACCAAACCGCCAACCACTTTGAACAAACCGCGTCGTGATGTTTTCGTTTCGCTCAAAGCCTTGCCTTTTGTTGCCGAACCCGTTTCGGTGTCCGCGATTTATACATAGGAATCCTTATGGAAAACCGGAAGAAGACCGTCAAAGATTACATCCGCACTATCCCGGATTTTCCCCACGAGGGGATCATGTTTCGCGATGTGACAACTTTGTTCGCCGATCCGCGCGGGTTTCGCATTTGCATCGATCAGTTGCTGCACCCTTACGCGGGCGAGGAAATTGACAAGGTTGTTGGGCTTGAAGCGCGTGGGTTCATCGTCGGCGGCGCGATTGCGCATCAGCTTTCGGTTGGGTTCGTGCCTATTCGCAAGAAGGGCAAGTTGCCGGGCGCAACGCTTAGTCAGGATTACACGCTGGAATACGGCGAAGCGGTGATGGAGGTGCACGACGACGCGATCCAAGCCGGTGAGAAGGTGTTGGTGGTTGACGATCTTTTGGCGACCGGGGGCACGGCGGAGGCTGGCATTAAATTGTTAGAGCGTTTGGGGGCTGATATTATTGGCTGCGCGTTCATCATCGATCTGCCTGAATTGGGCGGGCGTGCGAAGTTGGAAGCTTTGGGTATGGACGTGCATGTGTTGTGTGAGTTTGACGGGGTTTAGGTTGGGGGTTTTCGTTGGGCGCTGGACGTTGGGGTCGTTG
>JAOHEK010000049.1 GCA_028097405.1 Paracoccaceae bacterium | reverse complement strand
TGCCGCACTAGCCGACAAGGTACTGCGCATTCAATCCGTACTGCCTGACACGGCAGACGAAGTGTTCATGCTGAAAGAGTTCGGCAAAGACGTGGCGGCTTTGACAGGCGGATCATTGACCATCGAAGTATTGCCTGCAGGCGCTGTTGTTGGTCCACGCGACGTCATGGATGCAGTTGATGCGGGCCTTGTTGAAGGTGGATTTGCTTGGACGCACTATTGGGGCGGCAAGCACGTAGCAGCCAACCTTTTTGGGGCACCTGTTGCGGGCGCTGGTGTTGGCCTTGATAACATCGCGTTCCTAAGCTGGTTCCAGTACGGCGGCGGTAAAGAGCTGTACGACCAACTGTGGGACGAAATGGGTGTGAACGTCAAAGGCTTTATGTTGCAGCCAGTTGGCCCCGAGGCATTAGGCTGGTTCCCAAAGCCGATCAACTCCATGGATGATTTCCGTCAGATGCGTTTTCGGGCTCCTCCCGGAATGGTCGGCGCGGCCTATGCTGATATCGGTGTTCCTGCCGTTGCGATGGGTGGTGGTGATATCCTGCCAGCTTTGGAAAAGGGCACGATCGACGCGGCTGAATGGTGCTGCCCGAAGCCTGACTCGGTCTTTGGATTCCAGAAAGTACTGAAGCACTACTATCTGCAGGGTCTGCATCAGGTTGTTGTGAACGCCGACATGTATGTGAACGGTGATTTCTATGACGGTCTGACAGACATTGAAAAGAAGGCGCTGGAAGTTGCGGCGAACGCTTCGCTTTCAAAGTCTATGTCCTACCGCATCTTTGAAAACGGTAAGGCGTTGAAGGATCTGACGGACAACCAAGGTGTTATCCTAGAAGACACCCCTCCGGACTATTTCACCGAGTACATGGCGGCTGCAAAGAACGCGCTGCAAGCTGCGGCAGACGAGAACGAGTTCTTCGCAGAAGTGTGGCAATCCCAAAAGGATTTCGCGGACATCGCGGTTCCATTCTGGGCAGGTGCGCAGGCTTCGAATGCAAGCTTGGGTAAGGCTCACGCAGACACTCTGAAGTAAATTCAGTTCAGAACGGGCCCTTGGCTGGGCCCGTTCGTTCTTGTTTTCCAAGCGCCACCTGCGGGTGTTTCGAAATTAAGAACGTGGATACCAAATCCGCGTCCACGGGAGGGGACAGCACATGGCAGACGAACCGAATCCAGAAGATCTGGAGATCGCGGACGAGCTTATCGCCGAACGACGTGCCGAGGCCCCCGGTGAAACGCCAGAGGATATGACAGCCTGGCAACGCCCAATTACAGCGGTCATTGACGTTATCAACTATCGCGTTGGTCAACTCATTGCCCTACTTGTGGTGCCCTTGATCGTGGTTGTTGTGTACGAGGTATTCGCGCGAAACTCATTCTCGATCTTGCAAAACGCTGGGTTCGAAGACTTCGCACGATCCCTTGGTCTTGGGCCCACGCTTTGGGTTTACGATACGAGCCGAATGATAGCAGGTGTCCTGTTTATGGCGGGCGCCGGTTACGGCCTGATGCGCGGCGTTCACATCAGGGCCGACTTTTTGTATCGGTTCTGGTCGAACAAGACGCAGGCAACGGTGGATGCCACGCTCTATCTGTTGTTCTTCATGCCTTCGATGATCCTTTTTACGATCGTTTCAAGCGAGTTCTGGTGGCTTGCCTTTTCCAGAGGCGAAACCATGCAGATCGACAGTGCTTGGGGCCCCCTGTTGTGGCCTGCGCGCTTGGCTATGCCTGTCGGTGCTTTCCTGTTGATGCTTCAGGGCATTCCCGAGATTTTCCGGGCTTTCCACAAGATGGGCAAAGCCCGCGAGCGTTTGTTTCTGCGGGCATTGCCAGTCTATGTGATCGGATTGACCTGGCTTATGCTGGGCATCTTTACGCCCGGCATTGTGCCGGGCGGTGAATGGTTCACCACTATGATGAAGGCCAGCCCGGGGCTTGATAAACCCATCATCGGGTTGATCATGCTGGGCGCGATGCTGTTCGTAATCTTTATCGGGTTCCCGATTTCGTTCACGCTGATCTTCCTTGGCTTTGTGTTTGGCATCTGGGGCGCGAATTTCAAACTCACGACGCTTTTGATGACGCTGAACACTAACTCGACCATGCTGAACGATCAGCTCATGGCGGTGCCCCTCTTCGTCTTGATGGGCATTGTGATGGAAGCAGCCGGGTTGATGGAGCGTCTGTTCACATCCATACAAATGATCATGTCGCGCGTCCGCGGGGCGCTTTTTATCGCTGTTTTGATCGTGTCGACCATCTTTGCGGCGGCGACCGGGATTGTTGGTGCTTCCGTGACGCTGTTGGGTATTATGGCGGGTGCGACGATGAGCCGATCAGGCTATGACGTACGGCTGGCGGCAGGCACGATCACGGCAGGCGGCACGCTGGGCATCCTGATCCCGCCGTCGATCATGTTGATCGTCATGGGGCCAGTGTTGGAAGTGTCGACGCTTGATCTGTTCCGTGGAGCGTTCATCCCTGGCGCACTCTTGGCGTCACGCTACTTGACCTACACGCTGGGGCGATGCTGGATTAACCCAAGCTTGGGGCCCATTCTTTCGGAAGAAGATCAACCGGAAACATCCAAGTTCTATGGGGCAGAAGTTGCGTTGATTTGCCTTGGGATCCTTACTTTGTGCCGCGTCTTTGGTCTGGGCATGGGCGGTGCATTCGGTGGCTTGATGCCGTTCGGCGGCCTGTTCATGGTGGCGATAATCTTGGCAGTCGCCTATGCCGCCTATCGAAGCCTGAGCATTCTGCGGATCATCCTACCAATCGCCGTCTTGTTCCACCTTTACATGATCGTTGCTAACATGGGGGAGGCAAACCTGCCGATTTGGTCGATCATTCTCTTCGCGTTCATTGTTCTCTTGGCGGTATTGGGCCGGCCCATCTATGGCAAAGACGCGGATAATCATTTCTACTTTTCGGATCTTTGGGATGAGTTCTTCGCAGGCCTCATGCCACCGACGATCCTGATTTCTTTTGCTTTGGGTTCAATTTTGCTTGGCTTTGCAACACCGGCCGAAGCGGCTGCAATGGGCGCGTTTGGTGCGATCCTGCTCTCGATCGGGTATCGCAAGTTCACCATTCCAAGTTTCTTTGACAGCTTGATCAAAACACTGGAAATCACGGTTCTGATCATGTTTCTGGTCGCGGCCTCTAACTTCTTTGGCGCACAATTCAGCGCGCTTGGAACGCCGAAAATGCTGACAGAGCTGCTATTGGGTCTCGATATGTCGCCGTATCTGATCCTGCTTTTGGTGATGGGGCTTATCTTCCTGCTTGGATGGCCTCTTGAATGGGTTCCGATCGTGTTGATCGTTGTCCCAGTCCTACTGCCAACGGTCGAGGCACTTTCGGTGCATGGGCTGGACCGATACGACATGATGGTCTGGTTCGGGATCCTTGTGGCTGTGAATCTGCAAACGGCATGGCTCAGTCCGCCGGTAGCACTTTCGGCCTATTTCTTGAAGGGTGTGGTGCCAAATTGGGATTTGAAAGACATCTACCTTGGCATGATGCAATTCATGCTGGTCCAGCTTTTGGGCCTGATCCTTCTGTTTATGTTCCCTCAGCTGGTGCTTTGGCTGCCGGCTGTGATGTCTGGAAACTAAACCATGACGGCGCAGCGTAGTTCTCTTTCCTATCTGAAATGGCCCTTGATTACGACGTTCATTGGTCTTGGTTTGACGGCTTGGTTGGGTTGGGCGATCACGGGTGATTGGGCTGGGGTTGCATCTTTTCTTATGGTCGGAACGATTCTGGCAACACTTGAGATTGCGTTGTCCTTTGACAACGCGATCATCAACGCAAACAAGTTGGAAGAGATGAGCCCGGTATGGCGGCAACGCTTTCTGACGTGGGGAATTCTGATCGCGGTTTTCGGGATGAGGATCATCTTCCCACTTGCTATCGTTTCCATATTTGCTTGGATTAACCCCCTTGCCGCGATGCACTTAGCGCTTTCCGACCCGGACGAGTATTCACGAATTATGAGTCATGCCCATGGTCCGATATCGGCCTTCGGCGGTACGTTTCTGATGATGGTTGCTTTGAAGTTCTTCGTAGACGAGGACAAGTCGATCGACTGGATTGGAGTTTTTGAAAAACGCCTGCGCAATTGTGGGTCAATTCGGGGTTTTGAGGTTGCTTTGGTGCTGTTAGTCGTGTTGCTGATTTCGCGGTCATTACCAGGACATGAAGTGGCACCGTTCCTAACCTCGGCCGTCATGGGCCTATTGGTTTTTACGATGGTTGATGGTCTTGGAACGTATCTCGACAACATGGCTGGCTCGACCGCCGAGATCGGTGCAAAGGGCGGGTTAGGGGCATTCTTGTATCTTGAAGTACTCGATGCCAGCTTTTCTTTTGATGGCGTGATCGGTGCATTTGCGCTCACATCCAATATTCTGCTCATCGCAATTGGTTTGGGAATTGGTGCGATGTATGTGCGCTCTATGACAATAATGTTAGTCGAGCGCGGCACTTTGGCAGAATTCCGATACTTGGAACACGGAGCATTCTATTCGATCTTTGCTCTGTCCATCGTGATGTTCTTGCAATCCCTTATGCACGTACACGAACTAATAACAGGCGGAGTTGGTATGGCATTAATAGCTTCGGCCTTCTACGCCTCCATTGTTCACAGAAGCCGTGAAGCATAGGCACCAATGTCTGGTTCTAGCGCTAGTGGATACCCAGTCATCAAACCAGAACAGTTTTTGACATCATCATCCTTCCCGCATCAAAACCTTTTATTAGCGAAAAAAGCCTTTCTGTATTCAGGACGAATTACGCTGGTATAAATGCGCCTTTCCGGTCACCGTAGCCAATCGCAACATGAAACAACGAAAGCGACCGAGAAGTACGTCAGCTGGCATTTCCTGTCGTGGCCGTGACAAAGGCGTGCTCGGCGCGAAACGCCACGAGCCCATGGATGAACTTTTTATCCGAGTGGGGTTTCGCATGGGAAAACAGTCAAGGAAGGAATTGATGTAATGGGACAGGATTGCGTTATTCTAGGCGCTCCGGTCGGCACGGGCGCCGGACAATCAGGTTGTCAGATGGGACCCGAGGCGTATCGAACAGCGGGTCTCGTCACCGCTTTGCAGAACCTTGATTGCTCGGTCACAGATCTAGGAGATGTCGTGCCTCAAATGACCGACGACGTGGTGCATGAACTTACGGCGAAGAACCTCGAAAAGGCCATCGCGTGGACCAAGGCACTGGAAGCATCCGCATTCGACAGCTTCAAGAGTGGCCAATTCCCGATTTTTGCGGGAGGGGATCACAGCCTCTCGATGGGCACAGTTGCAGGTGCCGCGCGCTATGCATCTTCAATTGATCGACCGTTCTTTCTGCTTTGGTTGGACGCGCACCCCGACTTTCACCGGCTCGACACCTCTGACAGTGGCAACATTCATGGAATGCCGGTCGCCTACGTGACCGGTCAACCAGGTTTTGAGCCGTTCTTTCCGACGCCCACGGCACCCGTTGAATTCGCAAACATCTGCATGATGGGAATACGCTCGGTCGATGGCGCAGAGCACAGCGCGCTTGTCGAACAAGGCGTCGCGGTCCATGATATGCGTCGCATTGATGAATTTGGTGTCGCGCGCCCGCTCACTGAATTTTTGAACCGGGTGTCGGCCGAAAACGGCATGCTTCATGTATCGCTTGATGTGGACTTTCTAGACCCCAGCATTGCACCGGCAGTCGGCACCACTGTTCCGGGCGGTGCCACGTTCCGCGAAGCACATTTGATTATGGAAATCTTGCACGAAAGCGGATTGGTTTCGTCCCTAGACCTCGTAGAACTTAATCCCTTTCTAGACCACGCTGGCCGGACGGCCCGTCTAATGGTCGATCTAACAACAAGCCTGATGGGCAAGACCGTCATGGACCGCCCTACAAGGAGCTATTAATCATGGCCGCCAATACAAACACGGTTCCCTTTGTCAGCGTCGAGAACATGATGCGTCTGGCGCTGGAGATAGGTGTGGAAGAAGCAATCGCGGGCATCGCAGATTGCATCGAAGAAGATTTTCGCCGATGGCCGTTGTTCGACAAGACACCCCGTGTGGCAAGCCACTCGGCGGAAGGTGTCATCGAGCTAATGCCAACGTCAGACGGGATCGACTATGGTTTCAAGTATGTGAATGGGCACCCTCAAAACACCAAAGAGGGTCTGCAAACCGTCGTCGCATTTGGACTGCTTTCATCCGTTGAAACCGGATATCCGGTTCTGCTTACGGAAATGACGATTCTGACAGCTTTACGAACCGCAGCCATGAGCGGGGTTGCTACAAAATATCTGGCTCCGAAGAACGCGAAATGCCTTGCAATGATCGGAAATGGGGCGCAATCCGAATTTCAAGCTCTTGGTCTGAAACGCATATGCGGAATCGATACCGTACGGCTTTACGATACAGACAAAGAAGCGACAGCAAAATGTGCTCGGAACCTAGTTAATTCCGGCCTGAAAGTCGTGTCATGCCAATCTGCCGAAGAAGCAATGACAGGCGCTGATATCATCACCACCTGCACGGCTGACAAGAAAAACGCCACAATTCTCACCGACAACATGATTGGGCCGGGCGTTCACATCAATGGAATTGGCGGCGACTGTCCGGGAAAGACCGAATTGCACCGCGACATTCTTTTGCGCTCAGATGTTTTTGTCGAATACCCCCCACAAACGCGCGTGGAGGGCGAGATACAACAACTTCCCGCCGATCATCCTGTCACAGAATTGTGGGAGGTCATAACGGGGGCCAAAAGCGGCCGGACGCGTGACGAACAGATCACCTTGTTCGACGGTGTTGGCTTTGCCATTGAAGATTTTTCAGCTTTACGTTGGCTTCGCGATCAGATCGCGGGTTCAAAGCGATATGTCCTCTTGGACGTGATTGCCGACCCCGACGACCCGCGCGATTTGTTTGGCATGGTACAACGCGAGAAAGACCGTATGTGATCTGAACCGGTGATTTGGAGGGGCGCTTACGACTTAAAACACCAAGTGCCAGATACTCGTAATACTGAGCACCCCTCCGTCAATTTTTAATTGCGTCTTAGGGTGGAGGGTTTGGGTAATAGCCCCGAGGCGAAGAGGGAGTACCTCGGGGCATTACAGGTGGATCCCGAAACAATCACGAGGAATGACTTGCTCTGTTTCCACAACCACAGCTTTCTGCGTCAAATGTGTCCGTTTTGTGCAAATACTTGGTTTTTTGAAAGGTAATGTACGTAAATCCATTTGGGCCGGGTGCAGAGATGTCTGCCATGCAGTACCAAGCAGTCACTCGTTGCATCTGCACCAAGGTCCGCTTTCGGGATGGCGCACTCAGCGCAGCGAAAAGACGTTCGGCAAGATGTACGAGACAGCACTTGGCAGACCTTTCAGGCAAGTTATTGGCGCAGCAAAGGGCATTTGAGTCTAGCATGCTCGACGCCCCATAAGTTGTTTGCCAATACATTTCCTACAATTTTTGCTTTTTCTACTTTTTGCGGTCCAGTCTTTCTTACGCGTGTTGATCACTAAAAAGACCCGGGCGCTTTCGCGCCCGGGCCAAGATCAGGTAACTGATTAAACAAGAGGAAATCAGCCTCGTGTAAAGTCCGGATAGGCTTCCATGCCAAGCTCGGTCGTGTCGAGACCGTTAATCTCGGCTTCTTCAGAAACCCGGATACCAAGGATACCTTTCAGAATAACCCAGATGATCAGCGATGCGACGAAAGTGAATGCACCGTAAGCCACGATACCAGTGAGCTGAGTGCCAAGGTTTGCGTCCGAATTGTAGAAAACCACTGCAATCGTGCCCCAGATGCCTGCAAAGAGGTGAACTGGGATGGCCCCAACAACGTCGTCGATCTTGAACTTGTCCAACAGCGGAACCGTGAAGACCACGATCACACCACCGACGGCACCGATCCAGAGCGCTCCGAAAAGCGTAGGCGCCAGTGGTTCAGCCGTGATGGACACCAGACCGGCGAGCGCGCCGTTCAGAACCATCGTCAAGTCGACCTTTTTGTACATGACCTGCGTTAGGATCAGCGCAGCGATCGCACCAGCCGCCGCAGCCATGTTGGTGTTGGCGAAGATACGCGACACGTCGGTGATGTCACCAACGGTACCGGCCGCAAGCTGCGAACCGCCATTGAAGCCGAACCAACCCAGCCACAGGATAAACGTACCCAAAGTGGCAAGCGCAAGGTTCGAACCCGGCATTGGGATCACCTGACCATCTTTGTATTTGCCAAGGCGTGGACCCAAAACGATGGCACCTGCAAGCGCTGCCCAGCCACCGACCGAGTGCACGATGGTCGAACCAGCAAAGTCCGAGAAGCCAGCTTCAGACAACCAGCCGCCGCCCCACTGCCACGAACCGGAAATCGGGTACAGAAATCCAGTTAGAAGGACAACGAAAAGTAGGAATGGCCAAAGTTTGATCCGTTCGGCCAAGACGCCGGACACGATGGACGCAGTTGCGGCTACAAACATCAGCTGGAAGAAGAAGTCCGACCCGACAGATGCATAGTCAAGCGCTGCATCAGCGGCATCAAGACCAACAGGCTCAAGCGATGTTGGTGAGAAAAGCGGCCCCATCCAACCGGCAATCGACCAAGCGTCACCGGGGTACATCAGATTAAACCCGATCAGCCAGTACATGATCGACGCGATGGAAAACAGCGCGATGTTCTTGGTCAACTGCATCGTCACGTTCTTGGAACGGACAAGCCCTGCTTCAAGCATCGCAAAGCCGGCCGCCATCCAAAATACGAGGAAGCCACCTACAAGGAACAACAGCGTCGTCAGGATATAAGGTTGAATGTCAGGCGCGGCGTCCTGCGCCAGCGCTAAGGTCGGAAGAGCGGCAGCGCCCGTCGCGACAGTCAATAAGGTCTTAAGTTTCATGCGTTTTTGCCCCTTCGCTCAAATCGCGTCTTCGTTGGTTTCGCCCGTCCGAACCCGTACCGCCGAAGCGACATCGAGCACGAAAATCTTGCCGTCACCGATTTTGTCAGTCTTGGCGGTGGTCGAAATCGTATCAACGACCTGATCCACCATCGAGGTCGGAACCACGATTTCGAGCTTCACTTTTGGAACGAAATTCACAGCGTATTCCGCGCCACGATAAATTTCAGTATGGCCGGATTGTGAGCCGAAGCCCTTGATTTCCGTTACCATCATGCCGCGTACACCAATCGAGGTCAGCGCTTCGCGCACCTCTTCCAGCTTGAACGGTTTGATCGCTGCAATGACTAGTTTCATGGCAACTCCCCTTCCCCATAGTTCGAAGCACACATGTGCCCCTTCGTCGCGGCAAGGGTTCCGCCGGAGCGTCGGGACGAGCAAGATTTCGCGGCTTGAAAAAGTGGCAAAGTCGGCGGATTACCAGATTTTCTGCACAATTTATGTGCTTTGCCTACTTTTTGAGCAATTTAGTGACGGCGCTTTGAAGCTCACTCACTGGTTAGATTTGTGCAGGCTCGCACCGAGTCTTGTCATCAGATCCATGAAAATCGGGAACGACGTCGCAATCGGGCCAGCGTCATCAACGGTCACGGATTTCTGGGCCGCCATACCAAGGATCAGGAAGGACATTGCGATCCGGTGATCCAGACGTGCTTCAACGCGCGCGTTGCCCTGCACATTGCGGGGGCCTATACCTTCGACTTCCCACCAGTCTTCTCCCTCGGCCACCGTCACACCTGCCGCGCGCAAACCTTGCGCCATGGCGTCGATGCGGTCGCATTCCTTCACCCGCAGCTCTTTCACACCGCGCATCACCGTGCGGCCCTCAGCGAACGACGCCACGACCGACAAAATGGGGTATTCGTCGATCATGCTTGCCGCGCGCGCTGGCGGCACTTCGATGCCCTTCATATCGGGCGAGAACCGCGCCCGCAGGTCTGCAACAGGCTCGCCGCCCTCTGTCCGCTGGTTCTCAAAGGTCAGATCTGCGCCCATGTCTTGAAAAGTTGTGAACACCCCAGAGCGGGTCGGGTTCATGCCAATATTAGGCACCAAAACGTCCGAACCTTCAACGATCAAGGCCGCCGCAACAGGGAAAGCCGCCGAGGATGGATCACGCGGCACATCAATGGTTTGCGGTGTAAATTCGGGCTGGCCTTTCAACGTGATAACCCGCGCGCCACCGTCCTTTTCAATGCTCAAGTCCGCACCAAAAGCCGTCAGCATCCGCTCGGTGTGATCGCGTGTCGCTTCGGGTTCAATCACCACAGTTTCGCCCGGTGTGTTCAAGCCCGCCAACAGCACCGCCGATTTCACCTGTGCCGAAGGCACTGGCAATTCGAATCGAACCGGCGTGGGATTCGCGGCGCCCACCACCGTCATCGGCAAGCGCCCCCCAGTTCGTCCGTAAGACAAGGTGCCAAACTGCGCCAAAGGCTCGGTCACCCGGCCCATGGGGCGCGACCTTAGCGACGCGTCGCCGGTGAATGTCGTGCTGATCGCCGTCGTCGCCATAGCGCCCATGATCAACCGCACGCCGGTGCCTGCGTTGCCGCAATCGATCACGGCTTCGGGTTCGCCAAATCCGCCCACGCCCACACCATGAACCGACCAATTGCCACCACCCTGATCACTGACCTCGGCCCCGAACGCACGCATCGCATCGGCTGTAGCCAAGACGTCATCACCTTCCAAAAGCCCGGAAATTCGCGTCTCGCCCACGGTCATCGCACCAAGGATCAAAGACCGGTGAGACACCGACTTGTCGCCCGGTATCTCGGCGGTGCCCGTTAAAGGCCCGGCCCGGCGCGCGCTAACTGGCTGAGGTGTTCCGTGTCCTGACATGAGGTGTCCTTTCGCTTGCGTTTCCCATATCGTAAGCTCTGAAAAGCGTCCACCTTCAACGCCTTGGAACCCGACAAACAAGACCGTACGCCCGGGCCCGGCATGCTTCACCGGATCAATCTGGTTTGCGGAACGTCAAATAGGTGGGAACGCGGTCCTCACGCAGCGCTTTTTGCTCATAGCGCGTCGAAATCCAATCGCTCCAAGGCTTGCGCCAATCTTCGGGGCCTTCGGCCAGCCATTCAAATCCAACCTTTGGAACTTCTTCCATGGCCTGACGCACGTAATCCAGAATGTCGGTCGCAATCCGAAACTCGGCCCCCGGTGCCAGAACCTCGAACAATGGTTCCAGGTGTTCGGGTGTTACAAATCGGCGTCGGTGGTGGCGTTTCTTGGGCCATGGATCGGGGTAAAGTAGAAACGCCTTTTGAATTGATCCTTCGGGAAGCACATCCATCAAGTCGCGCGCATCGCCGGGATGAACACGGATGTTCTCAGCGCTTGCCCCTCGGATCTTACCCAGCAGCATCGCAATGCCGTTGATGTAAGGTTCCGCGCCAATCAAACCGACATGGCCGTTCTGCACCGCCTGATGCATCAGATGTTCACCGCCGCCAAAACCAACCTCCAGCCAGACCGGACGATCCCCGAAGATCGCGCCAAGGTCTAACGGGTAGCGCTGAGGATTTTCATCCCAACCCACGCCGGTCAATCCGATGCCTTCCAGATCCGCCATGTAGCGCTTTTGGCTTTCACGCAGGCCTTTCCCGTGGATACGGCCATAGAAATTGCGCCAAGGAGCGCCAGAGGGAGAACTTTCAGTCATCGTTCGCTCATTTGGCAAGCCTCCGGCTCCGCGTCAAGCCTTGCGAAGCTTTCAAGGGATGCGTAAGAACGAAGCATGAACGCGCTAGACTTCCCTTTTTGTGGCGAAACCCTGACGGCCCTACCTTCGGGCGCACTTCATTGGGCAGCGCGAGGTATGTTGGTGGTGTCCGATCTGCATCTTGGAAAGTCCGAACGGATCGCCCGACGCGGAGGCACCTTGCTTCCCCCCTATGACAGCGAAGAAACCCTGACGCGCTTGACCGAAGACATCCGCTCCCTTAGCCCCGGAACCGTTTTGTGTCTGGGGGACAGTTTCGACGATCTATTGGCGGCCGACGCTTTAACGGAAGGGCATCGCTCACTGATTGCCAGCTTGCAGGCCGGTCGGCGGTGGCTTTGGCTGGAAGGCAATCACGATCCCGGGCCGGTGGATTTGGGCGGCACTCATCTGGCGGAACTGGTCGATGGCACGCTGACATTCCGGCACATCGCCGAAGCATCGACACAGCCCGGCGAGGTCTCGGGCCACTACCATCCCAAGGCCCGCATGCGCCGCGCCAGCCTTCCGTGTTTTTTGACCGATGGTAAGCGCCTTATCCTGCCTGCCTATGGCGCTTACACCGGCGGGCTGGATTGGACGACGCCGGTTCTGCGCGGCCTTTTTGCGGACAAAGCCATCGCCTATTTGACCGGTCGCCAAGTTTTGGCCGTCCCGGTTCCACGTGCCGCCTAGACCTATCGGTGCTTGCGCGACTTAATCGCCCGGCACTTCAAAACCCGCAGCTTTATGACTGCCATCGCAGAAAGGTTTGTTCTTTGACGCCCCACAGCGGCACAGAAACGCGCGGGTTCCGCGGTGCACGCGTTTACCCGAACCACCAGTGATCTCTAACGCGCCTTTTGCCTCAATCGACCCGTTCTCACGGGCGATGATCGCAAGCTCGCCGCCGGGATCGTCACCGGCTGCGTCCTTACCCGAAGGTTCTGGTTCGTTCGTTGCGGTAAAGCCTGCGTCGACATGGGAATGGTCACAAAAGGGCGGCGTATTCGTCTGCCCGCACCGGCAAATCGTCGCCCGCACCATGGGCTTATTATCGACGCTTAAATTTCCATGCAAAGCCAAAGGCCCGTTTTCCAGTACCATCGCCCGGTTATGGCCGGGAGCTGCTTCATCCGCGATGCTGTCCAGCCGACGATAGGTTAACGCCCCCGACGGACAGGTTCGCACCATCGCCGCGATCTCATCAGCCGAGGCCACGTCCGGCGAGACCCAAGGGCGTTTCTCTGGATCGAAGACTTGCGGAAGTTTCAGAAAACAGTTCCGCGCATGAATGCAGCGCTTCATGTCAAAAGCGATTTCGATGTCTTTTCCCGTATATGTCTTCGTCATGTCACGCTCCCGTGTTGGGTGCCTGAAAGACTAGCTATGACGGCGGAAAAGCAAAGCCCTCAATCAGGCGGTCAGACCTTCCGGTTCTTCCAGACCGTTGGCGCGGCTACAGGCCGTCACCGTATTGGCCAAAAGACAAGCGATGGTCATCGGTCCAACGCCGCCCGGCACAGGTGTAATCGCGCCCGCCACTTGGGCCGCAGACGCGAATTCAACATCCCCCACCAACCGGGTCTTACCCTCGCCCTTTTCCGGCGCGTCGATGCGGTTGATGCCGACATCAATCACAGTCGCCCCCGGCTTGATCCAATCGCCCGGCACCATTTCCGTACGGCCCACAGCAGCCACCACAATGTCAGCGCCACGCACCACTTCGGGCAAATCTTTGGTCCGCGAATGCGCAATCGTCACGGTACAGCTGTCGCCCAGCAAAAGCTGCGCCATCGGTTTGCCAACAATGTTCGAACGGCCCACCACAACCGCGCTCAGCCCCGACAGACTGCCATGGTGATCGCGCAGCATCATCAGACAGCCAAGCGGCGTGCATGGCACCATGCTTTTCTGACCCGTCCCCAAAAGACCCACGTTCGAGATGTGAAATCCGTCCACGTCCTTTGCCGGATCAATAGAGTTGATCACCAGATCTTCGTTCAGGTGTTTTGGCAGCGGCAGTTGGACAAGAATTCCGTGGATCGTGTCATCCTTGTTCAGATCATCTATCAACGCCAGCAACGCCTCTTCCGATGTATCAATATCCAGCTTATGCTCGACACTTTTCATGCCGGCTTCTGCCGTCGCCTTACCTTTGGAGCGCACATAGACCTGACTTGCCGGGTCTTCGCCAACAAGCACCACCGCCAGTCCGGGCGTGATCCCATGATCGTCGACCAGCCGCGTGACATGGTCCTTCACCTTGGCGCGCACACGCGCGGCGAATTCTTTCCCATCGATGATTTTGGCGGTCATGTCGGTCTCCTATTCAATGGATCACGGATGGCCTGTGGGCGCCGCATTGGCAATACGGGAAACGGACGTTTTTACGCCGGAAAACGGCATCATGCAGGCTTCCACGCCCTTTGTCCGGGGATGTGAAGGCGGATACGCTCATTCAAGCTTAGACTGCCTTCGCGTTCGACCCACG
>JAOHEK010000048.1 GCA_028097405.1 Paracoccaceae bacterium | reverse complement strand
ACACCATTGAAGGTGAGGGGTGGACCGCTGTCTTGGATGGCGGCCATTCGGTTTCGGAGCAAACGCTGGATTCAATTGCACTCAGCACCGATGCAACCGGCGTCATAACCTTCGACGAAGGCGGGACGATTGATTTCACGGGAATAGAACGGATCAATTTTTAAACGGTCATAATTCTACGTCTTTGTCGACGTTGCGCATTGAAATTAACTGTTTTTTTTGGGCAACCTCGTAAGTTGGTAAAAACCAAACGCTTTGGGGCAACAAAGTGCGAGCAGATTCGATCCTAATTTCTTCCCGACGCGCACCGTCGGTTATTCTTGCGTCCTTCGGCGCAAACCTGCTGTCGCTTGCTTTGCCGATGGCAATGATACACATTTATGACCGTGTTATTCCGAATACCGGCTTGGAAACTTTGACGGTTCTTGGAATTGTAGTTTTTGTATCCATTTTTACCGAAGTCATTTTACGCTCGGCCCGGCGTCATATCTTGGAACGTGCGGCAGAACGATTTGAACTTGCTGCTTACCCGGCCGCACTTCGGTCGTTGATATCAAGCGATCCGACAATTCATGACCGAGCGAGCCAAGGCGAATTGTATCGTAGTGTCATGGCTATCGACCGTCTGCGAAGCATGCATGTCGGCGAAACATCCATGGCGCTCCTTGACCTTCCATTCGCCTTTCTGTTTCTCGGCATCATCGTGCTGATTTCTCCGACGGCCGGGCTGTCGGTCTTTCTGATTCTCTCAAGTGCGTTCTTGATCCTTCGTTTCGCGCGACGGCGTGTGCTTGCATTGCAAGTGAGGCGCAAAGAGAACGAGGCGCGGCGCCACAGTTTTCTGTCTGAAACTCTGCGTGGACTTGATGTCGTCAAGGGGATGCGGATCGAGGATTTCATGATGCGCCGATACGAACGTCTGCTGGCCGGATCTGCAGAAGTGAGTGCGGACACCGCAAAATCTGTTCAATTGGCTCAAGGCTTTACCGCAGCGGTTGGCACCCTGTCCCCGCTTTTGATGGCATCTATTGGCGCTTTCATGGTTATCCACGGCGACATGACCATAGGCGCGCTTGCGGCAGTTGTTTTGCTGACCGGCCGGATCATTCAACCCATCCTGCGGGTCGAAGCTTTTCTGGCCGGCATGGACAACGTCCGTCAGGATCGCCAGGACTTGGAAGACGTTTTGGCAGCGCCGATGATCAAATCTGGTGAAACCGCGCTTGCAACGGTCGAAACACTGACGCTTGATGGCGTTTCGACAGAAGAAATTCCCGGTCTGGGCTTCGCCTTTTCTAACATCACCTTGGAACTGAATCGCGGTGAGTGTGTCGCGATCGCAGCTCCCGACAAGCCCACAAAGACTGCATTTCTACGCCTTCTCGCCGGCGAAGTTCCCCTGCGTTCTGGGCAAATCATGCTGAACGGTCGTCCCTTCTTCGAACATGACCTTGAAGATCGTCAAAAGCGCGTCCGGTACTTCAGTCCCGAGAATGAACTAATCGAAGGCACGCTCATCGACAATATGACGGTGTTTCGGCCTCGGCTTTACCGGGACAAGGCGGTGGAATTGGCTCAACAGATCGGCATCGAGCGCAGCATATCCCAAAGCCCGGATGGCTATGCCTTGCGGGTGGGCCAAGGTGCCAAAGCTCTTTTGCCGAAATCGCTTTCGGACGCCGCGCTTATCGTCAGCGGCTTGGTCACAGAACCAGATGTCGTCTTGTTTGATGAAGCAAACGCGGCACTAGACCGCGAAATCGATCAAAAACTGCTTGCCATACTCGACGAAGCGCGCGCCAAACGGATTACGATCCTTGTCTCCAGTCGGCCATCTTACCTGAAACTGGCTGAGCGAACGATCGACATCACCGACTGCGTGCAGGTTAGTTCTAAGTCGCAAGACCTGGAATTTGGTGGCGCAAAATGAGCGATAAGATCATCCAATCGGATCCCCGCGACGCCCCAGATCGGATCGAAGTTGCCGCGCAGCGGATGTTTGATCTGGATGGCCTGTCGGACAGCCTTGTGTCCGGTCGATTGTGTGGTCAGAAAATTGACCCGACCACTGTTGAACTGATGCTTGTTTTACTGGAACGGTTGGAATGGACGCCCGAGACCCGGCAATTGGCAGGCGCCCTGCCCCATTTCCCACAATCCTTTGGCGTTCCCGAATTTCGAACCACACTTTCAAATCTAGGGTTTCCCAGCACAGAAAATTGGCTTCCCGGCAATCGATTAGACACCTGTCCACCCGAGACCCTTGTCAACGACGACCGTGGCGATCTTTGGCTTATTCGGCGCAATGGGCGCCGCACTCAACTCGTCCAGCCCTCGGAAGATAAAGAACGCTTGCGCCGCGTCAGATCGAACAAAATATATCGTATCTTTCAGTTTGAAAACCCTGCTGGCGAAAGCTCTGGTATTGGTCAAAATCAAGTTCAGTCAAGCTGGATCGGCGACATGTTCTATCGCTTTGCACCAGAACTTAGACTGTTGGTGCTGCTGACACTCATGTCGGGAGCAACGGCTATCGTGATTGCGTTCGGCATTACAAAAATCTTCGACACAGTCATTCCAACTAGAAATCTGGATACCCTTAAAGGTATTTTAATTGGTCTCACCCTGATCTTCTACACCGATTTCACATTACGTCGCATTCGGGCGGGCATCGTTGGGCGCATTTCGGGACGTATGGAATACATTCTGGGAAGTGCCTTTTTGGATAAACTTCTAAACTTGCCAAGCACGATGTTCTCGGGTGTCGCACTTAGCGATCAGTTGGCGCGACTACGCCAATTCGAAACCATTCGCGATCTATTTGGTGGACCAGTCGTTCTGTTGTTTCTCGAATTTCCAGTCGCGCTTTTGCTCTTGGTGGCCGTCGCGGTGATGGCTTGGCAGATCGCCTTGTTGCTAATCGCCTTCATGGCCGTCTTTATAACGCTTGGTTTCTTAATTTCCCCTGCCATAAGGCGCGCAACGAAATTGCAAAGCGCGTCACAAAGCCGTCTCAACAGAACCGTGCTTGAAGTCTTGGCACAACGCAGGCAAATCGGACGCGAGGGTCTAACCAACTACTGGGTCAATGCGGTAGAAGTCAAAGTTCGCGATGTCGCGCGGCGGCGGCGCGCGCTTGACAGCCTCACCCGTTGGATGGATGGTTTGGCCCACGCGAGCCTGCCCATCGCAGCCGCATCAGTCATTGGCCTCGGCTCCATCCTCGTGATGCAACAGGCGATCACGGCAGGGCAATTAATCGCTTCAACGATTCTGACATGGCGGCTTTTCGCGCCGATTCAGCAAACGCTAGTGCTCTTGCCAAAACTGCAGGATGTTCTCAGCCTTTTTACTCAAATCGACACCCTGATGCGACTACCCGAGGAGGAAAACGGTGCCCTTGGTACATTCGGTGGAAACTGTCTGGGGCATATCGAGACGAAAGGCGTTGTGCTACGGCACCCGAAATCCATCGCGCCAACCCTGATCGGAGTGCAACTCGACATACCACATGGGGCGCTTGTTGCGCTTACCGGGCGTTCGGGTTCCGGAAAGACCACTTTGCTGCGCGTTATGGCCGGTCAATTGGCCCCACAAGCAGGGGTCGTGATGTTGAACGAACTTATTCTGACACAACTCTCTCGGCAATTCCGCGCCAGAAACATCGCTTATGTCTCGCAAGAACCTCTGTTCTTTTTCGGTTCAGTTGCTCAAAATCTTCGATTTGCCGACCCGGCGGCTGACGACGCCCGGCTCGTGGATATGTTGGAAGAGGTCGGCCTTGGCGCTTGGGTGGCCACGTTGCCAGATGGTTTAAATACAAGGATCGACCCGATTTTGGATGTGGGCATTCTAACGTCCAGTGTCAGAACATGCCTTGCCGTCGCACAAGCGCTTTTGACCGAACCTGTGGTTCTGCTTTTGGACGAACCCGCCGGCGGCATGGACCATGATCTCGAAACTCATTTATTGGATGCACTTGAACGGCGCCGCGGCAGCATGACTTGTGTGATCGTCACGCATAGACCCAGCCTTATGCAGCGCACCGATTCTGTCATCTTCCTTAACGCCGGGGCTGCCGTCATGCGCGCGACCGAAGATCTGAAAAGAGCAGCCTCATGAACCGGCTCGACAAAAGAAAACGAAAAGCGGTTCGCCGATCTAACCTTCGCAGACATGGGGCCCTGAATGCCAGTGCAAATCTGCCTGAATCACATGACACTAGGTTCGCGCGGCGGTTGATTTTCACGGTACTGACAACGCTATTAGCCGTGATTATTTGGGCCGGAAATACGCCCGTGAATGAAATCATAAACGGCAACGGCGTCATTCAAACACGCACGCTTGCCGAAAGGCTCGAGCATCCCGACGGAGGCCTAGTCAGCGAAATTTATGCCTCCAAAGGGCAGCGTGTGATCGCGGGCGCTTCAATATTGCGCTTTGATACCAGCTCGCTAGTCCGCGAATTGTCAAAGCTACACGCCTCCCAAGTAGCATTGGAAGCAGAACGTAGTCGCATCGCTTTCCTTTTGGACGACACAGGAACTGTACCCGATTTCAATTCCTTGTCTGACCTTGAACCTGATGAATTGTTGTTCTGGGTCGAGCAAACATACCTTACGGCACAACTCGATCTTATCGAAGCCGCGGCCAGAACAAGCGAAGCGGCGAAAATCATCCTGCGCGCTCGGCGCGATAATCTGACAGAAGAATCCGGCCTGCTTGCAGGGCGCTTGAAACGCAGTCGGCAAGGCGTAAAAACTGGTGCCATTGCGCGAAATTCGGTTGAGCAGGTAGAGCGCGAAGACCTGCAATTGCAACGCGCACTTCTGGAACTTGAAGGCGACATCGCTGCGCAAGACAGTGCGATTGAGACAAATCTGTTGCAGAAGGCAGAACTCCTTGCCAGTCGACGTCGCGATGCTGCCCTAAGACGGGCGGAGATACAGGAAAAAATAGTTAGTGTTGCTCTTTCAATCGCAGAGATCGAAGCACGAATTGAACGCTCGGACGTTGTTGCCTCGGTAACCGGTACGATCATGGACATGGCCGTCGCGAACCCGCAAGAAATCATTGCGCCGGGTGACATGATTGCGGAAATTGTTCCCGATAGCAGTGCCGTGGAAGCAGAAATTGAAATCTCGGCCGATCGCATCGGAAACATCGAACTAGGGATGGAAGCCCGCGTGAAAGTGCTGTCCTATGATTTCACACGATTTGGAGAAATCGTCGGCCATGTTGCCGCGATCTCGCCTTCGAGCTTTGAAAACGAGACCGGTCAAACAGTTTTCCGTGTCAAAGTGGCGCTTCCAAATGAAGGCGTGAATGCCGAATTGATAGGCCGGCCAGTGCGCCCTGGCATGACCGTAACAGCCGACATTTTGACAGACAGCAAGAAAGTCCTGACGTACCTTTTGAAACCCTTGCGCGTTCTGGGTGATCGAGCATTCTCTGAAGCTTAGGCTTCTGTATGATGCCTTGGGCTTAAGCGATCTAAGACTGGTTATTCCGGTCTACAATGACTATGTCCGAAGCCGCGATAGGGGGAAAACGATGAAATCACGACTGACATGGACCGGCGATCGCTGCTTTTTTGGCCAAACCGAAAGCGGCCATTCGGTCGCGATCGGCACCGCACACGGCGATGCGCCAAAACCCGGCCCCTCGGCCATGGAGCTGGTCTTGCTGGGTGCGGGCGGTTGTTCGGCCTATGATGTTGTTTCGATCTTGGAAAAAGGACGGCAAGACATTGACGACGTGATCGTCGAGCTAGAGGGCGACCGCGCCGAGGAACCGCCGAAAGTCTTCACAGGTATTCACCTGCACTTCATCGTGAAAGGGCGCGAATTAGACGCTTCAAAAGTAGAACGTGCTATCACCTTATCGGTAGAGAAATACTGTTCAGCCATCGCTATGTTGGAAAAGACGGCAGCCGTTACGCATGATTTTGAGGTCATCGACACCGCTTGAGCCAGATCAAACTGGTAAAGCCGTTGTTTGTCGCACGACCCGCAAGGCGAATGACGAATGCATCTGCGCCACTCCGGGCAATCGCGCCAGCTTACGTCGATGAATGCGGGCGAAATCTTCGGTGTCCTCGGCCACGACCTTCAATAAATAGTCGGCCGATCCCGCCATCAAGTGGCATTCCAACACGTCAGGGATACGTGCAACTTCCCGTTCGAAAGCATCAAGCACTTCGTCTGCTTGGCCCGACAGCGTGATTTCGACAAAGACAACCGTCGGACACCCCATTTTTCGCGGATCCAACAGCGCCACATAGTCACGGATAATGCCCCCATCCTCCAGCCTTTGAACCCGTCGGTGACAGGCCGATGCCGAGAGACTAACCTCTTCAGACAACTCGGCATTCGAAATCCGGCCCCTTCTCTGCAAAACACTCAAAATTCGGGCATCCGTCGCGTCTATCGAAGCCATCTCGCAATATTTCCTTGCTCAGTATCAAATTTTTCGAATATTCTGCCAAAATATCCGCTATTCGCCAGAAAATAAATCGACATTTGCTGGATGATTGAACGATCTTCCAAGAAAGACGGAGGACTTTACATGAAAATCGGATGCCCCAGCGAGATTAAGCCACAGGAATTTCGCGTTGGAATGACGCCTAGTACCGCAGGTGAAGCCGTACGTCATGGACACGATGTGTTGATTCAAAAAGCGGCCGGCAATGGTGCTGGTTTCACGGATCACGATTATCTTGAACAGGGCGCGGTGATTGTCGACACCCCACAAGAGATTTTCGCGACCGCCGACATGATCGTGAAGGTGAAAGAACCCCAGCCCGAGGAACGCAAAATGCTCCGCGAGGGCCAGTTGTTGTTCACCTATCTGCACCTTGCGCCCGACCCCGAGCAAACCCACGACCTGATGGAAAGTGGCGCGACCTGTATCGCCTATGAAACCGTTACAGATACCAACGGCGGATTGCCGTTATTGGCCCCGATGTCCGAAGTTGCGGGGCGTCTTGCTCCTCAAGTTGGTGCCTGGACTTTGCAAAAAGCCAACGGCGGACGCGGCGTTTTGTTGGGCGGCGTGCCCGGTGTTGGCCCCGCCAAAGTTGTGGTGATCGGCGGCGGTGTTGTAGGCACCCATGCGGCACGGATCGCAGCCGGCATGGGCGCGGACGTGACCGTTCTTGACCGCTCCCTTCCTCGTCTGCGATATCTGGACGATATCTTCTCCAAGAATTTCGGTAACCGCTATGCCAGTGCCGCAGCAACGGCCGAATTAGTTGCCGAAGCCGACATGATTATCGGCGCCGTTTTAATCCCCGGTGCCGCTGCGCCAAAGCTGGTAAGTCGCGCCCAGCTATCCACGATGAAACCCGGGGCCGCGATTGTCGATGTTGCGATCGATCAGGGCGGCTGCTTTGAAACGTCAAAGGCAACCACGCACGAAGACCCAATCTATGACGTCGACGGGATAATGCACTATTGCGTGGCGAACATGCCGGGCGCGGTTGCGCGAACCTCAACCATTGCGCTGACGAATGCCACATTGCCTTTTCTGCTCGCCCTAGCGGACAAAGGGTGGGCCAAAGCCTGTCGAGACGATCCGCATTTGTTGGAAGGACTGAACATCCACAAGGGCAAACTCACCTACTATGCGGTCGGCAAAGCCCTTGGGATTGATGTCACATCCCCACAATTGGCCTTGAAGATGTAACAAAAAAGGCCCGCCAGATGGCGGGCCTAATCATCACGTTTTCAGTCATTAGCTTGTTTTCAAAGCATCACGGATTTCGGTCAGCAGATCTTCTGCCGATGGTCCTGCTGGCTCTTCTGGTGCAGGCTCTTCTGCGCCCTTAACTTTGTTCACCATCTTCACCAACATGAAGACGACGAATGCGATGATCAAGAAGTTAATCAGTGCCATGATGAAGTTACCGTAGGCAAAAACGGCTCCGTCTTCACCATCGCTCAGGCGAACGCCCAGACCGGAAAAATCGATACCACCCATAAACAGACTGATGATCGGGTTCACCAGATCGTCGACCAGCGATGTAACGATCGCCGTAAACGCAGCACCGATGATGATACCTACGGCCATATCCATAACATTGCCCTTGGCAATGAAATCCTTGAATTCATTTATCATAATTTGTCCCTCTCCTGACAGCGTGCAGTTCTAGTCTGCAACTCGGTAGCCGATAACACATCGTTTCCCGTCCCGCGCAGCCTATTTGTTTCCTAAATGGTAACGCAGGGGAAATTGTAGGCTACCGTCGCAATGATGCCGCAATATTCCCGCTTGGGTTGCGCGACGCAAAGCAAACTCATCTCTCAAAGCGCTTTGAGTGCTAGGGAAGCTGGCCATCCTGCACATATTTTAAGATTTGTGCCACTTGAACTGGATCATCCGTCACTGCCAAAGCCGCCGCGTGAACCTCTTTTAACGCATGGCCATGCTCGGGCGGATTCAACACGATCAGCGATTTTCCCAGAGCCGCAGCGTAACCAGCATCGAATGCAGCGTTCCACTGTTTATATTCCGTCCCAAATCGCACAACGACAATGTCCGCTGCCGCGATACCACGGCGCGTTCGGATCGCGTTCACTTTGGCACCTTTATGGTCATGCCAGAACTTGTCCGGCTCACCACCAAGGATCGCCACACCACAATCGTCTGACGCGGCATGATCAGTGACAGGCCCAGAAAACAAGACATCCAACCCTTTCGCCGCGCTCATGATCTGCTCTCGCCAATCGGTGTGAATTTCGCCAGATAGATAGATTTTCAACGTCATGATCAGTTTCCTTGTTCAGCGATAATCCTAACTTCGCCTGACTTGGACGCAAGCCCATAGCCGTGAAACCGCACAGCGCCCCTCAGAAATCGCACAGCGATCGGGGCTGTCATTCTTCATCGACAGAGTTACATAGAACCCCCGGAAAACTCTAAAGGTAGTGCCATTCATGACCGATCTGATAAGTCACCCGATCACAAAGCGCTGGCCACCCCAACGGCCCGATGTCATCCAATTATACTCCTACCCGACGCCTAACGGCGTAAAGGTGTCAATCGCGCTGGAAGAACTCGGCCTCGATTATGAACCGCACCTCGTCACACTGGCGGATGCCGATGTCAAAAGCCCCGAGTTTCTGTCGCTCAATCCGAACAACAAAATCCCCGCGCTTATTGATCCCAATGGTCCGGACGGTGGCATGGTTGAGCTTTGGGAATCCGGGGCGATCCTGATCTACCTTGCCGAGAAAACCGGGCGACTCCTTCCGACGGGCCAAGCAAAACACGAAGCGATCAAGTGGCTTATGTTCCAAATGGGCGGCCTAGGCCCGATGTTTGGACAAATGGGCTTCTTCGTAAAGTTCGCCGGAAAAGACATCGAAGATCCGCGACCCCGCGCGCGTTATGTGGACGAATCCAAACGGCTGTTGAACGTGCTAGACGGCGCGCTGGATGGCAAAACTTGGATCGCAGGCGAGTTTTCAATCGCGGATCTGGCCATTGCGCCGTGGTTAAACGCGCTTGATTTCTATGAAACCAAACCTCTGCTTGGATTTGAAAAACTGAAGAACGTGCCCGCCTATCTGGATCGTTTTCTGGAACGCCCAGCGGTTCAACGCGGGCTTAACATTCCGCCAAGGCCCGAATGATGAGCCGAATGCGGCCCCTATTGGGGCCGCAACATCGTGTCATGCCGAAGGCAAGCCCTTTTGGGAAAAATTAGCCTCGCAAAACGCCGCCGGTCGCGTTGGACACTTTGGCGACAATCGACTGTCCCACCTCATCAATCTCGTCATCCGTCAACGTCTTGTCTTTCGGCTGCATCCGCACTGTGATCGCCAGAGACTTTTTGTCTTCCCCAAGCGAGCCACCGATAAATTCGTCAAAGACACGGACCTCTTCGATCAGAGCTTTGTCTGCGCCTTGGGCTGCGTTCACGACACTCAAAGCTTCGACGTTTCGATCCACGACAAATGCAAAGTCACGCTCGACTGCCTGCAGATCGCTCGTGACCAAGGCCGACCGCGCGGTTGATTTCGACCGTGCCTCAGGGATCGCCGAAAGGTGAATGCTGAAACCCACAGCCGGTCCGGTCACATCCAGTGCCCGCAAAATCTTCGGGTGCAATTCACCAAATGCCGCCAGAACAACCTTGGGGCCCAAGGTCATTCGCGACGACCGGCCTGGATGCCACCAGGGCTTGGCGCCACGCGGCATCTGAAAACGCATCGGCGCACCAACGGCCGACAGAACGGCTTCGGCGTCGGCGCGCGCATCAAAGACATCAACCGGACGACGTTCGCCGTGGGGATCCTTAGGTCCCGTCGCACCCACGCGAATGCCCGACAGCAGGGTCTCGTGTTCATTGGGCTCGCCGCCATGGAAAATCGCTCCGACTTCGAACAGTGCAAGGTCCGCAACACCACGCGCCTGATTGCGTGCCGCCGCTTGCAACAGCCCGGGCAGGTGGGATGGTCTTAGGTGGGTCATTTCCGAACTGATGGGGTTTGCGACGCGGCGGGCTTCGTCACCACCGTTGAAAAGTGCGGCCGCCGCTTGGTCGATAAAGCTATAGGTTACGCATTCGTTGTAGCCCAGAGCGGCGGCTGTTCGGCGCGCGATCTGTTCGCGCTTTTGCAGGCCCGTCAGGATTGGCTTTGGTACACCAGGTGTCATGCGCGGCATCGGTTTGGGTTCAAGGTTCGACAAAGACGCAATCCGCGCCACCTCTTCCACCAGATCCGCTTCGCCTTTCACGTCACTGCGCCACGTAGGTGGTGTCGCCATGTCGCCGTCAAGGGTGAAGCCCAAAGCCTCAAGCGTGGCCCGCTGGGTTTCGGCCGGAATGTCCATCCCCACCAGTGACGAACAACGCGCGGTATCAAGACGATAAGCGCGGGTCACATCAGGGCAAGCGCCCGCTTCGACAACGTCCGAAGCTTCGCCGCCGCAAAGATCAAGGATCATCTGCGTGGCGGCTTCCAAACCGGGACGTGTGAAGGCCGGATCGACGCCGCGTTCAAACCGGTACTTGGCATCCGAGTTGATCTTCAGCTTGCGGCCGGTGTGCGCGATGGTGATCGGATCCCAATAGGCGCTTTCAAGGAAGACGTTGACGGTGTCTTCCGACACGCCACTTTCCGCCCCGCCCATGACGCCGGCAATGCTTTCGGGCCCACGATCATCCGAGATGACCATCATATCTTCTTGGAATACATAGGTTTTGTCATCAAGCGCCAGAATTTCTTCGCCGCCCTTCGCACGATGTACGCGCAGATCGCCCTGCACCTTGTCGGCGTCGAAGACATGTAGCGGGCGGTTGCGATCAAAGGTGAAAAAGTTGGTGATATCGACCAGCGTGGAAATAGGCCGCAATCCTATGGCCTTAAGGCGGGCTTGCAGCCAATCTGGGCTGGGGCCGTTCTTGACACCTTTGATCACGCGGCCTGTGAAATAGGGCGCACTGTCCAGCGTATCCTGATCAATGCTCACATTGATCGGACTGGGGAAACTGCCTTTGACGGGTTCAATCGTCTTGGTCTTCAGCGTTCCCAAACCGCGCGCGGCAAGATCACGAGCAATGCCCTCAACCCCAAGCGCGTCTTGACGGTTCGGCGTGATCGCGATTTCGATCATTGGATCGATCTTATCGGGGGCGTTTGCGACCAACCAATCGGTGAACTTGTCGCCGACATTGCCCGAAGGTAGTTCGATTATTCCGTCGTGTTCGTCCGACAGTTCAAGCTCTTTTTCCGAGGCCATCATGCCGTGGCTTTCAATACCACGAATTTTGCCAACGCTCAGGGTCACATCAATGCCGGGCACATAATCGCCGGGTTTGCAGACGACAACGGTGATCCCTTCGCGGGCATTGGGCGCGCCGCAGATGATCTGCTTGGGGCCTTCGTCTGTGTCGACTTCGCAGACGCGCAGGCGATCCGCATCAGGGTGTTTTTCGGCCTTCGTGACCTTACCAAGCGTAAAGGTTTTAAGCCGATCGGCAGGGTTCACGACCTCTTCAACCTCAAGGCCAAGGTCGGTGAGGGTTTCGGTGATCTCGTCCACGCTGGCGGTGGTGTCGAGGTGCTCGTGGAGCCAGGAGAGGGTGAATTTCATGGTCTTATCTCCATGCGGGGGCATGCGGTTAACAGAGTTTTGCCGATCCGAACGCAGTTTATCGGTGCTTTTGCGGATAATGCGCCAAGTGTTTGGAAAAGCTGGAAAACAACTTTCGGTATCACGTCGGTATTCCGTCGGTATTGCGTCGGTGCGCAGAACAGATTTTCTGCACGTTCAGCTCTGCCCGGCGTGAACGCCGGGCGGAAGGTTGGCGCAGAGCGCATCTTATAACCCGCCATGAAGCGTCGGAACACTAAGGGATGAAAACCCATAATGCCGCAACCAGCGCAGATCGCTGTCAAAGAACGCGCGCAGATCGGGGATGCCGTATTTTAGCATCGCCATCCGGTCGATGCCCATGCCGAATGCAAAGCCCTGCCATTCGCTAGGATCAATTCCGCCAGCTTGCAGCACTTTCGGGTGAACCATGCCGGACCCCAACACTTCCAGCCAACTGTCGCCCTCGCCCACTTTGACTTGGCCGTCTTCCCATGAACACTGGATGTCCACTTCCGCCGATGGTTCGGTGAAGGGGAAGTGCGAGGCGCGGAAGCGGGTTTTGACCTTTGTGCCGAAGAAGGCCGAAAAGAACTCCTCAAGCACCCATTTCAGGTTCGCCATGCTGATGTCTTTGTCGATGGCAAGTCCTTCGACCTGATGGAACATCGGCGTGTGGGTCTGATCGTAGTCGGCGCGGTACACGCGGCCCGGACAGATGATACGGATCGGCGCGCCCTGATCCAGCATCGAGCGGATTTGCACAGGCGACGTATGGGTGCGCAACACATGGGGCGGGCGGTTGTCGCCTTCCGCACGGGCCATGTAGAACGTGTCCATTTCCGTGCGCGCCGGGTGGTGCGACGGAATATTGAGCGCGTCGAAATTATGCCAGTCATCTTCAACCTGCGGGCCTTCGGCGACAGCGAAACCCATGTCGGCAAGAATGGCCGTGACTTCTTCGGTGACCTGAGACACGGGATGAATGGTGCCTTGGGGCCGGTCGCGTGCGGGAAGCGTGACATCAAGCCATTCGTCAGCAAGACGCGCATCAAGGGCCGCGTCTTCCAGTGCAGACTTTTTGGCGGACAGGGCTGAATTAATCTCGTCTTTCAACGCATTCAGCTTCGGGCCAGCGACTTGGCGTTCCTCGGGTGTCATCTTACCCAGCTCTCGCATCTTCAGGCTGACCTCGCCCTTTTTGCCGACGGCGGCCAGACGTAAGTCTTCAAGTGCGGTTTCATCTGTGGCACCGGCGATGCGGCTTAGGTATTTGTCTCGTAGATCGTCCATCAGAACGCCTCTTTTCCTGTTCCAAATCCCCTAGCGAGCGGGGCCGATATTTGCAACCAAAGCACGCGCCACCAAATCGCCGATCACGGCGGAACCGGCTGGGCTGGGGTGAATGCGGTCGTCGTCGTAAAGCGCTGGCTTGCCGGTGATGGCATCGCGGATTGCCACCAGGGTGACATTGGGCCGGGTTGCAGCCAGCCGGGTGAGCCGACGTTCGAGGGTCAGCAATTCGTCTTCACAGGTATCGAAATTGCCAAAACGATCACCGGCGGCACCGTAATAGCCAAGGATAAAGACCTGCGTGTCGCCCAAGCGCGCAAGAAGCGCAGGATAATCTTCGCGTACCAGTCGGTTCAGCACGGCATCACAGCCGTCGCAACCACAGGTGCCGTTCAGATCATTGCCACCACCGTTCAACACCACAGCGTCCCAGTCGCCGCTTCGATATTGATCCGGGATCGAAAACCCGATGGATGCGCGCAGCCCGCTTTCGCGCATCTTGGCTCCGGCAACCGAGGCATCGACGACCGCTTCGCCAAGGCGCGCTTCAATGGCATCAGGAACCGAGGCCCCGACACCGCGGTTCCAGGCCAGAATGCTGTCACCGATGGCAAGGATGCGTGCGTCGCGATCTGTTGGTTCCGGAATGACAACGCATCCCGATAGTGCCGCACATACCAAAACTGCTGTGATCCGCATGGGTTGCCCTCTAAATGACAAAAGCCGCGAGACCTGATTGGTCCGCGGCTTCGTTAGTTTACTCAAAAAGAGCGGTTTACGCGAGCGCGGCCTTCGCCTTATCGACGATGGCTCCGAATGCCTCGGGCTCGTGAACGGCCAGATCAGCCAGCACTTTGCGATCCACTTCTACGCCAGCCAGCGCCAGACCGTTGATGAACCGCGAATATGTCAGCGCTTCGTCGTGGCTGCGCACAGCCGCGTTGATCCGCTGGATCCACAGGGCGCGGAACGTACGCTTGCGCA
>JAOHEK010000047.1 GCA_028097405.1 Paracoccaceae bacterium | reverse complement strand
GCGTCATGAGTGACCGGATCCATGTTGCCGATTGCGCAAACATCAATGTCGCGCGGCTTGGGCACGCCCCGATAGGGGTTCCACATCTCGGCATCGATCCCAAGCGGCATGTACTCCACTTTGATCCCCAGACGTTTCGAAAGTGCCTCGGCGGTGTGATAGAGTCCGACGAAAACATGATCGAACTGACGCAGGATATCGGCAACGCCTGGCAGCTGCTTATCGAACTCGTAAATCCACAGTTCCTGTAAATAGCAAACAGCCACGCGCGACCGCTTGCGCCAGTCATGCAGCGTCGTCAGCGCCAACAGATCGGCGGGGAATGCAGGTGCTGTGAAAAACAAATCCAGGTCATGGCCCATGGACCGCGTTTGCGCACCGAAATTGAAATCTCCTGTGGGAATATTCCGGTGCTTCAGCCAGCGCTTGGCCCGCAACCCCAACTGGCACGCCGCGACTTCCGGAGGTTGGATAAAGACTGCACCAGGCTCAAGCTCGTTAACGATCAGATCTTCGAACTCGTACCCTGGGCTGCGCGATACCTGAGACGCGGAATTCCGCATCGTAAAAACACCGGTACGCGATATACTGTTGGTATCCGCTAAACGGACCTCAGATTTTGATATGCTCAAAACACATCCCCTCAACACGCAACATCCGGAACCCCAGCTTCCGGTACAACTACATCAGAGAATCTACCGGGAATGATCCACTCACGCTAGAAAATATGTGAATAATGAACGTTTCGCATCAATCGGATCCCAATTGCAACAGAAACAAGAAACCGGTTTACACAGCTTGCAAGAGGAATCCGAATTTATATGATGTGCGCGCCCGAAGGTCGGGCAGTTTCGTATGAGTTGAATCCGTGTTCCTACGTTTTGATCTTGCCTGTTCTGAAATTTTATTTCGCACGGGAGTAACCGCCTGGAAACGTGCCGCTTTCCTGAAGGCGGCGACACATTCCGTGCCTCACTGCTTTCAATCATAGCGTGTAGTTTTTATACCTAAGGGGTCTCCATGCCATCTTTTTCAACTGCTGCCGAGGTCATCCAGACCGATCTTGACTATATCTGCACCGAATTGTCCGAGGAATTCCCGGCCTTGTCGGGTCGCCGCATTCTGATCATCGGTGGGGCCGGTTTTCTGGGGTATTACCTGATTCAGGCGATTCTGCATCAGAACACCCGATTCGCAATGGACGGAAAAGACCCTGCTGGAATCACGGTCTATGACAATTTCATCCGCGGCGTGCCGGATTGGCTGACCGCGTTGGAGGGCGACGCCAACCTAACGCTGACGCGCCATGACATCACCGATCCTCTGCCCGACGACATGGGGCATTTTCATTACATCATTCACGCCGCTTCGATCGCCTCGCCGACCTATTACCGAAAGTACCCAATCGAAACAATGGACGCGAATGTCGACGGATTGCGTCGGGTGCTGAACTATTGCCTCGCGATGAAAGAGGCCGGCACCCCGGTGTTGGGACTGTTGAATTACTCCACCTCGGAAATTTACGGCGATCCCGATCCCGCCAATATCCCGACGCCCGAAACCTATCGCGGCAACGTCTCGTGCACGGGGCCACGGGCCTGTTACGATGAATCCAAACGCTATGGCGAGACCCTTTGTGTCTCCTTCGCCGAGGTCCACGGCGTGGCCGTCAAATCCGCGCGCCCCTTCAACAACTATGGACCGGGTCTGAAGATTTCCGACAAGCGCGTGCTGCCCGATTTCGCCCGCGACGTATTGAATGGCCGCGATATCGTCATGCTGTCGGATGGATCACCCACACGCACCTTCTGTTACATCGCCGATGCCATCGTGGGGTACTACAAGATCCTGTTCCGGGGCCGCCCCGGTGAAGCCTATAACATCGGCCTGGATACCCATGAGACATCCATGATCGAACTGGCCGATCACGTCGTAGCCCTTGGGCGCGAACTGTACGGTTATGAAGGCCAGGTCGTGCGCCAGGACAGCACCGAAGCCGCCTATCTGGTCGATAACCCGAACCGGCGCTGCCCTGTGATCACAAAGGCCCGCGAGGAACTGGACTATAACCCCAAGGTGGGGGTCGAAGACGGGCTGAGACGTGCCATGGTCTGGTATGGCGACAACCGAGAGGCGGCAGACGCATGAGAATTTCCGTTGTTGGCACCGGCTATGTCGGTTTGGTCTCGGGCGTATGCCTATCGCACGTGGGTCATGACGTCACTTGTATCGACATCGACCAGACCAAGGTTGATATGATCAATCGTGGCGAACCACCAATCTATGAGGTGGGTCTTGAAGACATGCTGAAAGATCTGGTGGGCAAAAAGCTGAACGCCACCACCGATTTTGACACCGCTGTTCGCAGCAGTGACCTGTCGCTCATTGCGGTCGGTACACCCTTTGATGGCCAGGAAATCGATCTTCAGTATATCCGTCAGGTCGCGCGCCAGATCGGTAAGGTTCTGAAAACCAAAGACAGCTACCACACCGTTATCGTCAAAAGCACCGTCGTGCCGGGCACCACAGAAGAGGTCGTGCTGCCCATTCTTGAGGAAACTTCGGGCAAAACAGCCGGAAAAGACTTCGGCGTTGGTATGAACCCCGAGTTCCTGAAGGAAGGCGAGGCGATTGACGACTTCATGCATCCTGACCGGATCGTTCTGGGCGGCATCGACGACCGGTCGATCGACGCGCTGGCCGAGCTTTATGCGTCTTTCCCCGACACCGACAAGATCCGCACCAGCCCGCGCACGGCCGAGATGATCAAATACACTGCCAATTCTTTGTTGGCCACGCTGATCAGCTTTTCGAATGAAATCGGCAACCTCTGCACGTCCATCGGCGGCGTGGACGTCACCGAGGTGATGGAAGGGGTTCATCTAGACAAACGCTTCTCGCCCATTCTGGAACAGGGCCGTGTGCGCCCCTCGTCGCTGAGCTATATTGAAGCGGGCTGCGGTTTTGGCGGCTCGTGCTTTCCAAAAGACGTCAAAGCACTGATCACCTATGGCAAGGGCAAGGCCCAGCCAATGTCGGTGTTGGATGCAGTGATCAAGACCAATCAGGCCCAGCCCGCGCGTATGGTTGAGATGGCAAAACGTCACTATTCCAGCCTAAAAGGCACGAAAGTTGCCCTTTTGGGTCTTGCGTTCAAACCCGGCACCGATGACATCCGCGAAAGCGCGTCGCTGGCCGTGATTGACCAGCTTCAGGCCGAGGGGGCCGTGATTACAGCCTTTGATCCCATTGCCCAAGAAGAGACCGAGAAACACCTAGGCCCGAATGTCATTGCCTATGCCGAGACAGTTGAAGCCTGTGTAAAGGACGCCGATGTCGTGATGCTCATGACGTCCTGGCCCGAGTTCCACGATCTGCCCAAACTTCTTGAAGGGCGAGATACTCTTTTGATCGACGGCCGCCGCATGATCCCAAGGGATGCGGTCCAGCGCTATGAAGGTATCGGACTTAGCTAGGATCCCTACCTTAGGATTCCACGGATTTTGTCATCCCGGTCGCTGGCTTAAACGCTGATCGTAACCAGCGCCGGGCCGGCGCCTCGAACCAAGTCAGCGACAAATGCGACACCCAAATCGTGATGCCAAGATAGACAAGCATTGCCGTCACATTGCCCGACAGAAGACCACGATCTAACCCAAGACCGGCCATGCCGATGGAAATCAACATCAGCAGCGGCAAATGGATCAGGTAAATCGAGTAGGACAGATCGCCAAAGGCTGCCAGACGATCCAGTATCATGTTGCGTCCAACCCAAAGCCGGTCAAGGGCTCCAAGGATCACCAAAGGCAGACCAAAGGACATCACCAGCACCACTGTATTGCTCGAGGATATGTTGGGAAATACGGACGCACCAACCACCCAGCCCAAGAAACAGGCGACTGCAAGAACAGACAGAGCCTTGGGCTCGAACCACTGGCTTGCATAAAAGATGGCCACCCCGATGAAGAACATCATGCCGCAATAATCAAGGTGGTTGAACGTTATGTACCGTTGCAACAGGAAAAAGACCGCCGCAATTATCAGGGCCGTACCTGTGTTCAACGGCAAATAACGCAGGCAGATCCAGAACAAGAGATAGATCGGAACTTCAATCGCCACTGACCAGATCGGCGAATTAAAGGACGGCCCAGCTTCGAACCCCAACGAGGGAATAAAAAGAAGGTTCAGACCAAAATGATAGAGATCATTCGCGGGTATGAACAAGGCTGTGCCGACAAGAATGATCAAAACCATCTGGCACAGCGCGACGGCAACAAGCGTCACGATGTGAAGCGGATACAACCGCGCAACGCGGCGTCCGAAGAATTCGGTAAGCCCGATATCGCTCTTACCGTAGACAAAGGCGAAAATGAAACCACTGATCATCCAGAAATACTGAACGCCTAAAGAACCATAATCATAAATTGGCCAGAGAAGGGATGGGACCGGCGGCACCAGCCCCCCCGCCGAATGTGTGCCCCATTCGGCGTCGATCATGAAAACGTTCCAATGAACGATCGCAATCAAGATTGCCGCAACGCCCCGCGAAAAATCAATACACCTATACCGAAACATTTAGAATCACCGCTAAAACCAAGACAATACCATATATTATGGCGGTCTAATACTTGTTCCAGAAACAGCTCCAAGGCTACCCTTGGAAGAGATGTTCGCGGTCGTTTTCGATCTCTTGCACAGTTTTGGAGCGCCCCTTGAACAAGGCGCGGCGCTGATAGGCGCGAATGAATTTCACAAGCTCAGGATCATCGAGCTGTTTTGTGCCCTTAAAGAGCGCACCGAAATAGCCCTGCAGCATGGCAATCCCGCCCAGAACATAAGGCGGCTCAAGTGCCCGAAAGACTGCTGTGGCACAGAAATACAAAGGATCGGTTCCCATGAAGTACTGCCCGAACCCGTGCCGGCGGCGGCCTTCATAAATCGAAACCTGGGATGACCCCATCGGTCTTAGATGCTCGAAATTCAGATCCGGATGGTCCCAGCTGACGGCTTTCCACCCCAATTGGCGCGCTTTGTGACAATCGATGGCATCCCACATGACTTCGCGTACAAAGCCCCCGATCGCATCAAAGCAGGCCTTACGATAGAATTTGGTCATGCCGGCCGACATCTCGTCGCCACGGCGTTCTGAAACCAAGGCCCCATCGCGCTGGATATAGGGTTTGCCTGAACAGGTTCCGATGCGCGGATCAGCCTCCATACGCTCAAGCAGCGCCTCGAAGTAGCGCGGTGGCAAATCCAGATCGAGATCAAGCTTGCACAAGTAGGGGTACTCTTCCTCAACCGTGTCCAACCCATAGTAAAAAGCCTCGATGACACCAGGGCCTACGGCCCGGTGGCCACGGTCAGGCTTTTGCACCACCCGGATCCAATCGTGTTTTGCGGTGTATTCAGCAAGGATTTGTGGGCTTTCGTCGGTCGATCCATCATCCACAATCAACCAAAGGGCAGGGCGCACGGTCTGCGCGACAATACTGTCGAGCGTCCGACGCATATATGCGGCCTCGTTGCGGCCGGGTGAGATAATTAGATAACGTCGGTCGTGGGTCATTTCAGGCTCGCAATGCGGATTTCTTCCTGACGGTCCGCCAGTTTGCGCGCAAGGCCTTTCAGACCAAACACACGGGCTGCATGCTGTCCGAAAAACAAGGGAAACCCGTAGCGGCGCAAGTTAAACTGCCAGCGCTTGATGCGACTCTGCATGGACAGGCGCGCCAGTTCCAGACCATCTGGCACCGCAGGCTCTCCGGCCAGTGTGTATCCTCGGGCCGCCAAAAGAGGACCGCACCGGCCTTCGATCAAAGCCACTTCTCGCGTACTGGCCTTTTCGCGCCATTTCTGAGCGATGCTGGGGTCGGGTGGTCCATAGGTCGAGTTCTCGTAGTACTTCAGCATGGCAGGCTCGAAGCCAAGCCCCAGAAAATCACAAATCCGGGTCAATTCCACTTCGAGATTGGCCATCAGTTCTTCAAAGTACACCGTCAGGACCTGCTCTTCTGGATAGCTGACGTCTTCCCAACCCGCCTCTGTGCCAACCCAGTGATCTACGCCGAAATAGCTGTTTCCGGCCCAGCCCATGCCAATCGACGAGCGCGCCACGTCACGGGGGTCGCGCAGCAGATGGATGATCTTGGCATCAGGAAAGAGCGCCTGCATCTTGGGCGCGTTGCGATGAATGTTCAGGCTCAACAGCCCTGGGGCCAGAGCCGCCATTGCCTCGACCATTTCAACGGCCAGCGCAGCGCCCTGTGTCTCGGCTTGCATCGTCAGGTTTTTGGCTTTGAGGATCCGGTCACGCTCAAGGGCGTCGCGATCATAATGCCAGCCGTCCCCGTCGCGCTCGATGTGATCAAACAGAAAATCCGCCTCACCCGGAGACTGAATGCCGGGATGGCTCTTCAACATAAGGCGCAAAAGCGTGGTGCCAGACCTGAGGGCCCCAAAGACAAAGATCGGAGATGATGAAGATGCAGAGCCCATGAACCGAAAAACACTGTTTATTAGAGACTGAGACAGGACATGCGCAACCCTGTATCGCGAGACAAGAGAAACCCACTACCTTGCAAAAAAATTCAAGATACTGCGCTATTTTCGCCCGCATCTATAGTCTTTTAGTCTGGTTTTCAAAATCAAGCTTGGAAACGAAATTCTCTGTCACTAAGAATATTTGGACTTTCTTCTAACCTCACAAGTAACAAGTATATTGTCATGACAGCAAAATTTCCGATCGACCCGAACCAACTGGCTCTTGAAACCTCGAGCGCCAAGACTTTTGGCGCCGAGTATGCCGAGACCTATCAAGGTGCCGCGCCATATCATCACATCTGCATTGATGACTTCTTGCCCATGGAGATCATCACTCAGGTCCGTGCCGATCTCGATAGCCTGCCAGACGCCGAACGCAGTTTTGATGCCGCAGATGAAAAGCTAAAATCACAGTACAACCCTGACCGGCTGCCGCAGTTTTCGCGCAATCTCTTTTATGCGTTCAACTCGCGTCCCTTCATTTTGTTTCTTGAAGAAATGACCGGGATAAAGGGGCTGATCCCGGATCCGTACTTCATCGGGGCCGGCATCCATAAAACGCAAAACGGTGGATATCTGAACATCCATGCCGACTTCAACGTCCACAAACAGATGCGTCTGGAACGTCGGCTGAATATGCTGATCTATCTCAACCCGCCCTGGAAAGAAGAATGGGGTGGCTCGTTCGAGGTTTGGGACAAAAAAATGAAGACCAAGGTCGCCAGTTTTCCACCGACCGAAAATCGCATGGTCTGTTTTTCGACCGGATCAGACACTTGGCATGGCAACCCCGAACCGGTGAACCATCCCGACGGGCTGCCGCGCCAGTCGATCGCGCTTTACTACTACACCGCGACCTGGGACGAGACACGCATTGAACATTCGACGCTTTTCAAGCCCCGACCCGGCAGCGAAGACACCAGCAGCGCAGGCCGCGCCAAACGCCACCGGATCCTGAAAGAGGTTCTGCCGCCGGTCCTACACCGCAAAGTAGTTGGACCGATGCGACGCCTCGGGTTCTGATCTTCAGACCAGTCCGGAAATGCCGGTGGCCGTGGTTCCAGTAAGCCAGACACGTTTAACACGAATAGGAAACGGCTGGCCGGGGTGAATGGTGACATCCCCGGTGGAGCCATCTTGGATGGTTACGCGCACGGTCCCCGGAGTCTTCACACTCAGGGGCCTTGAGGCGCTGAGAAGCCTACAGATGTCTCTGCGTCCCCGTGCGGTGTCCTGAAGGGCCTGAGACACTAGCAGGCGCAGCCAGTGGCTGTAGGCGTCCATTCTGTTCGGCGGCAGCACCAGAAACAGGGACGTGATCCGGTGGCGCAGGTCGGAGAAGTGGAAATCCGACCGCGACAGAACTTTTGCAATGTGCGGGCTGTCCAGGAAATGCGTGTGGCGCTGCGCGTTCGACATGGCCGAGGAACCGATTGGCGGCGCGGGCAATCAGACCGCCCGCTTCATCACTGTCCTGCATCAGTTCCAGCAGCGCCCGCAACCGATCTGGGGGTAGGGTAAAATATTCCCGCACGGTCGCTAGTGACCGGCGGGACGGTTCCTCGTGGCAAACGCAGAACATGAACGGGCTGAACACGAGCCATTGCCACGCGCTTTCGCCCGGCTCCTGATCGAAGAAGGCAAAGACGAACGGTGTGGCAGTGAGTGACCCAATCATCGCGCCGAGGCACATGGCTCCGATCAGCCATCCCAACAGGATTCCCCCGAACGTGGCCCCCACAGTATCTTGGCAGTCGGATTACAAAATCCCCCACTGGCGTTAGAGGTATCATAGTACCCACCCCCTGAGCATTGTGCATCTTTTTCACGGTCCCCCACAGCCTCCGGGGGCCTTTTTTACGTGTGGGGGGCTCAGGGGGGAGGTAGATAGGGTAGACCCCAAAGTAGACAGGGGGGATACCGCTTAACTCTATGAAATAATTGAATAAAACAGCAAAGGTAGACAGGGTAGAGGGGTAAAGGGGTTTTTGGGCGGCGCGGCGGCGCGGCGGCGCTACACCCCCTGATATGGGCACTTTTCGCCTGAATAGGCCCCTGAATCATAGCACCCCCAATTTCCCTTCTCTTACCCCCCTTTACCCCTCTACCTATCTACCTTCTATAATAAGCTACTGAATAACAAAAGAAAAAACAGGTAGAGGGGGTGTCTACTTTGGGTCTACCACCCCTCTACCTCTATACGGGGTTCCTGTGGGGGATTTTGTCGTCCCCCAGCGCGTTCCCCCAGAAATAGGTCTGTAGTGCTGACATACCCGCAAAACTCTGGGGAACCGGGGCTCCGCGCACCCCCTGACACCGCGCGACGCTCTGGAGGGACCCAAGCGACCTTCCACCTGAGCGGAAGCCTCCCACCGCGCCGGACCATAGACGCCTCGGCTTCCAGTACCTCCACCGCCCATGTTGCCACTCTGCAAGCAGCTCCCTCAAAACTAATTGCTCAGCATATCATGAGAGATTTTCCAGATGCTGGAACAGGTATTGCTGGGATTTACCTCGGTGACAAAGACGAGCAGCACGTTCGAATATTGGCAGGCAACGTCTTCAATGAGGTAGATGCAACCACAATCTCAAAGGAGCGTATCACAGCGTGCCGCCTGCCGTACGACCACGAAACCATTGCACAATAAGAAAAAACCATACGTTTTTGCCACCGGCATAAATGACCGTTTGTGAGCCGCCAGTCATGCCTTGAATAACTACATATTTGTAGTTACATTGCTTTATGACAAAACCGCGTTTCACATGGCATGAGGCCAAGAACCTCAGCAACCAGCGCAAGCATGATGGCCTCAGCTTCGAGGTTGCCGCCCGTGTGTTTCTCGATCCGCTGCATCTGTCCGTACAGGACAGGGTCGAGAACGGTGAACAGCGGTGGCAGACATTGGGTCAGGTTGGCGGTGTGACCGTCCTTCTGGTGGCCCACACGTTTACGGAAGAGGGGCCAACCGATGCGCCTGTCGAGGTGATCCATATCATTTCAGCGCGGCGTGCCACACGAAAAGAAAGGATCAGATATGAAGAAGGTTGAACACCGAACGGAAACGCTTCCGCCTTTGACGAAGGCCGAAGAAGCCGATCTCAAACGGCTTGCGGCAATGCCAGACGACGAGATTAACTATGACGACATCCCCGCGCTGACGGACGATCAGCTTGCGGAGATGCAACGGGGCAGGTTCTACCGCCCAGTTAAGACGCAGATCACAGCGCGGGTGGATGCCGATGTGCTGGCGTGGCTCAAGTCGCAGGGCAAGGGATACCAGTCTCGTATGAACGCGATCCTGCGGGATGCGATGCTGGGCAGCAAATAAACCATGCTGAACTCGGTCCCAATCCGCGAAGTTCAGACAAGTGGCGGCCCGAAAACGCGCAGGTCTCGATAGTCCGCATGAGCTTCTGTCGCATATCTCACCCCTCGGTTGGGCGCAAATTCTACTTACAGGCGAATATAGGTGGCCAAAATCGTGATCAAAAGAGCTTATGATACGATTCCGCCCCCAGCCGGCCTCGACCCCCTTATGACTCTTTAAAAATTAAATCGAAATATGGTTGAAGTCTCAATGAAGATCTCCAACATGCCAAGACCGAAGATTAGCTGGTGGCTTATCAGTTTTACGGCTCTGCTGTTCTCAGTGGTCGTCGTCAATGATCTAATAGCGGACTTTCAGGAAGGTGGTCGCCCTTGGGGTCAAGGTGATTGGCTCATCAACAACATGCCAGGTCTGGTTCGACGAGGGTTTATCGGGCAAGGTCTGATTTGGATAAGCGATAGTTTCGCCCTCGATCTCCTGCTTGTGACCATCGCTTTACAAATTTTCATGTCCCTTATCATGATATGGTTCATTTGGGGGTGTTTCCAAATGGTTATCAACCGTCCTGAGCGGGCCACGGTTTTGTTTTTGCCACCGTTTTACCCAATGATGATGGTTAGCGATTTTAACGGAATGCTCTTCAAAGACATCATCGCGATTTCGTCTCTCGCGGTTTTAACGTGGAGCAGTTTTGCCCCCAATCGGTGGGGTGGTATTGTTTTAGGCTGCTTTCTTATCGTGGTCGCCTTTTTTGCGCATGAGGCACTCGTTCTATTCCTGCCTGTCGCGCTATATCTCTTATCGAAAGCTCTGAAAGGAGCCAGTTTTTATGTCATTTCCGTTGGTTTAACAGCCTGTGCGGGAGCTGCTTTTATATTTGCGGCTACCCATTCGACTGGTGATGCTGTCGCAATATGTGACACGCTTTTGACACGGGGGCTTGATCAACACATGTGTGCTGGTCCAATCGGTCATTTGAACGGTTCATTGGCTGAGGCCATGGCAGCGGTATATGAAGAAAAGATACTCACAGGTCTATGGTTGCATTATTTTTTTGGTTACGCCGTATCGGTAGCAGTCGTAGCCGTGCTTTGGAACCGGTCAGCAAAAGAAATGCTCATAATCAGCGTGTTGACTCTTATGCCGTTTCTACCTTTGTTTGTTGTTGCTACGGACTTTGGTCGCTGGTTTTCTTTTGCATTTATGTCACTGATCTTTGTCACCCTTGTGAGGGGTGATGCCGCGCTCAAACATCCGACGTTTTCTTACGGTGTCGCTGCATGCACCGTAATGGTGTCATTGTTGATTACGTATGATGGGACGGGCGGTGTTTATGTGAGCGGGTTGGCCAACAGGGCGGCTAGTCTTTTAGGGTTGTAGCCATTGGATACTTTTATCAAGTGAAGTGGAGATTGGCGTTCGTATTTGTATAAAGCCATTGTATTGGATCACACGTATGGTCACTTCATCTTACACATCAGCTCAGGTCTCAGACATAATGAAGACCATCGAAAAGCATGTACCGCTGAGTGAGGAACGACAAAGCTATCTTTTTGAGTTGAGCAATCTGTTCTCGGAACTGACTACTGTTGAAAACACTCTAATCCCTTCGATCCAGATGAAGCTAGCGTCAGAAGCCGCACTCGGGCGCTCCAGAGATACAGCAGTTGCGGCATCAAACCTTAAAGAAGCTGCTCAGACCATACTTACCACGGTCGATAGCCTCTCTGGTGCATATAGAGAGAAACGCCAATCACCTCGGCGGCTTCCGTTTATTCCTTCCTTGCAGAAGCGATGCAATTGAGCTTGTCGGAGATTTTTTCCTTATTTCTCACCACTTACAGAAGCTTGATCCAAGAGCCCATCATCTTCGCATTTTCATTCTTGGGACTCGATCTAAACCCGCTTATTGCTGATCTCGTAATCGCTTGGCTTGCAGTTGGCGGAATGGTCTTTCGCACCGCGACAACAATTTCGCGCCAAGTTGCAGTCCTGGGGACTGAATCTGGTCACATGACATGGCTTGAGAACGTAGTTAACAAGCTGAAAATTAATCAGAAATTGTCGTGTTTGCGAACCAGCGTTGAGTTTGCGAGAAACGCGTCTGTAACTAGGTATGACGAAAAGGCCGATGATGAAATCGTTATCTCAACAAGAACCGCCCGACCCAAGCCTGGGTGTTGTCGCGGCTTTATGCCAAAGCCCATCTCTTGGTTTTACCCAGCCGGGCAGATTGCACCCCAATGGTTGCCGCTGAAGCCATGGCGCATGGCACTCCTGTACTAGCCAGTGATGTGGGTGGGATTGGCACTGTTTTGGGCAAAGGCCAGGGCGGGCATATGCTGCCTTTGTCCAGCACGCCCGCCGATTGGGCCCAAGCGATCACCCAAATAACCAGCAACAGCGACCTGTACCGGCATCTGGTCGATGCTAGTTTCGAACGCGCCCATGGGCGGTTGTCCTGGGACAGTTGGGCCGAAGGCATCCTGACCATTGCCAAAACCCTAGAAAATGCACCAAGACGACGCATCGCCGCAGCCTGACAGATCTGGATGGCGTCCGTGCAACGCCGTGGAAAATCGCACGGAAAAGCAATGGTAGCCGACGTATAGCTCGGATAAATAAGCGTGCATGACTGCATCAACTGTATCCCAGAAAACGCCCGAGACAGATGACACCATCCTTGTCGTTGACCTCGATGGTACACTATCGCGCACCGACACCCTGCACGAAAGTCTTCTGGGACTGGTCACCCGCGATCCCCTGAAGCTATTGAAACTGCCAAGCTGGCTGGCGGAAGGTCGGGCTGGTCTGAAGGCGCGGCTGGCCGATCTGGGCGTTGTCGATCCCGCCAGTCTGCCCCTGAACGAAGCGGTCATTGAGACAGTGAAAACCGCTCGCGCTGCAGGCCGGCGCACCGCGCTTGTCTCGGCCGCCGATCATCGCCAGGTCACAGCCGTGGCCGAGGCCACAGGGCTTTTCGACGAGGCTTTTGGGTCGGCCGAAAACCAGAACCTCAAAGGCGACAATAAGGCGGCCTTTCTCAACGACCGCTATGGGGTAGGAAAGTTTGACTATATCGGCGATTCCAAGGCCGATGTTCCCGTTTGGCAGGCCGCACGTGAAGCCATCACGGTTGGGGCAAACACACGCCTGCGCAACGCTGCCGAAGCGGTCAACCAGACCACACGCCACATCGACCCGCCAACCGGGCAAAGCCGCGCCATGCTCAAGGCGATCCGGCCCCACCAATGGTCAAAGAATGCCTTGTTGTTTCTGCCACTGTTAGCAGCCCATGACTTTACGCAGATCTTCTCGGTACTTTTGGGCTTTATCGCTTTCTGCCTGACCGCCTCGGCCGTCTATGTGATCAACGATCTTGTTGACCTATCAGCCGACAGGGCGCATCCGCGGAAATGCAAACGGCCCTTCGCCTCGGGCGCTTTGTCCGCCACAACAGGGGCTATCATGGCAGGTGGTTTGCTGCTGTTTGCGATTGTTCTGGGTCTTCTGACCGGCAATCCTGCCTTTCTGGCAGTCCTTGGGCTCTATCTGGTGGTGACATTTGCCTATTCGCTTTGGCTGAAGCGCAAACTCATTGTCGATGTTTTGGTCCTGGCAGGCCTTTATACCGTGCGTATCATTGCAGGTGGTGCGGCCGCCTCAGTTGTACTGTCACCCTGGATGCTGGGCTTTTCAATGTTCCTCTTCTTGGCGCTGGCTGCGGTCAAACGTCAAGCTGAACTCACCGACCAGATGATCACCGGTCGAAGCAGCTCGGGGCGCGCCTATGAAGTCGAAGACCTGCCGATCTTGCGCGGCATCGCGATTTCCGCAAGCCATGCCGCTGTATTGGTTCTCTCGCTCTATATCAGCTCGGACGCGGTTCAGACGCTTTACGCCAAGTCCAGTTTCTTGTGGCTGATCACGCCGTTCCTGCTGTATTGGGTTCTGCGCATGATCATGGCAACGCACCGCGGCCAGATGAGCGATGATCCTATCGTCTATGCCGCCACCGACAAGACAAGCATCCTGATCATTCTGATCTGTGCGGCCATTGCCGTCGCAGCAGCGCTCTGAGCGATGTTGGCGCGCGTCGAAACAGCACTTCTGACAGGATTGGCCCTGCGGTGTCTTTGGGTTGCTTTGGTGCCCATGGTCCTGATGTCAGATCCGGCGGCCTATGACGCAATGGCGCGCAACCTTTTGAATCACGGAGTTTATGGCTTTGAACCCGACGTGCCCAATGCCACGTGGCCGCCGGGCACATCAGCCTTATATGCATTGATTTATGCGCTGCCGGGACCCGACATCCTGGCCACCAAAACGGTGAATGTCCTACTGTCGACGCTGAATATCTGGCTGGCCTGGGGCGTGGCGCGTCGGCTCTTTGGCGCGCGGGCTGCTTTGTTCACCGCCTGGGCCATGGCCCTTTGGCCACAGATGATCTTTTTCACCACACTCACAGCCAGCGAGACACCCTTTCTGACTGCGGTTCTGGCGGGCACGCTGTTCTGGGACCGGGCGCGCGACGGGCATCTGGCAAATGCGGTGTTTGCCGGCATATTTATCGCACTGGCCTGCTATTTCCGAAGTATCGCGCTTCTTTTGCCCATAGCCTTTGCCATCGGAGAACTTCTGAAAGGCAAAGACCTGCTGCGTCTGATGGTTCGTCTTGTGATCACAGGTGTGATTATGGCCACCTGTATTGCCCCCTGGAGCCTGCGCAACACCCAGCTTTACGGTACGACTGTGGTGCTGTCGTCAAACTTCGGCTCGAACCTTTATATCGGCAACGGTCCCGGATCGACCGGCCGCTTTGGGTCAACGGATACACCAGACGAATTGGAAAGCCTCGACTATGTCGAACGGTCACAACGCCTCGGTGACTTGGCCAAGGCTGAAATCCGCGCCAATCCGGGCGCCTTTGTCAAACGATCGCTGTCTAAACTGGTGATCATCCATGACCGCGAAACCGTCGGTGTCGCCTGGAACCAGATGGCTCTGCGCCCTCTGATCGGAACGACAGGGGAAGCGGTGTTAAAGGGGCTGGCAACGCTGTATTGGTGGGTTATTCTGGGCGCGGCCCTGATCGGGTTGATCTGGCAGATCATACGCGGCATTGGCCTGACCATCCTATGGTCCATTCCAATGGCTGCTTGGGGCTATTTTGCTTCGATCCACGCCATTATTCTGGCTGGTGACCGGTTCCATATGCCGCAAGCGCCCTTCGTTGCCATGCTGGGAGCCTCGGCGCTGGCTGGCTGGCTGGCCAGACGCGATCAGCTTCGATCATAGATATCCTCGTAGCGGACAATGTCGTCCTCACCCAGATAGACGCCTGTCTGGACCTCGATCAGATACATCGGCACCTTGCCTGGGTTGGACATGCGGTGCTTTTCACCCAAAGGAATGTAGACGCCCTGATTTTCCGTCACCAATTGCACAGCTTCGCCGATTGTCACTTCGGCGGTGCCCGCCACAACGATCCAGTGTTCCGAGCGGTGCCGATGGCTTTGCAAACTCAGCACCCCGCCCGGCTTGACCATAATCCGTTTGACCTGAAACCTGGAGTCCAGACATAGGGTCTCATACCAGCCCCAAGGCCGGTGAAAGCGCGGATAGTTATCCG
>JAOHEK010000046.1 GCA_028097405.1 Paracoccaceae bacterium | reverse complement strand
GCCGACTTTTGCTCCGCCACACTGGCCGGAGATTACGCCGCCGTTGACATGTCGGGCATTATGGTTATTTACCGGAAATTCCCGACGACGACTGCCGCATTACCGGCTGCCCTATCGTCGGTCGTGCTATTACCGTTCGCGTTGATCTACGGCGACCCGTTTGCGGTGCAAAGCCACGAATTGCCGATACTCATCGCCTTCGGCCTCGTTTTCGCGGTGGCCTCAGTGACGTTGTCAGAGGGTGCAAGACGCCTGCCATCCGCTGAAACGGCACTGCTTTCCACGCTTGAAATGCCCCTTGCGCCCATTCTGGCATATCTCGTGCTTGCAGAGGTGCCGACCTTTTCTGCGATCCTTGGCGGGGCCATCATATTTGTAGCTGTCGTCTGGTCACAGAGACAATGATGCCAATCATTGAAAGCCGACCTTCGAACACGCCGCAGCATCGGTTAATGAGGGCTCTTCGGTGGCATTCGTCGCGGCTAGCTCCTAGGTCCGCCGTTACAAACCGTTCTTTCGCTGCGGCTGCGCCGATGGCCGCTTCATGTGCAGCAAAGGCAAATGAAGTTCTATTTGCCAATGTACTGGTTTTGGAACATTGTGTGAACAACCGCACACTTTTGCAAAGGCGATACCATGCAAGATATATCCCTCTACCTCCCCGGCATCCTCCTCGCATATTCTGCATTCCTTCTCGCGATTGCCAGCCCCGGACCGAATATCCTTGCCGTCATAGGAACCTCTATGGGCGTGGGCCGATCTTCCGGCATGTCGTTGGCGATGGGTGTTGCATCAGGATCATTTACCTGGGCCGTTCTGACGGTCTTTGGTTTGTCGGCCATTCTCGCCACTTACGCGTCCGCGCTTTTGGCAATCAAGATATTTGGTGGTCTTTATCTGCTGTGGCTTGCGTATAAGTCCTTCAAGTCCGCTTCCTCGGCCCACGATATTGAGGCAACGGAGTTGGCGGGTGGACGGCGCACGCCATTTGGGTATTTCAAGCGCGGTTATATCATTCAAATGACGAACCCAAAGGCTGCTCTCGCTTGGATCGCAATCATCTCTCTGGGGCTAAAAGAAGGCGTACCGCTTTGGGTTGGCGCTGTTATTGTCATCGGGACATTTGTGCTCTCGGTTGCCATCCATTTGATGTACGCGGTTGCGTTCTCGACCCCGGCAATGGTGCGACTGTACGGAAAATCCCGGCGCGTTATTCAAGGCGTTCTTGGCACATTCTTCGCTTTCGCGGGCCTTAAATTGCTGACGAGCCGGACCTAAACAATGACACATTATTCTGACCCTGCCGCAGCCAATCTGAACGATGGCTTTGTTGTCGCAATTAACATTGTTGCGAAGGAAGGCGAGGCCGATGCCGTCGCTGAAATTCTGGAACGCTTGATCGCACCGACAATGGCAGAGGAAGGCGTGAAGTTCTTCATGCCTTACAGATCACCGACCGACACCAATGCCTTCTTTGTTTACGAGCTATATGCCAACGCGGCAGGCTGGGATGCTCACAATGCATCGAAACACTTTCAAGATGCTGTCAAAGAGCTGATACCCAAGGTTTCGGCAAGAGAACGTGTGCCATTTATTCCATACGTGAAGTGATCTGACGCGTCGCCCTCGAAAGCAGGTATTCGCATGCTGCGCAGCATCCGTCGAATTGGGCGCTCCACCGTCACGCGCCGCGTGCTTCACCATCGGTTGGTCTTTCCAAGAACCACCTTTTGCTGCACCGCGCATGAGCTCGTAAAACGCGGGACTTTTCAGACCTTTTTGATTGGTAAGCAAAGATCTGCTGTCGGCAAGTTTAAGCCATGGCGACGATTTCGATCTCTATCAGCCACGAGGGATCAAGGGTCGTCACCACAATAGCGGTTGTTGGCACGATCCGACCGTCAAGAGCCTCTTCACGAGCCGTTTGATTTTTTTCGGCAAATTCTGGTCGCGCCAAGTAACTGGTTAGCCGGACGATGTTCGTAACCGACATATTGGCCTCAGCCAAAATGCGACGGATATTTTTCCAAACCAAATCAAGCTGTTCATCAAGGTTCGCTGGTGCTGTCCCGTCTTCTGCCAAGCCCATTGTTCCGCTGACAAAAAGCTGTCTGCTGGCCCCTGAAACCTCCATGGCATGAACATAGTCCCGGGTCGCGGGGTAAATGCCATCGGTCGGGTTGATTTCTTTTGCGTTCATCTGAATTTCCTTTCGGTATATGGACATCTTGCCGAAGAATTTCTGGATGATAAGGCTGATTAGACGATATGGTGAAAGAAACAGACGATATTCAGCGCGCAGCACTGCCAAGGCGTGCCTTGGACGCGTTTGACCGAAAGATATTAGGCGCAATCACTAAAGACGGACGCGCGACTTATGCCGAGATCGGCGAACACGTCGGTTTGTCGGCTCCGGCAGTTCACGAACGTGTCAAACGATTGCGCAAATATGCAATAAAGGGCATCGGCGCGCATCTAGACGGGCCTTCATGTGGGAAAGACTTCCTGGCTTTTGTGCATGTCGATGCGGATGGATGGGGTAAAAGTGAACGGATGTTGACCCTGCGCCAGTTCCCCGAAGTCGAGGAAATGCACTCAGTCGCGGGGGATACCTGCGTGATTATCAAAGTTCGAACGGCAAACGCCCACGCTCTCGAAGACTTCCTGTCGCAACTGTATGTACTGCCGGGGGTTCGCGGCACGAAGAGTTTCGTTGTTCTTTCCACCTACCTTGAACGTGGTGTGCAGGCTGAGGTTACAACCGAGTGGCCAGAAGTTCCCTTACCAACGCGATAAAGCCGACTTTCATGCAAAGTGCAGCATCTGTCAGAGTGGACTCTCCGCCGCGATCCGCTGCGGGCCGCACGAGCTGGAAAGATACGGACGATGCGAACTTTAGCAATCTCACAATCAACGTCTGCTTTTTTTTCCTGCGGATAATATTCCCGTCGCAATACGATTTGATATCGGCAACATAAAACGGGATAATCAACAAAATCGTCAAAACACAATGGTCACAAGCAAATGTTTAGCCATATCACGCTCGGAACCAACAACATTGAACGGGCGACAAAATTTTATGATGCCGTCCTCGCACCGCTTGGATTTGGGCAACGCATCGTTAAACCTGACGGTGGGCCAGTGTCGCGGTGTTGGATAGCGTCCAATCAACCATTGCCCCGATTTTATATTTATGAACCCTTTGACAAAGCGGAAGCGTCCGCCGGCAATGGAACGATGGTCGCCTTCGAGGCCATATCGAATACCGCAGTCGACAACGCTCATAAAGCAGGATTATCGACAGGTGGTGTTGATGCTGGCGTGCCGGGGCCAAGGCCGCACTATGGGGACGGATACTATGGCGCATACCTGCACGATCCGGATGGGAACAAAATACATGTCGTTCATCGAGGAGACTTGCGATGAGTTATGACTTGCTCCTTCAATATCTGCCTAGTTTGTTGATCATTCTGACGATCTTCACCGTTGGTGTCGCCAGTCCCGGCCCTGCAACATTGATGATTCTCGGTACTGCAATGTCTCGCGGTCGGGCGTCTGCTGTTGCATTGTCATTTGGTGTCGTAACCGGCTCGTTGTTTTGGGGCTGTGTTGCTGCATTCGGATTTGTGGCGGCGATCAAAGCGTCAGCGAGCCTCTTCACCGCGATGAAGGTGGCTGGAGGCTTGTATCTTTGCTACTTGGCATTCCGGTCCTGGCGGTCGGCGCTGACGCCCAACTCATCCGTGCAAGTCAAAACCGATACGACTGCAAGCTTTAAGCTCAACTATGTCCGCGGTCTGCTTTTGCACCTCACCAACCCAAAGGCACCACTGGTCTGGCTGGCAACGCTGTCTGTTGGCTTAGGTGACGCCGCTCCGTTGCCGTTTCTGATCTTGGCGATATTACTGTGTGAACTCGTCGCGATAATAGTTTTTGTCGGTTACGCATTTCTATTTTCGACACCAACCGCATCACGATTCTACATCACATTCCGCCGTCCTTTCGATGCTGTACTTGGTGTATTGTTTGGTGCGGCTGCGATCAAGATATTGAGTTCGCGGCTAAATTGATCTGATCAAAGCAATTATTGGTGTTGGTTCCAAAGCAACCATCCTTACATATCGCAGCATCGGTCATTAAGGGATCTTCAGAAACCTTCGCCGCGCTGGACACGAGCGGCTGTTTCGGGAAACGGCGCCACACGCTGCATCGCCCACGAACTGGCAAGACGCGGACTTTTCCGCCGTTGGACATTCTATTTCCTACGGCCGCTTTTTGCACGGGCGGTTCTTATGGTAGGAGGCATGGATGGAACATTCAGTCATTCTTCGCGGCTATCGCTACAGTGTTTACAATCGGATTGCGCGAGTAGTGCTGCACGAGAAAGGTGTCGCGTACAAAACTGAAGAGATTGATCCCTTCGCAGCCAATATCCCGGAAGACTATCTCAAACGGCATCCATTTGGACGGGTGCCTGTCCTAAGCCATGGTGAGTTTGATGTATTCGAAACTTCCGCAATCGCTCGGTACGTTAATGCGGCTTTTGAGGGACCGGAAATGATGCCACCCGAATCTGAGACACTGGCGCGCGTCACGCAGGTGGTCTCGATCATAGATAGTTACGGTTATCGACCTATGGTCCGACAGGTTTTTGCCCATCGAGTTTTTCGACCCGCTGTCGGTGAAGTCGCAGATGAAGCGGAAATCACAGCGGGCATCGATGCGTCTCACACTGTATTAGGTGCACTGAACAACATCGCGAAAGAGGGCCGCGTCTTGGATGGCCAGAGTTTAACCATCGCAGATTGCCACCTAGCGCCGATGATCGCCTACTTTGTGCAAGCACGGGAAGGAGTCGATGCATTGAAAGCTTACAAAGAACTCGCTTACTGGTGGGCAACCGTGTCGCAGCGAAAAAGCCTCCATGCTACCAACCCCGGACTTCCAAGCATCTGACTCAATGTGCCATGCCGGCAGCCGCAATTCATGCTACGCGGAGCATTTGTGACTACGGGCTCTCAGGAGCCTTCGCCGCGCTTTGCAAGAATGGCTGCGCCAACCGAGAGCTATCTTTCTCTGTACCGAGTCTGAAGTGGTAAGACGCGCGACTTTGCGGCTGCTAGGCATCGCAACCCTAACGGCTGGTTCAAGCACCAGAGCGGCCTTTAATCATGCGTGTCACCAGACAGAATGGTTGCTGTCATAGACGCCCTTTCAGAGAAGTTTTCAAACCAGTCGGCAAGTCGGGGGTGACCAGTCCTGAATGATGGCAGCTCTCGAAATTCCAGCCAACTGAGCGTGGTCGCGAGCGCGATTTCACCGATAGTGACTTGATCGTCCAATGGAACATTCTCCTCGATGTAGTTATAGCCTTCAGCCAATTTCATCACTTGGCCATCCAGGAAAGCTGGGTGGCGTAGGTGTTCTGGACGACGGACGCTTTCCCAACGTGCCCAAATTCCGGCCTCCGAAAGACCGTCAGCCAATGCTTCAAGGCACAATGACGCATACTTTTTCGATGGCTCCGTTGGGATCAACTCGGCTTCCGGATGCTGTTCATCAAGATATGCGCATATCACGCCTGAATCGAAGAGAGTTGTGCCGTCCTCGGTGATGAGCACCGGTACTTTCCCCAGTGGATTGAGCGCAAAAACATCGTCATTTCGATTTGTCGGGCTGGTCTCGCAGTGGATGACCTCAAGTTGGTCAGCGACACCAAGCTCGTGAGCGAACACAAGTGCTTTGCGGGCGAATGGGGAATGGGTCTGGTAGAGAAGCCTCATCATAGGTTCTTTCTATTTCGAAGGAGATTACTGCGAATTCGTGGCAAAGACTGGTCCTTCACTTATTATCGCAAGTAACCGTGCTTGGTTGCCCAGACGAGAACCCTTGAAGAATGCGACGCCAGCGGCTCCCGATGGGGTAGTTTTTATGCCGCACTCTTTGAGATCAATCGTCGCACGTTGGGCGCTCGCATCCGAGATGGTCACATATTCGACGTCGCATTGCTCAAGCACCTCGAAAGCGATCATCGAGGCTTCCTTGCAATCAAGCCGACCCATATTGGAAACCGGCCCCTGCACGCTGACAAGTCGGCCCGCCCTATGACTTTCACCAAGACAAGGAGCGTGTTCAGGCTCCACGACATACAGCTTTGGTTGCACGGTCCAGTTCCGGCGCACCATGCAGGCAATTGCTGCGGCCAGCCCACCCACACCAGCTTGAAGCGCGATGTGCGTCGGCCACTGGTTCGATGCTTCAAATGACCGGCGCATTTCTTCGGCCATCACAGTGTAACCCTCCATTACTATCGAGGGGGTCGCCACATAGTCGGGCCACGAACCGTCCGCGAGGAGGATCGCATCTGACGTTTCAGCGTCTTTTGAAGCGGCCGCCATACTTTGTTCGTAGACATTGCCCGACCAGACAATCTCCGCACCTTTTTCTCTAAGCACATCTGCGAAAACACTCGGTACGCTCTTTGCCAGATGTATCTTGGCCCTGGCTCCAAAGAGCTTGGCACCGGCTGCGACTGAAAGACCATGGTTTCCCGCACTGGCGCAGACAAAGGTAAGACCACCAGCAAACTTCCTAACCTCGGCGGTCATGATCGCCTTCGGGTCGAGTTGTCGCCCACAGCCACGCTCCCACGCATCTCTTATGAGGCAGTACACCGCATGCACACCGCCAAGAGCCTTGAATGATCCCAAGTTCATTCTGCTGGTTTCATCTTTTAGCAGCATCTCAGAAGCAGCCAATCCGCTCCGCGCAACAAGCGGGGTAGCCTCATAGGCGGGGCAAAGCCCGAGGAGATCTTGAACGCGAGAAGGGTCTGGAGCAAAGGTCGATTGATGCACTTGGATAACCTCATTGGATAGTGAACCATAGCAACCTATGGCGAGCGTTTCAGATCATATTCTTTCGTTTTCCAAGAAATTATGTAACTCTTTGTCCTTTCAATGATGGTTCAATGATCATGAGTAGCGAATTAGACGCAGCGGACAGAGTGATACTGGACGTTCTGCAACACGATGCCACCAAGAGCTTGGACGCTTTGTCTGAAGCCTGTGAGCTTTCTGTTCCGACTGTTCAAAGACGACTGAAGCGCCTGCGAGAATTGAATGTGATTGACAGGGAAGTTGCGGTCATCGACCCACAAAAGGTCGGTCAGCTCATGAGTTTTATCGTGATGGTGGAGATGGAACGCGAACGTATCGACCACCTTGATGCATTCCGCCGAGCGGCGCGCGCAGAACCACAAGTTCAACAGTGTTATTATGTGACCGGGGAAGCCGATTTCTGCATCATTTGCACAGCAAAGGATATGGGCGACTTTGAAGCTCTGACGCAACGGCTCTTTTTCGACAACGGCAATATTCGTCGCTTTCGCACATCTGTTGTTATGGATCGAAGCAAGGTCGGGTTAGCAGTTAACCTTGGGGGGGATTGAAACAAACGCGGTCATTTACCCACCTCGCAGCATTGGTCAATTTGGGCTCTCTTCGGGCGTTTGCGGCAAGGCGAACGAACTGCCGCAATGCCGCTTCAAGTCGAAGTTGCGTTAGGACCAGTTTTCGTAATCAGCAACCGATGCAGCTGCCCCCGTTCAACCAGTGTCGGTGACGTGCAGACCATCACCAAAGCTATCTTATTGGATCATGTGAGATCCGATCAGCTGACTGGTTTACTCGCAAGGCACTGCCCAGATTTCGATCTTGAAGCGGTCGAGGTTGCAATCTCGCAGGATGGCATCGTTAATATCGCCAAATTGAAACAGCATGAGATCGATAATGCCTGACCTGCCGTTGACAAAACTTGATACGCTTACCTTGAGTGTTAAAAACCCAGCGGCGCAGCAAAGGTTCTATTGCGAAGTCCTTGGAATGTCTGATCGCGGGGAAGGACGACTGGCGTATGCTCCGCAAGAAATAGCGCTTCGCTTTGTTGCTGCTGACGCTCCGTACGTGCCTCGGCCCTCCGACCTCTATTGGAAGATCGCTCTGTCGGTGCCGAACATCGATCTGGCATACAAACAGCTCCAGAAAGCAGGTGTTTCTTGCACGGCACCAGTTCAGTTCCGTGATGTCGGTTATCTTGCCAAAATCACAGACCCCGAAGGGTTCACTGTCGAGTTGATTGATCACTGGTTCGAAGGTGAGCGACCCGAAGAGCAGCACGATGAAACCCTCCTCGGTGGCGGAGCGCACCTGAGCCTGCTGACGCTGCGCACCGCAGATATCGCCGCCGTCGAACCCGAAATTCTAAACTTGGGCATGACGCCATTATCGGTGCAGCCGGTCGATCCATATGGCTTTACGCTCCATTTCTATGCCTTCACTGACGAACAACCGCCGAACGAAAATCTTGAGGCAGTCGAGAACCGCACATGGGTTTACCGGCGTCCCTATACCGTGCTGGAAATCCAGCATGTCCACGCATTGACGACGGAAACAACGCCATCTGAAAACGTCGGCGGATATAGCGGGGTAACGATCCGGTCTGCCGACCCCTTGGCTTCCTATGAGCGACTGAAGATCACAGCGGAAAGGTCCTGACCTCGCGCGCGGGTTTCGATCAAAATTACGTAGATGCACGGCGGCCATTCGCGTCCTGTTTTGAAATGGCAGTAAATTCGACAGAACGAAAGTTCGGATAAGCGCAAGTTATCGTAACATCTTTTCCACTTTGCAGGTGGAGGTGGGCAGCACCTGTCAGACGTCAGCGCGAGGGCGAAACATCAATCGCGCATTCGCTAGGCTGATGGGAACCTCAGCCTTCCTGCTCGCACGGGCGGAAAAATCAGCTTAGAGGAGGCAGACGCACAAAGATCGCAGTGGTAAGATGATCAATCAAACCGTGCCATCATAGTCTTGAGGGCTGTAACAGACCCGTATCCGACTGCTGAAGCAACATGAGATATTGTTCGCCCGGATGCCAACAGCTCTGACGCTACCTGGAACCGAAGACGCTGTCGCCATTGATCGAATGTCATCCCGGTTTCACGACGAAACAGGCGCGTGAAGGACCGCCTGCTCATCGCCAGCGCGATTGCCCAATCGTCTATTGATCGTGGGTCGGATGGATCATCGAGCATCGAACGCGCCAGTGCATGTAGGTTTGTCGATGTAGGAAAGGGCAAGACCATTTCTGACGGCGGTGTTGTCGTGATCTCTAAGATGATGACCGCGGCCAAGTTCCCGGCTATGCCATCTTCCTCATATTCGAAAGGGTCGCTTGCAAACCGGTCGATACAAGCAGACAACAGCGGCGATACTTGGATGACGCTGCAAGTGATCCGGTTGCGTTGGGGCAGAACATCCTCCTCGATATAGGCGGATCGAAGCGCAACGTCCCCGAACATCTCGACCTGATGTTCAACATGGGCTGGAATGAGAAGCCCGTATCCTGGCGGTACAATCCATGATCCAAGCGCGGTCCTCGCTCGCATCGTTCCCTTTCGAGCAAATAGAAACTGCGCGCGCGGGTGCACATGCAGGTCCGTGCAGTAGCCTGGCAGGTAGTTCTTCGACAGCATGACGATCGGACGCCGGATGTCCTGGATTGGGTCTGCTGATGAAGTCCCCAGATGGGTCAAAGCGCCTCTCCGATCTGGCCTGATTGCGTGAAATCTGACCCCATCTATAGATCAGGTCACGCTATTGTCCAACTTGAAACTGTGAGAAATGTCCATGAAAACCAGCATCGTCGTATTCGATATAGACGGAACACTGACCGATACCGTTGCACCGCATCAGGCGGCATTCCTGGAAGCCCTGCAGTCGTTTGGGTTTCCAAATCTGGTGACGGATTGGTCGAAATATCAACACCACTCAGACAGTGCGATTTTCGCGGAAGCCTGGGCAACTGCAGGATGGGACGCGCCTGCGCCGATGGGGGTCTTAGAAAACCGCTATCGTGCGGCATATGACCGACGATCAGCGGTAGTGGACCTTCGGGAAATACCCGGTGCCGCGCATTTCTTGGCTTCGTTGCAGGACAGCCCTTGGGTCCCGGTCTTTGCGACCGGGAGTTTGCGCCATGGCGCAGTGCACAAGATGACCGTCGCGAACCTGCCCTATGACGATGAGCTTCTTGTAAGCGCGACCGAGCATCAAACCCGTGAGGAGATTGTGACGCAGGCCATCCAAGCCGGGCGCCCGCAGCTATCACACGATCAGCCAGACCGTGTTGTTTCAGTCGGGGACGGACTGTGGGACTTGCTCACCGCCAAGACCCTGGACCTTGAGTTTGTGGGCATCGCCAGCGGCGGCAAGGCCGCGACGCTTTCTGCAAAGGGTGCCGAGGTCATGCCCGACTTCACCCGGTTTTCGTCGCCCAAAGCCTTTTTCGATCATGCAAGGAAAATACAATGACACAGGACACGCGCGCGCCTGCAACTGTCGCTCTTCATGCGGACGAAGCGTTTCGGGTAGATCATGCAATCTCTCCGCCGATCTGCCAATCTGTGACTTATCTGGCAGATGGACCCGAAGACTTTGCTCGCAAAGCAGTTGAGCCACACAATGCCGAATTTTATGGGCGGCACGGGAACCCCACGGCAAAGCGATTGGCCAAAGTCGTCGCCGATCTGGAAGGGGCAGAGGCTGGCATGGTCCTGTCATCCGGCATGGGGGCGATGACGACGGCGATCCTGACCTTCGTTCGTCAAGGCGACCACATCGTTGCTCAGGACGGTCACTACAGCGCGACCTCGAACTTCCTGCGCAAAGTGCTGCCGCGCTACGGCATTGAGACCACCTTTGTAGATCAGACGAAGCCAGACTCCTTTGCCGCAGCGATCAGACCGCAAACAAAGCTGATCCTGATCGAAACACCGGTTAACCCGCTCATGACGCTCACCGATATCCAAGCAGTCGCAGACATCGCACAGGACACGGGCATTCTGACCCTCTGCGACAACACCTTTGCCTCGCCGATCAATCAGCGCCCTTTGAGCTTTGGGATCGACCTCGTTGTCCATAGTGCAACCAAGTACATTGGAGGCCATCACGATCTTCTTGCGGGCGTCGTGGTCGGTCGCCAGGATCATCTAGATGCGATCTGGGACATGAGCATGGATCTGGGTCCGATCGGCGCACCGTTTGACGCCTGGTTGGCTCTGCGAGGTCTGCGGACACTGAAGGCGCGCATTGATCTCCACAACGCCAACGCAATGAAGATTGCGAGTTTTCTAAAAGGTCTTCCTGGTGTGCGCGATGTCTACTATCCGGGCCTGGTCTCTCACCCGCAACATGATCTGGCTCAACGCCAGATGACGGGATTTGGGGGAATGCTCAGTTTCGATCTGAAGGGCGGTTACGAAGCAGGTTTGAAATTTGTCTCCCGACTAAGGCTTTGCCTGAATGCGGCGAGCCTGGGAGGTGTCGAAACACTGGTGGTTCAGCCAGCGGTTATGTTCCGAGCAAGGCTCACCGATGAACAAATCAGGGCGCAAGGCGTCACTCCAGGAATGATCCGAATATCTGCCGGAATCGAGGATGGCGATGATCTGATTGCCGACATTGAACAGGCTCTGTGTGGCGCTTAGCATTTCTCCTAGAAGCGCTCCGGTCACGATAAGGACCAGCGATCGAATTGCTGCTTAGTCACTGAAGTGGCCATTGTGAGGATCGGCGGTTGATGAACTACATTCGAACTTTTCGGTCATTTGTGTTAGGCTCAACGCATCAAGGGGGATAAATCAATGGCGCAGTTCCGGTACATCGTCTCAAATGTTGACCAAGCAGTAGCTTTTTACTGCGACCAGCTAGGTTTTGATCTGATCGAACGGTATGGACCAGCGATGGCTATCGTAAGAAGGGGAGACCTCGATCTCTGGTTAGCTGGCCCAGTCGCTTCCGCCTCTAAGACTATGCCTGACGGCTCAAAACCAGAACCAGGAGGTTGGAACAGATGTGTATTAGTGGTTAATGATCTCGATGGTCTGGTGGCTTCGCTTCAATCGGAAGGAGCAACTTTCCGTAATGAAGTCACCGAGGGCCCAGGCGGCAAACAGATACTTTGTGAAGACCCATCGGGGAATGTGCTGGAGCTATTCGAGCCGAGCTAGCCAACCCCAGAAATACAATTACCCCGCAGTTACAAATTGCATTCTTTACCGTCATTCACCGCGACTTCTACGAACGGCCGCTAACCAAAATGGAGTTTAGAGTGCTATTTTGCCCCTTCCGCAAACATTCCATTAAGGCTCAGCAGTCACTCACAAGGACTTGGCTATGCAGATTCGGCTCGGTCAATCTATCGCTGCCATCTCCATCTGGACTTCGCCATCCTTCAAGAAACATCTCTTGTCAAAAATCGACAAGTCGACGGGATTTGGTAATCGGATGTCTTTAATACTTGGCATGCCACTGGACGATAGCTCAAACGTTCGGTCAATCTGCGAGATCACGACCACAATCGCCTGACGTTCCGTGGCGAACTTCTTTAGCGCCTGGACTTGCTCATTGAGCGCGGGGTTGGTTCTCCTTTGATCCAGTAGCTGCAAGTAGTCGACAACAATCAGTGCATCATGAGGCGCATCGTTGAGGCATTCGATAATATAGTCCGCGCTGATATCGTCCGAGGTATCAACAATAACTGGACGCGCGAGCCTATTTTTCTCGAAGCCGAGTTTTTCAAACCGATCCCAAACATCGTTCTCGTTAAAATCCAAGGTAAAAACATAACCGGAACGGTCGATTGTTTCGGCCAATGCAGAAAGCTCCAACCCCAAAAGGGTTTTACCATGACCGGGGCGGGCACCGATAAGCACCAAATCACCTGATCTCATCTGGTCTAAAATTTCCATAGCTGGTGTTTCCTTGGCATACTTCGACGCCAATTGACTCCAACTCTTGAACCCTTCTTTAACCGCGATCTGGTCGAGCGCAGCGTGAAGCTTGATGCCGTCGTTGCGTGCGAGCAATCTCGCCTGACGCTTTAACTTATAGATCGGGGATGACAGTCTCATCTTGAACCTCCTCTTTCGAGCGGTCTACGCAATCCCTCCTTATGCGCGTGCTCGAACAAGTTGGTTCGAAATGGTATCGCCCCGCATGTCGAATGCTGCCCCATTTGGAGGGGGGAGGCCCGAGCAAGGCCATAATCCAATATAGACCAGATCTCGCGCAACACTCAATTGGGATTTCGTCATTGGGCGTGCGTTCACGAACCCCACAAAATGGACGAGTTGTCGTCGTCAGTGGTTTGTTTGAGACGTTTCCCGCAGCGGGAAGTCATAGGCGATGTAATCTCTGGTTCTTCGAATTTTATCTTCACCCCAAATCTGCCCGATGAGCCAGAGTGACATTTCGATGCCTGACATAACTCCACCTGCCGTAACAACTCTTCCGTCCGACACAAAGCGGACGTTTTCAACAACGGTGGACAGGTCCAAATCATTCAACTGATCAATAAAGCGATGATGCGTTGTCACTTTCTTACCCGCAGCAAGGCCCGAACCAACCAACAGGAATGCACCAGTGCAGACGCTGGTAAGCCAAGTGCAGCCTTCTTTGATCGACTCTAGCCATTGAACAGTGGCTTTGTTTTCGGTTTCGCGGCGGGCACCACCGCCACCAGGTACTACCAGAACATCGACGCCTTTGATCTCTGAGTAGACATGATCGGGCAGGACCCGCATGCCTTTTTCGCAGGTAATTGCGCATCTATTTTCTGCTACGGTAACAACGCGCCAATTTGCATCGTCCTCGGCGGCCGCGGCCAAGACCTCAAGCGGACCTACAAAGTCCATTTCTTCAGCGCCGTCAAAAATCAGTATTGCGATTGTCTTCATTCCAGCCGACCTCAAAGCAATTTTCTGTTCTGACTATGCTTGCCCCGACTTGTACTGGAAGGCGAGGATTGGGATAGCAACGGTCATCTCCCAAACCATTTTAGGTACAATCCATCTTGAACAGGCACATCGAGGGAAATTCCAACTTTGCTGCCTCGGCTAATGATCCGTTTATTGTTCCTGCAATGCCAGGCGCGCTCCAAGCGCGCAATAGATGCTGCCGACGACCTTGCCCTGCCATTTGAGAACTGTCGGATTGCGGCGAAGGAAGTTCCCTAGTCCACCGGCCGCGACGGAGTAGACGATTGTGCTTAAAAAACCGATGAGGGCGAAGACAACACCTAGAATTGTGAGCTGTAGGACGACGAAGCCTTGGTTTGGCGCAACAAACTGTGGCAGGAACGCCAGGAAGAATAGCGCTGTTTTGGGGTTTAGAACTTCGGCGAAGATTGCCTGACGAAACGCTTGGGGTGCTGTGATCGGGACACGTCCCTGGCCCAGATCAACCGATGCCTTTTCAAATATTGCTTTCAAACCAAGGTAGACCAGATAGGCAGCACCAAGATATTTTACGACGGTGAAGAGCGTGGCGGAGGCTGCAATAATTGCCGAAATACCCACAACCGCCATGATCGTATGAATAAAGTCGCCAGCTGTGATCCCGGCACCCGTGGCGATACCAACCTTGGTTCCTGATGTGGTCGCACGGGCGACCGTCAAAAGGGTTGCGGGGCCTGGGATGAAGACGAAACCCAGAACGATCAGGGAGTAGGTTAGCAATACGGAAGGCTCGATCATTCTGTTCTGTCCAAAGCTGGTTGAAACAACAGCAATCCATAGTTCGTTCGAGAAGACAAGTAACGTGTTCGGATAAACGCCGTGACTCGATAGAGAAATTGGTGGGCGCCCCAGATCCAGAGCCTCGCCAAGTGCTGCGTCGATTCAGATCATCTGTTGGGCAGGAAGCCCTTTGAAGTTAAAGTCTTGTGAGCTTCTCAACTGAATCGGGGTCCTGGTCAAATGTCGGCGCGAAGGTAATCAGCATTCCTGCAATTACGACGCAGACGATTCCTGACCATGTAATTATAGAGGGTGGGTCGTCAAAGAGCATCCAACCCAATAGCGCTGCGATTGCGATTTCGAGATAGGCTAGGGGTGCAAGTGTTCCGACATCCAGAGTCCGAAACGCAGCTAGAAACAGTCCGTGCGCGACGAATGAGAGACCACCCATCAAAAGGAGTAGACCGACCGTCTGTAGATCAACGGTTGGTAGATTCAAAGCAGCGATTGGCGCAATAAGCAGAGCTCCGATCACGCTTTGAATGAGGACATTGTCGTCGGCTCGAACCGACAATGCGGCCGCCCGTGTCAGGACCAGATAAAAGCCTGATAACACGCCGCTCAGAAGGGCGAGTATCGATCCAAGCGCAATATCATCTTCGGGTCTAAGAATTAGCATCGCGCCGGCAAATCCGAGAAGAACAGCGACGATGGTCGTGATCCTCAGTTTTTCGCCCAAAAACAAAACAGAGAGAACTGCGGCAATGACTGGGCCCGTGAAATATCCGCCAAGGGCCGTCGCAACTGGCAAATCAGAAATTGCCCAGTAAAAGGAAACCATGGCGGCGACGAGAAGTGCCGATCGTGAAGAGTGCAGTTTTGGAGCGGCTTTAAAGGATCTGAAAGCTCGACGCGGTGCCGCAAATATTATTGCTGCTAAGGCCGCACCAATGGCGTAGCGGGCCGCGACGAGAAAAAACGGCGATGCAACGTCGGTAAGAACTTTGGCGAGTGTATCGACCAACGGAATGATTGACGCGCTAGCGCACATAAGGGCAATGGCTGCTCGTCGTGAAGCAAACTTCATATTATGAGGGCCTTCCAAGTAACGCTCAAAAGTGGTTTAGTAGGTTATCGCAGAGAAGAGGAAACCTGTCAAATGAGTTTAGATGGTTATGTACTTACAGGTCTACGCGTTTCATTGGATATCGTGAATCGACTGACGACGGGGATGTCACGCGGTGTCACTTACGAATGCGAGAACGCGATCGAGAATCTACAAGTCATACTGTTGGACGATCCGCCAAGCGTTCAGCAACTTCAGGATCATCACATCTCCGAATTTCAACGCTTGGCGGTTTCGTTGCGTGAAATCATCGAGCTTCTGTCAAAAGGCGCGGTTGAGCTGGCTGCCAAGGCATTGAACGAACTGCTTGCCCATAACCCTGCGACGCCGGTGCTCAGCCAAGAACAAGACGGCCTCTGGCGATTACACCACCATCCGATAAATGCAGAGTTGCCTTCAATGTGGTCCGCAATTTGCGCTGAGGGGTTGGCACGTGAGATTGGCAATCAGAAGGCGCTAAGATTTGGAGTCTGTAGCGCGCATCAATGCGATCGAGTCTATTTCGATACGTCGCGCAATGGGAAGCGCCAATATTGTTCAATGGCGTGCCAAAACAGGGTAAAAGCGGCCACGTTTCGCAAAAGGCACGCGCCGTGATCTTGTCCCAAACCGAAATCTAACCTAGGGCCGCAACCTTTCAGAAAGTAGCTTTGCTTTAAAGGGAGCCCCGCACTAAGGCTTACTATGGTGGCGTTTCTGCAAAACGCCCCACCCAAACGCTGCTGGAAGTATTTTTTGGCTCAATTCGAGCATCATAGAATATGGGATGACCCGGTATGGAGGACATGTTTGTTATGCGTTAGGATTTAGACAGCAGGCATTA
>JAOHEK010000045.1 GCA_028097405.1 Paracoccaceae bacterium | reverse complement strand
TGTGCGATTGATCTTTAGCGCCAAACCCTTGTCTGTTCACGGCAATGGCGCGGTGGCGGAAATCGAGTTTGAATACACCGAAAGCACGAACGCGGGCCTAAAGGGCACCGGTGAAACCTTCCGACTGGCCGCCGATCAGGCCTTCATGGCCATCGGGCAAGCTTTGGATGACGTGCCGGGTGGGCTTGATCTGGACAAGGGCAAGANAGCGGTTGATAGCGCAGGCCGCACCTCGATGGCTAAGGTTTGGGCGGGCGGCGACTGCGCCACCGGCGGTGACGATCTGACCGTGACAGCTGTGGCCGAAGGGCGCGATGCAGCGGAAGACATTCATTCAGCACTGACACAAGCGGCAGGCTGAGGCCCCGCGACAGGAGACCGACATGGCAGACCTGACAAGTAACTTCGCAGGCATCAAAAGCCCTAATCCGTTTTGGTTGGCCTCAGCGCCGCCGACGGACAAAGAATACAACGTGCGCCGCGCCTTTGAGGCGGGCTGGGGCGGTGTCGTTTGGAAAACTCTGGGCGAGGCGGGGCCTCCGATCGTGAATGTGAACGGGCCGCGCTATGGCGTTGTTTATGGGGCAGACCGCAGGGTTTTGGGCATCAATAACATCGAACTGATCACCGACCGTCCGTTAGAGGTGAACTTAGAAGAAATCACGCGAGTTAAGAAAGACTACCCTGACAGGGCCTTGGTCACTAGCATTATGGTGCCTTGCGAAGAGGCCGCGTGGAAAGCGATTCTGCCACGTGTTGAAGATACAGGCTGTGATGGCATCGAGCTGAACTTTGGCTGTCCGCACGGGATGAGTGAGCGCGGAATGGGCGCGGCTGTGGGTCAAGTGCCCGAGTACATCCAGATGGTGACCGAGTGGTGCAAAGAACACTGCGACATGCCGGTCATCGTAAAACTGACGCCAAACATCACCGATATCCGCTATCCAGCGCGCGCCGCACATGCGGGCAAGGCCGATGCGGTCAGCCTGATCAACACGGTGTCGTCGATAACGTCCGTGAACTTGGACACGATGTCGCCCGAACCTTCGATTGACGGCAAAGGCAGCCACGGCGGATTTTGCGGACCGGCGGTGAAGCCCATGGCGCTGAACATGGTGGCTGAAATTGCGCGGGACGCGGAAACCGCGGGTTTGCCGATCAGCGGTATCGGCGGCGTGACCACATGGCGGGACGCGGCTGAGTTTCTGGCTTTGGGCGCAGGCAACGTGCAGGTCTGTACGGCGGCGATGGTTTACGGGTTTGGAATCATCAAGGAACTGACAACCGGCCTGTCTGACTGGATGGACGAAAAAGGTTATGCGTCGGTGGCCGAGGTTTCGGGTCGCGCGGTGCCGAACGTGACGGACTGGCAATATCTAAACCTGAACTACGTCGCCAAGGCGCGCATTGACCAAGACGCTTGCATCAAATGCGGACGCTGTTTTGCAGCTTGCGAAGACACGTCGCATCAGGCGATTTCGATGAGCGCGGATCGCACATTCGAGGTGATCGACGCCGAATGCGTAGCCTGCAATCTGTGTGTGGATGTGTGTCCCGTCGAAGACTGCATCACGATGGAAACGCTGACACCCGGCACCTTGGACACTCGCACCGGCAAAACGGTTGAAGCCGATTACGCGAATTGGACAACCCATCCCAACAATCCGTCCAGTCAAGCCGCCGAATAAAGCGGGATGTATTAGCAATCTAATCGAGCACCTGTCGGTGCACTTTATTCTATCGTTTCAGACGCGTTGCGCCCGCGCCTTTCAAGGGCGCGGGGAGGGCGTCGTTAGTTCCGAAGATCGACCGTCGCGGGGTCTTTGGGTTCGGACAAGCTGCGGGTCTCGGAAAAGCTGGCTTCGGCTTTCTCGGTTCGCGTGAGCGGTGGATCAGACACCACCGCGGGTTGCGATTCGCTGATGGCATCGTCCACCAATTCGAGGTTGGGCGCGTCATCTGCGACGGCGCTTTCCAACGCGGCATCCGTTTCGTCAGGGACTTCGGGAACCTCGGGCGGCTCAAGCGCCACGCGGGCTCGTCGTTCAAGCGGTGTTTCTTTGAACGATGGTGGCGGTCCTGCCGGTCGTTCTTTGACTTGTGCGGCGCGGTCCGTGGATTCAGATTTTTCCTGATCCCTCAGCCTTGCTACCACGCTGGATTGTTCAGGCGCTTGAATGGCTTGAGAGGTTTCAGCCTTGATATTGGCCGCCGAGGATTCTCCTGCACTTGTGCGCGCGGTTTCTGGCGCTTGCGACTGCGATGTCTTCTGTGCGGTTTGCGTTGGTGCGGGTTGCACCGGTTTCGCGAACACACTTGATGCATTTGCAGCGGGAAACATTTTATCGTCCTGTCACACGCCCCCACAACCAAATCTGCGTGAGAAAGATGGAGATTTGGTTAAGTTTTTGCAGGCGTTAACGTCGCGCGGAAAACTGTCATCAAAAACGCCTCGGCATCTGCGAAATGACTGTCCTCGTACGATTGCAGGATGGCCTGCACCTGAACGCTGAAATCGGCGTAGTGCTGAGTTGTGGCCCAGATCGAAAAAATCAGATGATAGGGATCGACCTTGGCAATTTTACCTGCCTCGGCCCATTCACGAAACAATGCCGTCTTGTCGTCAACCATGTGACGCAAAGGCCCTTCGATCTGATCCAGAATGCGCGGGGCACCCTGCACGATTTCATTGGCGAACAGGCGACTTTCTCGGGGGAAGTCGCGACTGTGTTCCAGCTTTCTACGCACATAGCTTAAGATCTCTTCGATTGGGTCACCGCTGCCATCGACGGCATGTAAAGGGTCGAGCCATCTGGTTAAAAGGGTGGACAGCAGTTCGGTATAGATCGCGTCTTTGGACGGAAAATAGTACAAAAGATTCGGTTTCGACAATCCCGCAGCCGCTGCGATCTGATCCAGTGTTGCGCCGCGAAACCCTTCGGTTGAAAAGACATCCAGTGCCGCCTCAAGTATCGTCTCGCGGTTGCGTTGCTGGATTCGGGTGCGTGGTTTTTCAGGTCTCAGCGCCGCCTCCATGGGTTACATGCTTGACTGGTCTTGCGCCTCTGCTAGCCTCATCCTGACCAATTGGTCAATAATTCATTCAAGCACGACAAACGCCAAGGGGACGGGCATGAGCACACCATTTGCCAATATGCGCATTGACGGGGATCGGTTGTGGGACAGCCTGATGGAGATGGCCCAGATCGGCCCCGGCATTGCAGGCGGCAACAATCGCCAAACCCTGACGGATGAGGACAGCGAGGGGCGTCACCTATTCCAGAAATGGTGCGAAGCGGCGGGCTGTTCCATGGGCGTGGACGAGATGGGCAACATGTTTGCCCATCGCGAAGGAACCGACGCCGAGGCTTTGCCGGTCTATGTCGGCTCGCACCTTGATACCCAGCCAACGGGCGGCAAATACGATGGTGTCTTGGGTGTATTGGGCGGCTTAGAAATTATCCGCACTTTGAATGATCTGGGGATCAAGACCAAACATCCGATTGTGGTGACCAACTGGACCAACGAAGAAGGCACGCGCTATGCGCCTGCGATGTTGGCCTCCGGCGTCTTTGCGGGAAAGCATGACTTGGACTGGGCCTACGACAAAGTAGACGCCGACGGAAAACGCTTTGGCGACGAGCTCAAACGGATCGGCTGGCGGGGCGGCGAAAAAGTCGGTGACCGCAAGATGCATGCTTTTTTTGAGTTACACATCGAACAAGGCCCTATTTTAGAAGCCGAAGCCAAGGATATTGGAGTTGTGACCCATGGTCAGGGGCTGCGATGGATCGAATGCACCGTGAGAGGCAAGGAAAGCCATACGGGTTCGACGCCCATGCATATGCGAAAGAACGCTGGTCGCGGCTTGGCGTTGATCACCGAGTTGGTCCACGAGATCGCGATGAAAAACCAGCCCAATGCGGTTGGGGCCATCGGCCATATCGACGTCTATCCAAACTCGCGCAACATCATTCCGGGCAAGGTTGTTTTCACGGTCGATATGCGCACGCATATTCTGGACAAGCTGAACGGCATGGTCGACGAATTGATGGCGCGTGCACCGAAACTTTGCGAAGACATCGGTGTTGAGTTCGCTGCCGAGATCGTCGGGCAGTTCGATCCGCCTGCATTTGACGAGGGTTGTGTGATAGCCGTGCGCAATGCGGCGGAACGCTTGGGGTATTCTCACATGGATATCGTCTCGGGCGCGGGTCATGACGCCTGCTGGATCAACGATGTTGCGCCCACGGCGATGGTGATGTGTCCTTGTGTGGACGGGCTGTCGCACAATGAGGCCGAGGAGATTTCCAAAGAGTGGTCAACGGCAGGTGCGGATGTGTTGTTCCATGCGGTTGTTGAGACAGCGGGGATTATGGGGTGAAGTTAACGGTCAATCTCGAACAAAACTTCGAACGTGGATGTCTCACGACCGGAGATTGTTGCTATCCATTCATCTCGTTCCTTACCGCGACGAAAGAAATCTTTGCCTTTGCGAAAGCGGCGTTCGAGTGCATGACAGCAGGTTGGCATTGCATGGTTGATGGAACCGGTCTCTTGCTGAAGAATTTTGGCGACCGTACCGGCCTTGATCGCGACATAGCTAAATGGACTTTTCCGCGTTTGGTCTATCAACATATCGATAATACTCAACGCGTGTTCAATGGTTTGCAAGTTGTTCCCTTTTCAATTTCTCGATTTGGGGCTGGGAATTATCTGGTAGGAATTAAGGTTTGATTAAGCATGATATCTGCCTCGACGAAGCCGCCATCCGCATCGACCTTGCTGCTGCGATCAGACTCGCGTGTCGCGAAGGCTGGCACGAAGGGGTGGCGAACCATTTCTCGGCTGCGGTGTCGGCGGACGGGCGGAAGTTCGTCATCAACCCCCGCTGGGTGCATTGGAGCCGGGTGAAGGCCAGCGATCTGGTGCTTTGCGATGTAGACGACGCGTCTACGATGGAACGCGAGGACGCGCCTGATCCAAGTGCATGGGCCATCCATTCGGCATTGCACGCGACCTTGCCGCAGGCCCGCGTCGCTCTGCACATGCATCCGCCGTATATTACAGCGTTGTGCTGTCTGAAGGACCCGAGCATCAAACCGATCGAGCAGGTCACGGCACGGTTTTTCAATCGCACGGCTTATGACATGGATTTTGGCGGTGTTGCGACGTCGCAAAGCGAAGGGGCGCGGATCGCCTCGACCATCGGCAACCACGAATACATCATGATGGCCAACCACGGTGTGACGACTTTGGGCGCGACCGTGGCCGAGGCTTATGACGCGCTTTACCACATGGAACGCGCGGGCAAGACGTTGATGTTGGCGTATGGCTCGGGGCAGCCGCTGAATGTACTAGGCGACGACCTGGCCGAGCAAGTGGCGGGACAATGGGAAGAGGGTCGGGCCGAACGCTTTGCGCATTTCGCCGAGATGAAACATGTGCTGGACCGGGATGAACCGGACTACAAAGATTGAGAGCGCCGGGGCTCTGCCCCGGACCCCGAAGTATATCGGACAGAAGAAGCCCTGAAAGGGCGGCGAGAGAGGGATAGATATGTCGACAGTCATCAAGAACGGAACCGTGGTCACGGCGGATTTGAGCTATTCTGCGGATGTTTTGATCGAAGGCGGTCTTATCGTAGAGATTGGACAGGGGCTTTCGGGGGATGAAGTGCTGGACGCGACGGGCTGTTATGTGATGCCCGGCGGGATTGATCCTCACACGCATTTGGAAATGCCGTTCATGGGGACGTACTCCACCGACGATTTTGAATCCGGTACCCGCGCGGCTTTGTCTGGTGGCACGACCATGGTGGTGGATTTCGCTTTGCCGGCGCCGGGGCAGGGGCTGCATGACGCTTTGCAGATGTGGCACAACAAATCGACCAAGGCGAACTGCGATTACTCCTATCACATGGCCGTCACGTGGTGGGGCGAGCAGGTCTTTAACGAGATGGCCAGCGTTATCGAGAAAGAGGGCATCACCACCTTCAAGCATTTCATGGCCTATAAGGGCGCGTTGATGGTCAATGATGACGAGATGTATGCGTCGTTCCAGCGCTTGGCAGAGTTGGGCGGCATCCCGATGGTACATGCCGAGAACGGCGATGTTGTGGCCGAGTTGCAGGCCAAGCTGATGGCGGCGGGGAACACCGGACCTGAGGCCCATGCGTATTCGCGCCCCTCTCAGGTAGAGGGCGAGGCGACGAACCGTGCGATCATGATTGCCGATATGGCAGGTGTGCCATTGTATGTGGTGCATACGTCCTGCGAGGAAGCCCATGAGGCGATCCGGCGCGCGCGCCAGAACGGTCAGCGCGTTTGGGGCGAGCCTTTGATCCAGCACCTGACCTTGGACGAAAGTGAATATGCCAACCCTGATTGGGACCATGCAGCGCGCCGCGTGATGAGCCCGCCGTTCCGCAACAAGAAACATCAAGACAGTTTGTGGGCCGGGTTGCAGGCCGGGTCATTAAGCGTGGTGGCGACGGATCATTGTGCCTTTACGACCGAGCAAAAGCGATATGGCGTCGGGGATTTCACCAAGATCCCGAATGGCACAGGCGGTCTAGAAGACCGGATGCCGATGCTTTGGACGCATGGTGTCGCGACAGGGCGTTTGACGCCGGAAGAGTTCGTGGCTGTAACCTCGACCAATATTGCGAAAATCCTGAATTGCTATCCTAAGAAGGGTGCGATTCTTGTGGGGGCGGATGCAGATATTGTTGTGTTGGACCCTGAGAAAGAAAAGACGATTCTAGCGGCCACTCAACAATCGGCCATTGATTACAACGTCTTCGAAGGCAAGACTGTGAAGGGTTTGCCGCGCTTTACTTTGTCCCGCGGACACGTGGCGGTGCATGATGGTGAGATCCGGACGCAAGAAGGTCATGGAGATTTCGTGCGCCGTAAGCCGAATACGCCAGTGAACAAGGCGTTGTCGTCATGGAAAGAACTGACTGCACCACGCCCTGTCCAGCGCACGGGGATACCGGCGTCGGGGGTGTGATGTTTGGTTGCGAGACGAATTTGCATGGAGGGATCATGATCGTCGCCAGTTTTTACGATTTTATTGAGGACGGCTCCTCATGGTGATCCAGACAAAAGGCCTATCGTTGACGTTTCAAACAAACGACGGCCCTGTGCATGCCTTGCAGGACGTGACGCTTAATATCAATAAGGGCGATTTCGTTAGTTTTATTGGGCCTTCGGGGTGCGGAAAAACAACCTTGTTGCGGTGCATCGCGGCTTTGGAAACACCGACATCGGGCGGGCTGTCTATCAATGGACGTTCGGCAGAGGATGCGCGGCGTGCACGTGCTTACGGCTATGTGTTTCAGGCGGCCGGGCTTTATCCTTGGCGCACGATTGCGGGCAATATCAAACTGCCGTTGGAAATCATGAGATTTTCCAAGTCCGATAAAAAGGAGCGTGTGGCGAAGGTTCTGAAGTTGGTGGATCTTGACGGCTTTGGTAACAAATTTCCCTGGCAGTTGTCAGGGGGCATGCAGCAGCGTGCCAGTATTGCGCGGGCCTTGGCATTTGATGCCGACATTTTGTTGATGGATGAACCTTTCGGTGCTTTAGACGAAATCGTGCGGGATCGTCTGAACGAAGAGCTTTTGGCGCTTTGGGCACGCACCGGAAAGACCATCGGTTTTGTGACCCATTCGATCCCCGAAGCGGTCTATCTTTCGACCCGGATTGTGGTGATGAGCCCGCGACCCGGACGGATCACCGATGTGATCGAAAGCCCTTTGCCAAAAGAGCGCCCTCTCGACATTCGTGACAGCCCTGAATTTATCGAAATCGCACAAAGGGTGCGGGAAGGCTTGCGGGCCGGGCATGGAGACGTCCGGTGACTTTGCCTTCGGTCAGGTTGGGGCGATCTGAGGATGCATCGGCCTGCGCTGCGATCTTGAACGCCTGGATCGACGGAACGGAATGGATGCCTCGGGTGCACGCCCGAAGTGATGTGGACCGACACTATCGTGCTTTCGTGTTTCAAAGGCGCAAAGTCTGGGTTGCCGGGGATCCACCCGAGGGGTTTTTGGCGTTGGACGATGCGGCGGGCGTGGTGACGGCACTTTATGCTCAAGCCCCCGGTCGAGGTGTTGGGAAGGCTTTGCTGGATCAGGCCAAGGCGGGGCGGAATGCCTTGTCGCTTTGGACCTTTGTGGCCAACGGGCGGGCGCGGCAGTTCTATGCCCGCGAAGGGTTTGCTGAGGTTGAAGAGACGGTCGGTGACAATGAGGAAGGGCTGCCGGACGTACGTTTATTGTGGGAACGCTGGCCAATTCGCCGGGCGACAATTGAGGACGCAGGCATCTGTGCTCGGATCGTGAATGATTGGATCGATCGGACCGATTGGATGCCGCGTGTTCATCCGCCGAAAGAGATTGGTGCGCAAGTTCTGGAAGCCTTGCCGAAGCGCGAGATTTTCCTGATCGGTGAGCCGGTAGAAGGGTATTTGTCGCTGAACCCCAAGACGGGGCAAGTCGGCGCGCTTTATCTTGACAATACAGGACAAGGCATGGGCAAGGCTTTGATGGATCGGGCCAAGGAGGGGCGTGATTTCTTGCAGCTTCGTACCGCAGAACCAAATCGGGCAGCGCAGCGGTTTTATGCGCGCGAGGGCTTTAAAGAGGTGCAACGTATTCCGGTTGGCAGCGATGGGTTGCCTGAGTTGCATATGGAGTGGCGGGCGTGAGCGACCTGTTTGAGTTCTGCCGCGCGTTGCCCCCAGACCGCAGGGATATACTGGGGGTTTTGCCCCCAAACCGCGAGAATATACTGGGGGCTTTGCCCCCAGACCCCCAGGATATTTCTAGCCAGATGAAGGGCCGGATGTTGGACATGGATGTCTGTTGGCAACGAGGTTCCCATGCGTAGTGTTTTGCCTGTTCTGACTGTGCTGATCGCTTTGATCGCGGTTTGGATCTCGGCAGTGGCTCCGATGAATATTCGCCAATCTTTGGATATAGCGGAACGCGCGGGCGTGAGCGTGGTGCCCGAGAGTGCGCGGGTCCGGTCTGAAACCTCGCGGTTTTATTTGATGTATCGAAACCCGGACGAGATTTTGCGTGGGTATGCATTGGATCGTCCCCGGTTGCCGACACCGAAGCAGGTTGGTCAAGAGCTTTGGAAGACCACTGGCGAGATGGCTTTGAAGGGCCGGGCTTTTTCGAAACGAAGCTTGATTTTCCATGGTTGGATCACCTTGCAGTCCACTTTGTTCGGCTTCGCCCTAGGAACCGCCATTGGTATTTTGGGAGCTGTGGCCATCGTATGTAGTCGGACCGCCGAGATGAGCTTGATGCCTTGGGCAATCATCAGTCAGACTATTCCGATCGTCGCGTTAGCACCGATGATCATTGTGCTGACGGGCCAGCTGGGGATTGAGGAACGTGCAGTTCCAAAGGCGATTATCTCGGCTTACTTATGTTTCTTTCCGGTTCTTGTGGGCATGGTCAAAGGTTTGCGTGCGCCGGCGCGCGAGGATCTGGAGCTTTTGAAGACATATAATGCGAGTGGTTTTGCAACATTCTGGAAGCTGCGCCTGCCGGCGTCGGTGCCTTTCTTGTTTACCTCACTGAAGGTTGGGATTGCGGCGGCTCTTGTCGGGACAATCGTGGGTGAATTGCCGACCGGTGCGATTTCAGGACTTGGGGCACGCATTTTGATCGGCGATCAGTTCGGCACACCGTTGGCGATATGGTCAGCGCTGTTTGCGGCCGCCATCCTTGCCGGCGCCTTGGTCACGATTTTGACTGTTCTACAGAAGGTGACGCTGAAACGAATGGGGGGCGCCCGATGATCAACCTTGGCGCTGCGGTTCTGTTTTGGTGTTCGGCTTGGACGCTGAACGTTGTCTTGGCCCGCTCAAAACTGCACGGTCACCGTTTGGTGCGCCTTTTGGTACCAACGTTGTTCGGTATTAGCGTGTTGGTTCTGTGGGAAGGTTTGGTCACCAGTCTGGATATCTCGCCCATCATTTTGCCCAGCCCCATGGATATTGCAGAGCGACTAGTGGCCGAGACGGCGACGCTTTGGGAAGATTTTGTTCAAACCGTTCTGAAAGGGGCCTTGTCGGGCTATCTGATCGGAGCCACTGCGGCTTTCGTCACCGCCATTCTGATTGATCGGTCGATGTTTCTGACACGTGGTCTGCTGCCCATCGGGAATTTTGTTGCCGCTCTGCCAATTGTTGGCATCGCGCCTATTCTGGTCAATTGGTTCGGGTTTGACTGGCAGTCCAAGGCGGCTGTTGTTGTGGTTATGGTGTTTTTCCCAATTCTGGTGAACACTGTGCAGGGGCTGAAAGAAGCCAGCGTGATGCAACAGGATCTGATGCGGACCTATGCGGCGGGGTATTGGCAAACTTTGCTGAAACTCAGGCTGCCGGCGGCGATGCCATTCGTGTTCAACGGGTTGAAAATTGCGACAACACTTGCTTTGATCGGGGCTATTGTTGCTGAATATTTCGGCTCTCCGACGCGGGGTATGGGATTTCGCATCTCAACCGGGGTTGGCAGCTTGTCGATCGATCTGGTTTGGGCTGAAATCGCAGTTGCCGCTTTGACGGGGTCGGCATTTTATGGGCTGGTGGCTTTGATCGAACGAAGTGTCACCTTCTGGCACCCCTCACAACGTAGCGAAAAATAGACCAACGACGAACCAACTGGGAGAATGGAAATGAAACACTTGATGACAGGCGCTTTCGCGCTGGCCATGGCGACCGGCGCACAGGCGGCCGACGACGTGACGCTGCAACTGAAATGGGTCACCCAAGCACAGTTCGCGGGCTACTATGTTGCCCTTGAGAACGGCTTTTACGAAGAAGAAGACCTGAACGTCACCATCAAGCCGGGTGGTCCTGACATCGCTCCGCCTCAGGTAGTTGCTGGCGGCGGCGCGGATGTGCTGGTTGAATGGATGCCAGCGGCATTGGCGGCGCGTGAAAAGGGCCTGCCTTTGGTCAACATCGCGCAGCCATTTAAATCGTCGGGAATGCAGCTGACGTGCTGGAAAGACTCCGGGATCGCGACGCCTGCCGACTTCAAAGGCAAGACCTTGGGTGTTTGGTTTTTTGGCAACGAATTCCCCTTCATGTCCTGGATGGGCAAGCTGGGCATCGACACGGACGGCGCTGACGACAATGGTGTTGCGGTTCTAAAACAGGGCTTCAACGTGGATCCGCTGTTGCAACGGCAAGCCGATTGCATTTCCACCATGACCTATAACGAATACGGGCAGGTTCTGGATGCGGGTGTGAACGCGGACGATCTGATCACCTTCAAATACGAAGATCAGGGTGTGGCGACGCTGGAAGACGGGTTGTACGTTCTGGAAGAACGCTTGTCCGAAGACGGGTTTAACGACAAGATGGAACGCTTTGTGCGCGCATCCATGAAGGGCTGGAAGTGGGCTGAGGAAAATCCCGAGGACGCAGCTTTGATTGTGTTGGAATATGACGAGACGGGTGCGCAGACTGAAAGTCACCAGATCCGCATGATGGGCGAGATTGCCAAGCTGACCGCTGGATCGAACGGAGCGCTTGAACCCGGCGATTTTGACCGCACGGTTGAATCTCTGCTGTCAGGCGGTTCAGACCCTGTCATCACGAAGGCGCCAGTAGGTGCTTGGACCCATGTGATCACCGACGCAGCCTTGAATTAGGCTTTAGGGTAGGGCGTAGTTGCCGGAGCTTCTGAGCGACTGCGCCCTCATTTCCGACCTGTCATTTCTGATTTGACGGAACTTGCAGGCGGTAAACGATCAAGGCTTTCGGCCCGATATTGCCAATTTGAATTTAAATTCGCGCGGATTTCCGCGCGGTTTTAGTCTTTTAGCGCCAAATTACTGTAGTAATCACGCCGCGTTCTCGTGCTTTTGCTTGTCGGGGGGATTGAGCCGTGATTGACGGATCGTCAAACTATCCGTGAGCGCTGGATCAACCGGCGCCAGGGCAGGATAGATAAAAATGACGGACTTTTTCAAATTGGCCTTGAAGGGTGGCACGCATCGGCAACGCGCTGTCGCGCTTTGGCAGAAATGGTGGCGTCGCGCGATTTAGGCGGCGTCTGTTGCGTGAACGTCCCCCGGTGGTTGGGTCTTTAAGCAAACCACCAATGCGTAGCGACGGCTTGTGTATTCGCCGTAGTGTCGGGGTTTGGCCGGGCAAGCGATGCTCCATGGGCGCAGAGGTCGTGCGCCCAAACCGGCAGAATGATGGCGCCGTCCTGAGCTAATACCTGAGCGGCCTTTGTCATCAAGCGATCATGGTCCAGCGCGTGCTTTGACGCTCGTGATGTGGTCATCAGATCGCCAAACCGCGTGCAACTTTCCGAACCGACCCAGCCCGTACCGCAGTGCCCGGCGTCGGGCATATAAGTCGCAAGGGCCGCCTCGGCGGACAGCGCTCTGGACGACAGGCGCAACTGCCAGTCATCGGTTAGGGTCTCGCTGAATTGCGTTTTGATTTCTAACCCAACATCTGCTGCCGCAGCGGTGACCAAAGTGGCGATCTGCGTTTCTCCCAAACCTTCCGGCTTGGTGATTTGCAACGTCACCGGGCCGGTGACATTTGCAGTGTTCAAATACCAGCGCGCATGATCCGGGTCGTACAGCGTTGGATCGGGGTCAAGCGCGAAGGGCGCATCCGCCGCAATCCGTCCATGGCCCAAAAGCACCTTGTCTAATATCGCTTGCCGATCAACGGCCATCTTCAAAGCCCGGCGCAAATGTGGATCAGTGAAGGGCCCACGGTCCATGCGCATCTCGATCAAAGGATGGCGCGCGCCCAATGTCTCAAGGATCTGTACCGCCGGCATATTCGACAGCATCGCCAACGCGCGCGGGTCGACGGCGTCGATCACATCGACCTCGCCGTTCATAATGGCGCTTTGGCGCAACCGCGCATCTGGCATTGCGCGATACGTCACGCTGTCAAAATGTCCTCGGTTCGTGCGCCAATCGTTTGGGTTTCGTGTCAGATGGGCGCGGGACCCGGGTTCGAACTGCTCAAGCCTGTAAGCCCCTGTGCCATCGGTACTGGTCGCGGGATCAGTACCCTCGGGCAGGATCATCAAATGGGGGCTGGCCAGAAGTTCAGCAAAATTCCAATGGGGCTTGCGAAGATGCACCTCGACTCGCGCAGAGCCAACCGTGTCGATCCGGCCGATCTGAGCGGTGATCCCCTGTACCTGCGGGCTTGTCTTGGCCGCATGGGTTAGGCTTGCCACAACATCCGAAGCCTGCAATTTGGTCCCAGAATGAAACATGACGCCGGGCCTGATATCAAACACCCAAGTCAATCCGTCCTTGGTGCCATACCCTTCCGCTAATGCGGGCGTTACCTGACCCTCGGAACTGATTTCGACCAGCGTATCTCCGCGTACCTCGTTGACCAAACGTCGAAGTTCCGAGCCCGTCTGCGTGGGATCAAGATTGTCACCTTGACGCGCATCAGCCACCCCATAGCGCAAGCTGCCGCCTTGTTTTGGTGTCGCAGCCTCAGCGCGGCTTGCCAACGACATAGCTGTAGGCATCGTGACACCGCTGGCCAAAGCCGACATCACAAAGCGCCGCCGATCGATCTGCCCCTTGGACAATCGCTTGGCCTGCTGGCTGATATAGGTTTCGGGTTTTGACATGTTCCACCGTTTGAGCGCCAAACACTTAAGCAATCGGGGCGCAATATTGCAAGTCTGCCGTGTGCCCGAGATTTTAGTCACTTTTTAACTATTCACACATAGTCGAGAGCCTATGAAAACACTCAAATTGCTCGATTTCATCGAAACACCTGCGTTTGCCCTTGTTTTTCCTGACCAAGGCGCACCGATCATAGCCTTTTGGAACGCCCGCGCCGAAGCGACGACGGGTCTGCCCCGCGAAGATGTGATCGGAAAAGTCCCCACCGATGTGATGGGCGCGCTTGCCGATCCTATGTTATCGCGCGCATGGATCGCTGAGACCGGCGAAGTTCGGGTTGATGGGTTAGGCGTCGTTAATCTTGTTGCATTGCCGGACGAAAAGACGGTGATTGCGACTGTTCTAACCGCGGCGCAGGACGTGGTCGACAAGGAACGCGAGGTGTTTCTGGGCCTTGCCGTCCACGACGCCCGAGCGCCTTTGCGCAACATCGGGTATCTTTGCGAAGAATTGTTAGTCGACTTCCCTGAACTGGGTGACGGGCGCAATAAACTGGTGCGCAGAATCCGCGCTGTTGCCGACAGAACTTTGATCATGACCGATGAGGTTGTGACATCGGTTCAAGCCGCCAGCCTGCAATCGACAACTGCGACAGATGTCGACTTGCAGCCTCTGTGTGATCTGATCTTTGTGACCTTGGACCCAAACGGTAGACATCGTTTGATGGCCCGTGGCGCAGCGATCAATGTGGAACGCCCAGTGCTGCAGGTGGTTTTGCGCAATCTGATCGACAATGCGATCTCCCATGGTGGCCGAAGCGAGGCGTTGACGATTGAAGTCAGCGTCGCCGAAACCTCAGACGGGCAGCTAAGCGTTCAGATTACAGATGATGGCAAGGGATTTTCGGACGCATCGTTGGCGTTCTTTGCAGACGGCGAAGTGCGGCGCGGTAGTGGCTTTGGGCTTTATGGTGTTAAGCGGCTAATTGATTCCCGTGGTGGTCAATTGCGCGTTGCGCGGGCTCCGACGGGCACAGGCAGCGTGGTTACTGTCACGCTGCCCGGTCATGTTTTAGTCAGCACGGATCAAGTCGCCCGCGCATCATAAGCGTTACGATGTGACGTCGTAGGCGCGTTCACCGTGTTGGGCCAGATCCAGCCCTGTCATTTCGGTGTCTTCATCAACGCGCAAGCCGAACATCGCTTTGACGATCAACGCAATCACCACAGTTACGACGATGGTATAGGCACCTACGATCGCAAGGCTTCCCAACTGAGCCGCCCATGCACCTTGTCCGAAGACCGCGATCATGATCGTGCCGAAAATGCCGCCGACACCGTGGACTGCGAACACGTCCAGCGTGTCGTCGATCTTCAGCTTGTTGCGCACCAGATTAACAGCCTCTTGGCAGCCAATCCCGGCAATCGCGCCAATGATCAGCGCTTCAACAGGTCCAACAAAACCCGACGCTGGGGTGATCGACGCAAGGCCCGCAATCGTCCCCGTCACCATTCCAACCAGCGAGGCTTTGCCGTATTTGATCCGCTCCCATAGAGCCCAGGTCAGCGAAGCGGTCGCTGCTGAAATATGCGTCACGGTCAGCGCCATAGCAGCCCCACCGTCTGCTGCTAGTTGCGAGCCGCCATTAAAGCCGAACCAACCAACCCAAAGCATCGCCGCACCGATCATCACGTAACCGGGGTTATGTGGCGGTTTCGACGTATCCTTCCGCGCGCCCAGCATGACAGCCAGAACCAAAGCAGCCAGACCAGCCGTTTGGTGCACTACGATGCCGCCTGCAAAGTCCCGCGCACCGGTTTCGCCAAAAATGCCACCGTCGGCCAGCATGCCGCCGCCCCAAATCCAATGCACGACCGGAGCATAACAGATCAGCATCCAAAGGCCGGAAAAGACCAGAACGAAAGCAAAGTTAATCCGTTCCACATAGGCACCGACGATCAGCGCAGGTGTGATAATCGCGAAGGTCATCTGAAAGGAAAAGAATAGAACCTCCGGGATGGTGCCTGACAGGCTGTCAACTGTGACGCCGGCCAAGAACATCTTGTCCAAACCACCCCAATAGCCGCTTGTGCCGCCGCCAAAGGCAATCGAATAACCCGCGGCCAGCCAAAGCACGCTCATCAAGCAGGCGATTGCGTAACAATGCATGAAAACGCTCAGCACGTTCCGTGAACGGACCAAGCCGCCGTAAAAAAGTGCAAGCCCCGGTAGTGTCATGAACAGCACCAAAGCTGTTGCCACGATAATCCAAGCTGTATCCGCCCCGACCATGTCTTTTCCCCTCCTCAGGATTAATGCACAGGGAGGTGCCGTATGCCGGGTGCGAGGAAAAGTGGCAGTTCGTCTGAAAACGCAAAAAACTTGCGCAGTTAGAGTATTGCACAAATATTAGTCGGTTAAAGCTACGGAATGGCGTATAAAGCAGCGCTTAGCGAATGGCGTCAGCAAGTAAGTTCAGGGCATGCAAAACCGTCTCACGGCGAACCTGGACGCGTCCCAAAGCACCGAAATCGCGTGTTTCGACAAAGGTTGCGCGATCGGTGATCGCGCGCGCGAAGCAGACCCGCCCTTCGGGTTTTGCGTCAGATGTGCCGGGCCCGGCAACCCCTGTTACCGACACGGTCAGATTTGCGCCTGAGTTTTTCAAGGCACCCTCTGCCATGGCCACAGCAACTTCTTCCGAGACGGCTCCATGGGTCTGGATCAAGCCGGATTCGACGCCCAGCATCTCGGTCTTGGCGGCGTTGGAATAGGTCACAAAGCCCCGCTCGAAAACCGATGATGAGCCTGCCACATCCGTGATGGCCCCTGCGATCGCCAGTGCAGCTTTCGGCGGTGGCGATCATGATGCCCTTGGCTTTGGCCGTTTTGATTAGGTCTTCGACCGTCATCCCAGAACTCCGTGGGACAGATAGGCCAGTGCCAAACCGCCTAGGGCTGCAAAAATGCCCGCCCAGACGTCGTCCAGCATGACGCCAACCGCGTCGCCGCGCCGATCAGCCCGCCCTGCAAGCCAAGGTTTGGAAATGTCGAACAGTCGGAACAACACAAAGGCCGTGACAATGCCGGGCCAAAGAACGTGGGGCGGAACGCCTGCATGCAGGGCCCCGATCGACACAGGCAAAAGCGCGATCCATTGACCCACCACTTCGTCGATCACAATCCAGCCTGGGTCGTGATCGTCGCCCATTTCGATTTCGATCCGTGTCGCATAAACACCCGCAAAGTATAGAGCGGCGGCCCCCAGCGCCAACAAGACCGGGCCGCCTATCATATGCATCCCCCAAGCGGCGGGTAAAGCTGCGAGCGAACCCCACGTTCCGGGGGCAGGGCGGATGTATCCGGCGCCAAAAAAGCTCAGGAACAACCGCCGCATCAGAGTTTCACCAATGCGGCAGTGGCCAGTGTCGCGATGCCTTCACCGCGCCCTGTAAAGCCAAGCCGTTCGGTGGTGGTCGCTTTCACGCTGATGCGCGTAAGATCGATGCCGGTGATCTCGGCCATACGCGCGCGCATCGCAGGCGCATGGGGTGTGATCTTGGGGGTTTCGCACAGGATGGTGCAATCAATGTTAGTGATCGTAAATCCGCGCGTCTTCGCCAACGCCACGGCGTGTTCCAGAAAGATCCGGCTGTCGGCTCCTTTCCATTCCGCGTCTGAAGGGGGAAAGTGACGGCCAATATCGCCCTCAGCCAAGGCGCCGTAAATTGCATCCGTGACCGCATGCATCGCGACATCGGCGTCCGAATGCCCGACAAGTGCGTGATCATGCGGCACAGCAATGCCACAGAGCATCACGTGGTCTCCTGGTTCGAATTTATGCACGTCGAACCCATTTCCAAGCCGGATATCCATGTCTTATATTGCCCT
>JAOHEK010000044.1 GCA_028097405.1 Paracoccaceae bacterium | reverse complement strand
GGGCAGCGGGATCGATGTAATGCCAGTCAACTTTGTTATCACCGGCCCATTTCAGGATCGCGCGACTGGTAAACTCCGTTCCGTTGTCACTGACAATACAAGCAGGCTTTCCGTAGACGCGCACAAGCGCATCCAGTTCCCGTGCCACCCGCGCACCAGATATGCTGGTGTCAGCCATCAAACATAGGTTCTCGCGGCAACAATCATCATTCACGGCCAACATGCGGAACTTGCGTGACGCGCCAAACGTGTCGGATACAAAATCCAACGACCAACGCTCGCCCGGGCGCAACGCCACGGGCATCGGCGTTCGCGACCCACGCGCACGTTTACGTCCCCTGCACCGCCTGACGCCTAGCTTTTCCTCGGTGTAGAGGCGATACAACTTCTTGTGGTTCATGATCATGCCCTTGCGTTCCAACAGCACGCCGATCCGGCGGTAGCCGAACCGACGCCGCACAGCGGCAATCGCCTTCATCTCTTCGCGAACTTCAGGATTATCAGGCGGACGATCACGCCGGACGGTCTTGGGATCGACACCAACAAGCCTACACGCACGGCGTTGCGAGATATCATGATCCCGCATCGCCTTGTGTGCCGCAGCCCGTCGCACATTCGGTGTCGTCAGTTCTTTCCCAGCAAATCCTTCAACACAACATTGTCGAGCATCGTGTCCGCCAAAAGACGCTTCAGCTTGGCGTTCTCATCCTCCAGCGACTTAAGGCGATGGGTATCAGAAACGTTCATGCCGCCGTATTTGGCTTTAAACTTGTAGAACGATGCCGGGCTCAAGCCATGCCTGCGGCACACCTCAGCTGTAGGCATCCCAGCTTCTTGCTCTTTGATCATCCCAATAATCTGGGCCTCGGTAAAACGACTCTGTCGCATGCGTTTGCTCCTTCGAAGGTTGAGCAAACTCTACATTAAATTGAGGGAAGTTTCGGGGGGCAGGTCAAAAGCAAGACACAGAAACCGGTGCGGTTCGAGATTTCGGAAGGCACCCAAGCATCGGTAGCAAAGTGGATGGAAGAACCGCTGATGGTCGGGTCGGAATATCTCTGGCCTGGTCGCCTCCACGAACGTCTGCACATCTCAACCCGCCAGTACGCGCGGATCGTTCGGGATTGGGTCACCTCAATTGGCTTGGAAGCAACCGCCTACGGCACGCATTCAATGCGCCGGACCAAGGTGACACAGATCTACAAAAAGACGGGCAACCTTCGCGCTGTCCAACTATTGTTGGGGCACACCAAGATGGATAGCACCGTCCGGTATCTCGGTGTCGAACTTGAAGATGCACTGGCGATCTCCGAAGCTATTGAAATTTAACAAACTTGGGCCGCTGTTGCAGGCGGCCCACTGCGGCCGTTGACCATGCAAGTTTGATGCTACGGTGCGGCCCGTCATTCCGGACATTCGCTGCGATGGCGTAATTAGCTAACACGCGAATTCACAGTTCGCGGACTTTGCTGCCGTTCGGCGTCGCTAGATGTTTCAATTTGAACTTTACACGATGGTTGAAAATTCAGTGGCGGATTTTGGGTCGGACGCAGAACGCTTTGCAAGTCACAATTTTCTGCTGGTAGTTTTTGGAATTGAAATGCGAAAAAAGTGCATGGAACCAAATTGGGGTTCATCAGTTCACTTTTCATAGACAATCTAATCACCGTTTCAAATTAAGTCATCGAAAGAGGCAAGACCATGACCCAGACCAACATAAGTCGCCGGACCCTTTTGACCTCGACCACGTTTGTTGCCGCCAGCCTTGAACTGTCCACGCGTCCATTGCACGCTAATGCGTCGACTGATACTGCCCCGGTCGGACCAAACGACGAAAATTTTTCCGTGTACATCCCTGAAGAGTCCAGTTTCCCTTACGAAGTGCAGCGCTCTAAAGAGGAGTGGAAAGCGCATTTCGACGACGACGAAGAGGCATATAATGTTATGCGGCTGGCTCGGACTGAAAAGAGGAAGACGACTGATCTTTGGAAAGAAGCGCATGATGGAGACTACAACTGTCGTGGCTGTGACTTACCGCTTTACGAAGGGCGCTGGTTCCAGCCGCTGGACAAGGGTTGGGTCTTCTTCCATCAAGCCAAACCTCATAGTGTGATGTTAGCGCTTGATGGACCGGTCCCGCAGTACGGGCAAAAAGACGCCCAACTGGACGAAGACAATGCACTCACGGAGATCCATTGTCGCCGTTGCGGCTCGCATGTTGGCCATCAGTTAGAGGTCTCAGGCATGTTCCTGCATTGCATCAACGGTACTGCTCTGACGCTTGCTTGATTTCTGCCAATGCGCCAGAAAAAAACCGACTACACGGGCGGGTGACGTCGAGGCTCCCATCGGCCTCTAGTCACCTGCCTAATTCGATCCCTTTATGCAGATTTCGGCAGATTTCGAAGGCAACCCGGACAACAAGTTGCCTGACACAAGAGCTTCGTCGAAACAATCAGAAGAGCCAAACCGGCCATTCGCCGCAACCACAACTTTCAAGCCGCCAACCGAGAGAGCAGACATTCATTCAACTGTGAACTACAAGCCATTCGCTTTCCGGATCAACCCAACCATTTCGTTGGTTCGCGTTTCAGGATCGAGAGTGTTTAAGTTGCTTGCCAATGACTTATCAATCCGACTTCGGTTGCGGAGCTGGCTTGCCTCGCGCCTCTCCTTGAATCAGAAAAGTCACACCATCGGGTTTGAACGACAATTCGGACGTTCCATCGAAGTAGCTACCAACTGTTCGCTGCAGAATAGTAGATCCGAAACCACGGCTTGACGGTTGTTCTACCGCGGGCCCATCAAACTCTTGCCAACAAAATTTGAACGAATGGTTGTCTATCTCCCAATCAATCTCGATATGCCCATCTTCGTTCGAAAGGGCCCCGTACTTAGCGGCATTCGTAGCCAACTCATGCAGTGCGAGAGACAACCCAATGACTTGCGATGAATCGAGCGGAAGGGAGGGGCCGTTGACGACAATGCGGGATGGGTTAGGCAGATGCGGCGCTAATGTTGTTCCCACCACAGAAATGATATCAGCTCCTTTTTCTTCGGAGAGAGTGAGCACATCCTGCGCCGCTGACATAGCCTGAAGCCTTGCCTTTATGGTATGGGCCGCCGCCTCCGCACCGTCTACACCACGCAAGCTTTGCCGAACAACGATCTGCGCCATTGTAAGGATGTTTTTCATTCGGTGGGCGATTTCATCCGCCAGATCATTACGCTCGGCCTCAAGTTTTAATCTGTCGATCGCGGCGTAGGCACGATCAAACATAGCGCCAAGAAACGTAATTTCGGAATTCGTCCATTCGCGCGGCGAAGCATGATTTACAAAAAGAACAGCTTTGAGCTTGCCGTGCTGCATCAAGGGGAAATTTATCAATGATTGAACGCCCAGTGCGGCAAGTCTCTCCGGGCGGTCAACCCGGTCATCTTGGGTCACGTCAGTCATAATGACGCTTTTTCCACTATGAAGGATGTCAACATAACTGCCAAAATCACTAAACTTGTGGTGTCCAACTAAGGTTTGACTGCCCATCTGGTTCCAGTCAGCCTCTACTACGAGCGTATTTCCGTCGTCTTTAATATAGCCATGACCAACGCGGCTAACATACATCGTATGGCCGATCACTTCACACACGAGCTCAGCAATTTGTATTGGATCCATTATGTCTCGGACCTTGTCTGCAAATTCGAGCCGCGCTTCTTGCATATTAAGGTGTTGGCGTTGATCGGTGACATCCACAACGATGCCAACCAGACGCGATGGGGAACCGTTCTCATCCTTTTGGATGCTACCCTGAGACTGAACCCAAATCGGTCTAGTGTCTGTTGACAGAATTCGGTATGCAACGTCGACTGCCTGTCCTTTGACGATTGCAGCATCGACAGCGTTCATGGCGATCAATCTGTCCTGCTCGATGATCCCCTTATAGAACTCACTGACTGACGTGCCACTTTCAGCGAGTTCGACATTCACCTGATGCATGCGCGCGCAGACATGGTCGGCCACGATCATATCGTTCTGAAGATCGATATCGTAAACGCCAACCGTGCCCGACCGTTGCATAGCAAGATGTGCCCGGTCTTGCAGCAACTCCATCCGTTGGTTCGTCGTTCTTTCCTCTGTTCTATCTCGAAATATCTTCACGAAGCCGGTTATGCGATTAACGTCTTGGACCGCATCGCCTGATACGTCCGTTGCAGCAAGCAAAGGCATCATCAAGCCGCTTCCCCAAAACCGCTGCCCGTCTTTACGCACGTGCCAACGTACGTCTTCGGCTCTGCCGTTCTTGATTGCCAGTCGCATCTCTGTCTGCGCGCGGCCTTCAACTGTATCTTCGTCGGTGAAAAAAACGTCAGCGTTTTTCCCGACAATCTCATCTTCGGTCCAGCCGAGGATGCGTTCGGCCCCTTCATTCCAGCTGGTGATGATACCTGCCGCATCCATCGTAACCACCGCATGATCTACGATTGATCGTAAAATAAGCTCGTTGAATGCCGCTATTTGTGAAGGGTCGTTGTTTAATATCATCTTCGGTCCCCATGTCCAAAAGCGGTACTTTAAACCACCGTGCAAACTATATTTTTATGAGCCAGTATCGTTTCAGCTTCCCCAGCGTTGTACTCGTACTGATCCATCTTGGATAGAAGAACGTTGCGCAGGTCGAGCCAGCAGCGATCAGGAGAATCATCTATGTCGTTTAGCCTTGGGCTCGATCCGGACGTTCGCCGCACCTGTCCCCAAGGACTGCTACGCAGGGACAAAGTGGCCTTTTGCACGCGCGCTATTGCTCACGAAGCAATTTCTCTCAGATGCGACAAGCTTTCTTCTGCGTTGCAGCCCGTGTCGCGGAAGCAGTCATTCAATGTCGCTGCTTCGGTGAACTTCGGCCGACCCTTCACCTAAATTGGCAACCGAAAATAGACGCAAATTTGGCACTGTCCAAATGAACTCGGACGACATGGCACTACAATCTTGTTCGGGAAAGACCCAGAGCTATCGGGGCTGAATATGCGCGAGGCCGCGACAAGGTTGTGGCCCGAAAATGCGCAGCTCAGTGCTTATGCGGCAGGCAATCCAAGTTCGGTTATTAAGTCGACCCTATTGAATGCCAAACCTGTCTTCTAAGCGTTGAGTTCCGCAATGTCGCGTCGTCGACTTTCGATAATCTGCCCTATCTGCATCGCGAGAGAGGGTTTGTTCTCGATCATCTTGTTCATGGTCTCTGCGCTTAACGATAGCGTTTCCAGATCACCGTGTGCCTCTACGCAATAGAGTGAGGCAACTCCAGAAAACAGAGTTGTCTCACCAAAAAATTCGCCGCGCCCGAGTTTGTAAAGTGTTTTTGTCTGGCCTTTATGTGTGACCGTCAATTCAGCTGCGCCCGCGACAATGATATGTAGGCTCGATCCCGTATCACCTTGTCGAATGGCCACTTCACCATGGCCAAAGTGCTGCATTTTCGCCCCCTTGGCCCAATCGTCTAATTGAGAGTCCGATAGGCCTTGCGACCCCAATAACGATCCGGCGACCTCATGCATGGCATTGTTTGCCTTAGGGTCTGCATTTGCGTGGTTTCCGTCATAGTTATGGACGGTACGGATCGGAAAGGGAATGTTGATGGAATGTCGTTGTGCCGCATACCAAATGCGCGTCATAAATCTGTCGCGCACAGGAAATTTGTTCAGGGGATGGTCAACACGAAACACCACGCGATAAACGACTGCGCTGTCGCCATAGTCAACGGTAAACACCTTTGGCTCGGGCTCTGTCAGTACGCCTTCTGTCGCTCGTAAAACACTATTTATCATATCCTTCACATCATTGGGAGCATGTTCATATCCAAACCCGAGATCGACCTTAATCGCATCTGACGAGTCGCGTGAAGTATTGTTAACAATGCGCGCTGTTGACGTGATCGAGTGAGGCAGGATGACCTGATCACCCAATCTATTAGTCAAACGCGTCGCGCGCCAATTAATTTCATCAACAGTGCCCTCGACCGAGTCAATTTCAACGAAATCACCCTCAGAAAATGGTCGTTCCATGAGCAATGCGATGCCACTCATCACGTTCCCGAGCGTTTCTTGCAGGGCGAGGCCCAGCACAATAGACCCAATGCCAAGTGCTGTGACGATCCCAGCAACATCCTTTTCCCAGACCGTCGCCATAATAATTGCGCCACCCGCAGCAACAATGACGACAATGACTATATCACGCAGCAGTTTTGGTGTTCTGGCTCGCATGGTGTCTTCTGGCGCTGTACCAAAGACGATTTCAGCCACAAAAGCCAACACGACATGCAAGGCAGACAACAACGTGATGGTCAGTAAAATGCGGGGGCCAAGATCGGCGCGCGTTCCGTCAAGCACATATATGCTGAGCAGATACAGAACTGCCATTGGGAGCAAAAGGTTCTGGACGTTTTTTACAACCGATTGGTATGGCGACCCGCTACGGCGTAATTTTGTTGCCAGCAATCCTGACACAATCATCAGTGCCGGAAATCCGATCCCGAGCGCTGCGGCCCAGCCCAACCACCCTAAACTCATTCCGCCGCTCCTGCTTTCGGCTGCGCATGTTCAAGGATCATGCCGTACCCATCTTTGGCTGGAACAACTTTTCTTGAATCATCAATGCGACTGGCCAGTGCCGCATTGACCCGAATTTCGTTGATATCGCCAAATTGCGACATCTTGCGCGCGTCTTCCTTCGCGGGGCCAAACAGCTCAAACGCCTTCATTTTTCCGCCAACAATTGCCGCGATCACTGGCCCAGACGCGACACCAATAGAAATGTGCAAATCAAAGCCGGTTTCTGTGCGGAAACGGTCCAACAAGCCGATCAATGACGTTGCGAAGGCCAAAGCGCGTTGCGGGTGGTCGATTTGTGGCGCAGAAAGCCCCGCCGCCGCAACGTAGCTTGGACCTGAGGTACGGACTTTTTCAACTCCGGCAGCGATGCAAGCTGTGTCAATTCTTCGGATCAAGCTGTCGAGAGCCGTCACACCGTCCGACAAATCTGCCGTGTTCAATAAGTTTTCGTAGCCTTTGATCTCGACCATGATGATTGAAATGTCGTCAATATTCTCCGACACGATGGCGGTATCAGCCTCAGGATCGAATTCCCCCAAAAGGCGCACAATGCGTGCCGGCAGCAACTGAGCCAGCAAACCCTCAATGCGACCTCGCGCCAATTCAGCTTCGTCGCGTTTGTGACGAAGACTATCTGTCAAGCTTTGCAATTGCATGGACAGTTCACCAAATTCGTCTGTGCGCGACAGACCCATTGGTGTGTCCAAGTCTCCTTGGGAAACCAGCTGTGCCCGCTTGATCAGGGTCGTAATGGGTTGCGTTATCAGCCGAGACGCCAGCACGGCGAATAAAGTGATCGCAATTGCCAAAATGGTAACTGCGATAACAATCCGACGTTGGAAATTGGCGATGGGCGCATAAGCTTCGTTCAGTGTAATCGCGCTCACGATGACCCAGCTAAGTCCGTTAATATCAAGCGGCTTGGCGGCGGCAAGCAATTCAGCATCACCATAAGCCGCAGGAAACACGACCGTCGCGGTCTCGCCACGTTGGGCCAGTTGCACGGCTTCATTGCTCACTTTGAGCAACCCAACCTGGCTTCCGAAGCGCTCTATTTGGGTCACTAAATCGGCGTCCATACCGACACCTTGGGCGAATTCAATGAAAGCTTCAGGATCGGTTCTGAAACGCCGCCCGTTTGTGCGCAGCGTTCCATCCGCCGCAACAATATACACCTCGTCAGACATGCCGGACTGGCTTGCAGCATCCACCATGTTTTGAGTGCGACCAGCTGAGATTTGTACAACGAGGACACCAAGGAAGGTGCCACGATTGTAAACAGGCGTTGAGATAAACGCGGCAGGCTCACCGCCAGAGGGTCGATAAAAGTCATAATCTTCGATATGGACCTGTCGAGTACCTCTTTGCTCACGCGCAGCTTTGTAGGCCCGTGCGAGCCCGCTGTTATCAAAGGTGCCATCCAATAAGTTTGTGGCGAAATCTACTTCTTTCTCAACGGAATAATAGACAAGACCATCTACACCAACCAGCATCAAATCGCGAAAATCCGAAGCAGCGGACAGGGCAGATAATCCTTGGTGAATTTGATCATGATTTCGACTAAAGTCGGACAGCCCCGGATTTACGGCTGCGTTCGCGCGCCCACCAGTCGGCGCAAAATAGAACGATTGCAGCGTCCGTGCTGCGTCGTCCTCGGGAAGATAGCTGTTGACCAGCTGAACCTCATCTGTGGCACCCGGAAGCGATGGAAGAAAGCTATCCTCGTAAAACGCTTGCAACGCGGCCTCTTGTCCCGTGGTCGGTCCCGATACCCGCTCATATATCTCTGGTAGTCGGCGCAAAGCGTCGCGCACGGTTTGATCTTCCGCCAGTGCGGATACTTGAGCATCCAGCTGATCAAAATAGTTCTCAATCCCATCTGCCGTTAGATCACGGCGGGCCTCAAGCTCAACGCTGATGCGTTCGGTTAGATTTTCACGACCGCTTTGGAAGCCGATCCATCCAATTGCGGCGGCAGACAACCCCCCGACAATCAAAAGCATTAAAATGATTTTTCCACGGACATCCAGTCCCAAGCCACTACGTTTCAATAGCATTCCCCCCACTTAGCGCGGTGTAGTTGAACATTTAGAGCGCAGAATAAAAAGGGATTTCGAAACAACGGGTCACTCTTGGCAAGATTTGGCAAGAAACGGCCTTTCAGTCCATCCAAATGTTTCAAGCGTTTTGCGTAGTGCCACAAAGATCGAAATAGTTTTTTCGAAAGAGGTTTGTGAGCCTCCATTTGCTGAATTGACGATGCACATCAGGTTGGCAACTACGCCAGCGGTCGGCATCATCGGTCGCATACGATAAGAGAGTGCTTGGTGGTCGTGCCCCCTGCCCCGTCGCGAACGGCCGAGGCTGTGTAAAAACTCTAATTTCTGATAGACTACTCTCATGGAACGGAGGTGGTATGTCAGGATTTATCGAGGGTGCAGATCGTGGTCAGATCAGTCTATTCCCAGAGCGCTTGGAAGACTGGATTTGTGGCGACAACCCAGTTCGTATCGTTGATGTTTTTGTTGATGCGTTGGACTTAACTGACCTTGGGTTTGATCGCATTACTTCGGCGAACACTGGTCGGCCAGGATACCATCCCAGTGTTTTGTTGAAGCTTTTCATTTACGGTTATCTGAACCGCATCCCATCCAGTCGTCGCCTGGAACGCGAAGCCAATCGAAATGTTGAGGTTATGTGGTTGATGGGTCGCCTGGCACCGGATCACAAAACGATTGCAGACTTCCGCAAATTAAATGCAACGGCCATCCGCAAAACCTGCGCGCAGTTTGTTGAACTGTGTCGCCGCCTTGGTGTTCTGAAAGGCGGATGTGTTGCCATCGATGGCAGCAAATTTAAGGCAGTGAACAACCGAGATCGAAACTTCACGCCCCGAAAGATCGCGCTGCGTATCAGCCTTCTTGAACAAAGTGCCACCCGATATCTTGAGGAGATGGCGCGGATTGATCGGCAAGAAACACGCGAAACACGCATCGATACAGTCACCCATTTGGAAGCAAAACTTAAACGCGTTCAGGCAGAGGTACATCGCCTGAATGGGATAGCAGAACAGTTGAAAGACACAGCTGATGGGCAGATATCTCTAACCGATCCTGATGCGCGATCTATGGCAACCCGTGGCAAAGGCACTGGATTGGTTGGATATAACGTTCAGACGGCAGTCGACACCCAGACACATTTGATTGTGGCGCATGAGGTCACCACCGTCGGCAATGACCGCACACAACTCGCGCCGATGGCCAAGGCCGCGAAAGCGGCGCTCGGGCTCGATAAGTTAGAAGTAATTGCTGATCGTGGATACTTTAACGGATCACAAATTCTGACCTGTGACCAAGCTCAAATAACGGCAACTGTTCCGCGGCCCGAGACCTCTGGCAATCGTAAGAAGGGCATGTTTGTAAACAGCATGCCGAATGTCTCTTATGGGCCGAGGCTGTGTAAAAACTCTTCTTTGAGTTTTCTGTTTGACAGATTTTATCGTTTGAACTTTTACCTTTGGCTGGAGGGCGTCACTTGAGCATTGGTTCGGTTATGTGGGATGTATTTTGGTGGCCAAATGAGCGGTTGTAGCTAAAATCAGACAGCAATTGCCTTCATCAGCGGGCCAAATCCGATCAGGTTGATCATGCGCTTGATGTTGTGTGCAAGGACATTCAGCGCCATTTCTGCGCTCACATTCTTTTTCCTTCGGGTCAGGAAGTGGGTGGTTCCCATCCAGGATTTGAGCGTGCCGAAGGGATGTTCGACCGTGCAGCGTCGGGTGCGCATCAAGTCTGGATCACGCTCCATCCGCGCGGTTGCTTCGTCGATGAGATGTTCGTGTTCCCAGCGGGTGATCCGGCGTTCCTTGCCAGTTGTGCAGCGGGATTTCAGGGGGCAGCGCTGGCATTCATTCTGCCAATATCGCCTGTGCATCAGGCCACCTTCTTCGCGGGTGTAGCGATAAGTGAGTTGCCTGCCAGCGGGACAAATGTAGATGTCGGCTTCGGCGTCATAGGTAAAGTCAGCCTTGCCATGCTGCGTTTGCAACCCGCTTTCCGCACACCCGCTGCGAGTGTCAGCTTTGAAGTAGTTCTAGCCAAGTTGAATTTGGACTTTTTCACCTTCGCTGTGTTTCGCTAGGTGCTGCGCATCCGTTTGCTTTTTTCTGTAGGCCGAGCTCTTAAAGTGCGGGTCAACTCATGCAACAGAGCCGCCTACCATATCTTTCCTACGTTTCGCAGTAATCCGGACACAGAAATCGTCTGGAGCAACGGTTTTGAACTTAGATTTGACATGATCCGGTGCAAATCATCGATGACTTGAGCGGTGTTGGAGAACATGCCAGCCCGCTGAACTGTCGGCAAACCGAAAAAGTGTTGAGCAAAGAGCCCATGATCACAGTCACGAACTTCAGCAAGCAATACAAAGGCTTCACGGCCGTGAAAAACCTCAGCTTTTCGGTCGAACCAGGCCAAATCCTTGGATTGCTCGGGCCGAATGGGGCGGGTAAAACAACAACCTTGCGTACATTGTGCGGAATTATACCGCCCAGTTCGGGAAGTCTCTTGGTTGCTGGCCATGACGTCGTTCAGGCGCCTATCGCGGCCAAAGAGAACCTCGGCTATATTCCTGACGATCCACGGCTCTTTGACACCATGACGGTTTGGGAACACCTGGCTTTCACGGCGGCTGCTTACAAACTCGCAGATTTCGAAAAGGATGCCGAAGCGCTCCTCGCGTCGTTCGAACTCACACACAAGCGCAATACGCTCGTCCATAACTTGTCGCGCGGGATGCGGCAAAAAGTGGCGATAGCCTCTGCCTTTCTGCACGACCCAAAAGTGATCCTGTTCGATGAACCCCTGACGGGGCTAGATCCGCAAGGTATCCGGGGGATTCAACAAGCAATCCGCGACCGCGCACAGGCTGGCGCGGCCATCATCATAAGCTCGCACCTTTTAAGCCTGTTCGAGAATTTGTGTACACATATTATGGTGCTGAACCTTGGCGAGTGCCGCCGATTTGGCACTATGGAAGACCTGCTGAGCGAGGTCGGCCATACGGACAGCACGTCAGCCCTTGAAGAAGTGTATTTCTCAATTACGCAAGCTCCAGACCAGACCTCAGAGACAGCGGCGGTCTAAGAGATGGATCCTGCGCTTCGCCAACTTCTCATTTTGCGACTGCGCGGCGGTCTGCGCCAGCGCTTGCTTCAGTTAGCAAGCTTGCGCGGCCTGCTTTTCTCTCTCGCTTTCGGGGGGATCATTTGGTTCCTGATCGCGTCAAACGGTTCCTCGGATACGAGCTTTTTGGGATCCGCGACTCTGGACCGGCAAGCATTGAGCGCGCAAATCATGACTTTTATGCCGCTCAGCATGCTCGGGTTGTCGCTGCTCACCGTCTTGATGACAACCGGTCCTACGTTCCATTTTTCACCGAATGAGATCAATTTTCTCTTTACTGGGCCGTTCCACCGGCGGGATCTGATCCTCTATAAGTTCTGCGCGTATGTCGCTGGGGTCACTTTGACGAGCTTGTTCATCACGCTCATTGCACCGCCGCAAACAGGATCGGCCCTGTCCGTCTTTATCGCCACGCTGCTGACGCTTGTGTTCGTTCAGTTGAACAGCGCCGTCATCGGTATGGCTGGGCACGCGGTCGAGGGCAGTAGGCTCGCGAGGTTACGATGGCCCGCTACTGCGTTGCTTGGCGCAATTGGAGCGGCAACCGTGCTTTCCGCATGGACTATGCCCGACCGTGGCATAATCGATCTTTTGTCCGAGTTTCGACACTCATGGATCGGGACCATAGTCTTGATCCCTTACATCGTGTTTGCCAAACTTTTCGTGGCGCCATCGCTTTCAGAACTAGCTCTTTGGGCTCTTGTCGCGGTCGTCATCAATGCGGCACTGTTGCGCGCTGTTATCGCGCTCGATGCGCGCACGACAGACCGCTCCCTGGCGGAAAACGCCAGACTCAGCAACAGATGGGAGCGCATCAAACAAGGGGGGTCTTTCTGGGCTACGGAACGGACCGAGGTACGCTCGATCCGTCGAGCACCAAGTGTAGGCGGCTTGGGGCCCATTGCCGCGCGGCAGGCCCTCAACGCATTGCGAAATTCGCTCAAGCCTATCATCGTATTTGTTGGTCTCGCCGCCTGTATTCCGCCGATTTCCTTGGCGCTTGGTGCGCCGGTCACGGACCCACAGACTTTGATGATTATCTATATCTTCATCGCATTCATTCTCCCTCGCAATATGGTCTGCGACTTTCGCGGTGACCTTAGCCGGATGGAAATCTACAAGACACTACCGATCGCACCGTGGCGCATTTGCGCAGGCCAACTGGTGGTTCAATCACTGCTGGGCTATGTCATAGCTTTGACAATTATAGCGAGCGCACTTGTCTTTGAGGATAGTGTCACGACAAAAGCTGCACTGGTATTTGCAGCTTTTGCGCTTCCGTTAACGTTTCTTATCTATGCAATCGAGAACACGGCACATCTTCTGTTCCCGACAAAGCTCGTTGCGATGGGACGGGCAGACTTCGAATTTCTTGGTCGCTCAATTGTCGAGTTTATCGCGAAAACGATTTTCGTTTTCGCTTCTATGGCGGCATCGGGTGCCGTGGGGCTGGTCACATTCAATATGATGGGAGCCACATTAGTCCTGCCTGGAGTGGCCAGCTGGCTAACATTGACGTTGATCGGACTTCTGACATTGGTCGCACTGCAATATGCTTTCCGGCGCTTTGCGGTCGCAGAAACCATCGACTAAAGCAAAGAATGAGTAGCTCCGGCTGAGACGATAAGTCGGAACTATGAGGTCTATCCTGCCCATCTGAATGGGGGGATGTTGACCAGAGATCAGGAAACATGGCGTAGAAGAAGCTCGCAAAATCGCAAGCAAGGCGGGAAGCGGCCGTTCGACCAGACCTTTTTTTCTGCGGCGGAGTTTGTCAAAGCGGGCATTCGAAAGGACATAACTCTGGCACACATCAGCCTTCGGTAGATCAAAAAATGCATTTTGGACTAAGCGATCAAAATTCACTCAACGAGATTTGGAACAACACATATCAGGTGCTACAGTGTGGATATTTGAAAAACGTAGGGATATTCAGCTATGCGCGTTTCGATAGGCACTTTTAATCTAAACAACCTTTTTTCTCGTTACAATTTTCAAGGTAACGTCGCAGGAGTACCACCGACGGAAGCAGGCGGCATAGCGGTGACTTTTGCTGCCGATGATGTTGTGGTGCGCACATTTAAAGGTCGCTTGGTGAAGGAAAAGGACCCAGCAGACACAGCAACAATTGCGAGCAGGATCAGAGACGTCATGAACCTTGATGTTCTTGCTGTTCAAGAAGTCGAACACGTTGAGATTTTGAAAGAGTTCAATCGTTCGCACTTGGGAGGTTTATATCCCTACGTTGCTTTGGTGGAAGGCAACGACCCGCGCATGATTGATGTTGGGCTTTTATCAAAGCTACCGTTGGGCGCGATTACATCTCACCAAATGGCCGTGCATCCTGACGATCCCAGGCGTCGCGTTTTTGGTCGTGATCTCATGCAAGTGGAAGTCCTATCCCTAAATGGCGACAAGTTACTGACCGTTTACAATACGCATCTTAAAAGCCACTTCGTGCCTTTTGATCAGGACCCTGTTGCGGGGGCGATTGCGGCAAATGCGCGACGGAGGCGGCAAGCAGAGATGACCGCGCGGATCATTTCGCGACAAGAACGGCTCGGTGGAAAATTTGTGTTGTTAGGGGATATGAATGATCCAGAGGACTCTTCCGATTTGGCGCCGATGCTTACGGTTGATGGCGTGCGACTGACAAATGCGTTGGCCCAAGCAATGGAAACCAGACCCCCAAAACAAGAGACGGCCGGACAGGGGCCTGGACCATCAAGCCCACATTGGACCCATCGCTTTAACCCCAGTGGCCCTGAAACACCGCGCTACGAGCTATACGATCAGATTTGGGTAAGTGAGGCGCTCTCAACCAAAATTGCGTCCGCGCACATTGATCGGCGCAGCAAACATGGTGGAGATGGCTCTGATCACGATCCAGCTTGGGTTGTGCTCGATCTCTAGAGAGCCAAAGACGGCCCAAAGGAGACATCCAGCACCTACTTGCGATGCTGCGGTCGCAGCCCGCTTACCAGCCGTTCGCCGCATGTGCGAAATTTGGAGATGATCGAACTCACAGATCGCGGGACTTAGTTGCCATTCAAGAATGCGCCTCGATTGCACGGCATTCGGACACTTTCGACGAAGCTGCTAAAATTTCGAGGTCTGTGGAACTAATTGAATGCTGCTGAGTTACCTTGGTAGATATTCAAAGGAGATTGATATGGCTTTCACCAATAGGTTTCTTGTCGCCACCACCTGTGCTGCCTTAGCGACACCTCTCTGGGCCGATGGACACATCAAAGAATTCGCAGCAGCCAATGTCAGTGGGCCTGAGCAAGGCATTACCGGACAGGTTCATTTAGACGTGACGGCCTCTGGTGTGGTGCTTGTACGCATCGACCTCTCGGGCCTGCCGGAAGGAACGTTGGGCATGCACTTGCACGAAACCGGCGATTGCAGCGCGGCTGATTTCAAATCTGCCGGGGGACACATCGCGGGAGAGCGTGAGCATGGCATTGAAACTGCAGGCGGTCCCCATCCCGGCGACTTGCCAAACATGACGGTACAGGCCAATGGCATCCTGAAAGCCGAAGTTTTTCTAAGCTTCCTTGATCCTGAAGCGATGATTGCGGACGGTGACGGTGCCGCCTTTATCGTGCATGACGGCCCGGATGATTACACGTCGCAACCCGCTGGTGATGCGGGATCGCGTATCGCCTGTGGTGTCTTTGAGAAGGCAGGTTGATATGACCAACTTCAAAGGTCTGTCCGCCGACAGTGAAATTTCAGACATTTTCGATCTGTATCCACGCAACTCGAAAAGGCTTCTTCGTTTATTGGACGATATCATGTGCGCAGATGGCGCATTAAATCGCGGCGAGCGTGAAGCCATAGCGGCGTTCGTTTCAAAGCAAAACAAAACGCCGTATTGCGTTTTCCAACATTCGGCCTTTTCGGAAGTTTTCTCAGGCCCTATCGACCAAACCAACACACGGATCCAACCACTTTTAGATTACGCCTTTGCTTTGCATTCAAAGGACGATGACAGAATAAAAACAGCATCAGAAGCAGCTTTGAGTGCGGGATGGTCTGAAGCTGCTATTTATAAGGTGGTGGAGGTCTGTGGCATCTTTGACTTTATTAATAATATCGTGCTTGCGGCAGGTTTGAAGGCACCGGACGGGCCAATGAATCCTCGACCATCTAAAGAAGACCTCAAAGTGTCCTACCGTTCCATGGCAGACGCAGTCTCCGAGTAAGAGACAAAATCGGCGCTGCATCGTTCTTGAAAGCGCACGCGAGAAGATCAAATTACTAAGATTTGGAATGACTCTACCATGCGTCATACGGGTGGTTTGAACCAAATCGATATAGCCCATTCGGGCTCCAAGCCGCCGTTAGATCGGTCGCAGCAATTCGGTGTTGGCCGCTACCTTGGGCGTTGTGGACGGCCCACAGCGGACTCTCGTCGCAACCCTGCCATACTGCAGTGCGGCCCGTCGTTCCGGACATTCGCTGCGGAGGCAAACTCAGCAGATGGGCGAATTCACAGTTCGCGGACAGATCCGCTTTAGCCTTCGCTTGATCAAATGACCCTTCAGGACACAGGTCGACTCTTGCATGCTCACTTTTGCGACCCTCTCAGATCAGCTTTTGAACAGCGAGAATATTGACCAACTTGAAACTTCTTTGCGGGTTCACTCGTGACTTCAGGACTACGCAATAATTTTTGGGAGATTTAAGATGAAACGTACGACACTTTTGACGATTGCGATCATTGCAACCGCCGGTGCTGTAAGCGCTAAAGGTCATGATCAGGGTCGCACAGACGCGCCGGGCACAACTGTTGCTACCACTGTTGGCATGGCTCAGACTTTGGGTGGCAGCCAAGGCAGTCGGCCTGCTGACAAAGGCCCAAGAAAAAGCCGCGGTGCTGCGAACGCCGGTCGCTGAACTTGAAATTCGAGGCTCGGCGACGAACGCCGAGCCAACTTACTTTGGGATACTGAACGTCAGGCTTGCCCAGTAGCTTTCCCAGACAACCGTACCGGGCCCATCTACGGGCGACATCCGTACAGCATTCAGCAAATACGCGCCAGCGCCGCTCAGCGCGATTGAAAACAAACCATCATCGTTCGTGTGAAATATCCGTCGCTCGCTGTCATCCGGCGCAGTGCCGCCCGACGGCAGATAGAAAACCGAAACCTGCGTGCCCGGGACCGGAGCGCCGTTCCACGTCAGTTCGACATCAATCGTTTGGTGCTTCGGGTCGAACGGATTGCCAATCACCGTCAGTTCGAACGGCAAATCGGTCCGCTGGTCGGTGACCGAAAGATCGTTCCCCACTTGCAGCAGCGATTTGCCATTCCGGATATAGCCTTCGGCAATCTCGACGCCCGGCAGTCCGCGTTCGCGGTGCAGGTCTGCGATGTTGCCCAAACCCTCGTATTGCAGGTAATCCTCGAACTCGGGCATGTCGTCGAAGACGATATATGCGGGATGGGACTGAACCGTGATCCGGTGAAGCCCTGGTTGTTCGGCCACAGTGTTGATCGCGGGCCGATCGCCTTCGCGCGCAGAAATCGGAACGACACCGCCCGGCACCCAGTGCTTCATCTCGGCGACGGTTTTGGACACGTAAGGATAGGCCGCGCCCGAAAGGTTTTCGCCGACCCGCAAATGGGCCAAAATCGTGTCGCCAGGGTCCAGATGGCCACTGAGCGGATCGATCCAGAATTCGTGCGCCTGCGAAGGCACGGCAGCAGATATGACGGATATAAGGGCAAGTGATACCACCGCTGGGATGCATTTATTCCGAGGGATTAGAGCCATATCATCTCTCCGCCGCTAGTGTCCGACATCAGAAGACACGGGTTTCCAAGCATGAAAGTTTCAGACCACACCCTCAACCCGATAAGAAAATGCTGTGAACCAGTTTCAGCCTGCATTCCGGCCATATGCCGAACGTGCAGCATTGATCAGAGTGGGCGCGAACTAGACTTCCGCACTGCAGAAAGAAACCCTGATCGGAACATGTTTGAATGTCGGCTATCACTTACGAACCAATCGCAACTCGCGTCTGCAGCGAAAGACCGCTTCCCGCCATT
>JAOHEK010000043.1 GCA_028097405.1 Paracoccaceae bacterium | reverse complement strand
CAGATGACAGACAGCGCAAAAGCCAGTGCGGCGGGGCCCGGTTTGACGGTCGCGATCACCGAAAACTGGACCAGAGACGACAAAATCGCGACGACGAAGACGTCAATCATCGACCAGCGTCCGATATATTCGACGGCTTCGAACAGGCGGTGGTTCCAATTTGGCGTCAGACCACCGTTGCCTGTTACGGATCGTGCTAGGATCGCGATGGCCGCAAATTTGCAAAGCGGGATCACGACGGAAGCCAACAGGATGACAACAGCAATTAAGATCGAACCATGGGTGGCCAGTTTCCAAGCTCCCGCGACAATCGTGTCGTCACTTCTTGTTAACAGGACCCGCGTCTCCAGCATCGGCCAAAGATTGGCCGGTATATAGGCCGCCAAACCGGCTACCCACCAAAACCAGACCCAGAACATGCCCTTTCGATTGCGCGGGCTAAGGCGCGCGCCACATCTGGCACAGCGTTTGGTGTTCGACGGCCAGACCCGAGCGCATCTTTGGCACCCAAGAAGGCCAGCTACATCGGCTGTCAGGACATCTTCAGTCATCGTCCAAAGCCTTCCAGACGCTCCATCGGCACATCAATGTGTTCTGCAGGCTCAGCAGCGCCACGAAACCGGCAAACATCCAGACCGCTGGCCCAAGCGAAACATGGGCCAGATCGACGATCTTGATCATAGCAACAGCAGCCCCAATCGCAAAAATCTCGGCCATGGACCACGGACGAAGCGTTTCAGCCATGCGGAAGGCGGTTCGCGCGAAGGGCAATGGGGGGCGGTTCATAACCAAGGGGGTCAACACGTAAACCGTCAGTGCCAAGCGCAGGATCGGCAGCAGGATCACAAGAACCAGAACTGCGACCGACAGGATTAGTAAGGGCCCCTCGAACGCCAAAGCCGTATCCATCAAGGTGGCCTCACGGGTGATCCAGAACCGCTTGATCGACAAGAACGGTTGGAACACAGCGCCCATGACCAGCGCAAATGACGCCAAAGCCAACAGGATGATCTTTGCACCGGCATGACGGCTGGGTGAAATCAGCACCCGATGGCATCTGGTGCAGGCCATTTTCGAGCCCTGTGCCGGGATCACGGCCTTGTACAGCGCGTCGCAGGTCGGACATGCGATTAAATCTTCGGGCAGGGCAGGTAAATCAGGGGGCATGGGGCTTCGGTTGATTGGGGTAAAATGCGAGAAAACATCTAAGTGAATTGGGTATTTAGGCGGTCTCTACCTCGAAACAGAGTGTTGATGGCGCTTCAATTGTGGTTTTTCCCCAGATGCCTGCCTTAAGCGTGCCAAATTCGTTACTATCAGTGTTTCGGTTCAAGAAACATCGACACCTATTTTTCATGATCCAAAGCAGAGGCGGTGGCGTGAAACAGCATCACCGTTTCCAGCCCGGAAACCTTGCGGCCTTAAAATTGCGCCGGATCTAAGTGCATTTCCCTAAAAGTGCCGTTTTTGCTAAAGTTATCGTCAAACTACCGCCCATCAGTCATGGCATAACGGTTTTGTGAGCAATGGGACGAAGCCATCTTTTGTCGTCCGGTTGTGTGTGTGTGAGTGACCTGGTTGCTGTGCCAGGAATAGTTTCGAAGCGCGCCAGAAAATGGCAATGGCGCGCTTCACCCAAAGTCGTCGCCATTTTGGCGAAGTGAGTGTATGTGTGTGAGGTTTTATGAGTATTCAAGATAGCAAAGAACTGACTAACCGACTTACCCAAGCGTTGGCAAAAGCCGTAGCGCCTTCGGAAATTGCGGCGCAGCGTGACAAACGGCTGCAAAGACTACGATCCGACGGCCACAAGGTCACGAATGTCGTCAAGCTTCGTTCCGACCAGATAAATACCCACCCCGTAGCCGAACCTATGGTCGAGCATTGGCCCTTGCCGGGGTTGGCTCCTATGACAAGGGTTCGAACCAACTTTGGCGACGTTCATTCGATTGCTCTGCGTAAGGGTGACGAGGTTCTGACGGCAAGTGGAGAATTTCTTCCCATCTTGTGGCTGAACCGGATCAAGCTTGAAGCGCATATTCTGAACACCAAGCCTGACAGCAATCCTATTGTCATCGGGTCGGGAACGTTCGGTAATTGCGGTGAACTGATGGTGTCTCCGCGTCAGGTCATCTCGGCCGACGAGAATTCCGGGCTGAAGGAATCGCGCGAGGCTGCAACATTGGTGTCTTTTGCAGGCGTTCGGCGTCTGCGAGAAACCGGGCTGACCTATACGATGTTCCATGTGGGCTGCGCGGCCGAGGTTTATTGCGAAGGCCTGTACCTGAAATTTCCGATTGAGGCTTAAGATCAGCGTTTAGACCTTGCGGAATTTGCTTGGTCTAAACGGTTCCTTAAATGTGACGTGGCACGTCCTTGGCTAGGTGTTGAGGATCCAAGGACATGCTGCGTCCCGCTACAAACCCGACTATTCGCGCGTTGATTGTGGATGACACCCGGACAATCCGGGCGATGATCCGCGCCTTGCTGTTGCGTGATCCGCGTATTGAGGTCGTTGGCGAAGCTTGCGACCCTTACGAAGCGCGCGAGATGATCCGGTCTTTAAATCCAGATGTCATCACGCTGGACGTTGTGATGCCCAAGATGGATGGCATATCCTTCCTTGAACGCCTGATGCGTCTACGCCCGATGCCGGTTGTCATGGTATCCAGCCGAACGACCGAGAATAGCAGCGCGGCGATCCAAGCCTTGTCGCTTGGGGCTTTTGATTGCGTGGATATCGCGGCTTTAAGTCGGGGCCAAAGCAACGTCGAATTGGCCGAGGTTGTTGTCGCTGCCGCCTCAAGCAACCCACGTGGTCAAGCGACACAGCGTCGGCCACAATCCAGAATACCCGAACAACGGTTGAACTGGAACGGCCGGATCGTTGTGATCGGCTCATCAACCGGTGGTGTCGATGCGCTGACAACGGTGCTGTCGGGCTTTCCAAAAGATTGCCCGCCGACCTTAATTGCACAGCATATGCCGCCCGATTTTTTGAACAACTTTTGCGCCCGTCTTGATCGTACGATGGCACCCAAAGTCGGTCTGGCGAAAGACGGCGCCAAACTTGAGCAGGGGCGGGTCGTTTTCGCGCCGGGAGGTGACTGGCATTTGGCTTTGTCAGAATGCCCCGAACGTCAAATGACATTGGTTCCAAACGATGGTTCGGAACTTTATGTACCGTCAGTCAATGTTTTGTTTTCTTCCGCAGTCTATCACGCACCCAAAATAGTGGCCGTCATGTTAACTGGGATGGGGAAAGATGGTGCCGAACCAATGCTAAAACTACGCAAAGCCGGTGCTTACACGATTGCTCAGGATGGGCCCTCGGCTGTTGTCGATGGAATGCCAAGGGCTGCGCGCGACATTGGTGCTGCGATCGAAGTTGCCAGTTTGAATAATATTGCTGCCGCCGTTTTGGCTCAGGTCGCAAAACCAAAACAGGAAAAAACCGGATGAGTTCTGTCTATATCGTTCAGGGTGACACCGCAGTTGGAACCGACGAAACCTTGGTCATTTCCACTATTCTTGGGTCGTGTATATCGATCTGCCTGTGGGATCCGGTTGCGAAGGTTGGCGGAATGAACCACCTGTTGTTGCCGGAAATGATCAACGAAGGCGCACATACGTCATCTGGGGCCGTCGCGATGGATCGGTTGATAAACCAGATGATGCCACTTGGCGCGGAACGACCGCGTCTTCATGCGAAGCTATTTGGCGGCAGTTCGATGTTGGCAGGACGCACCGACATCGGCGCGCGAAACGCGCAGTTTGGGCGCACCTATCTGAAAAATGAGAATATTCCATGCGACGCCGAGAACGTCGGCGGTGAAAGAGCGCGGCGATTACGGTTCTGGCCAGCCACGGGTGTTGCGCAAATGAAGTTCGTAGAAGAAGCGCCGGTTTTGGAAGAACCAAAGACCGAACCCGCCAACGAGGTGGAATTGTTCTGATCGAAATAGGCTTAGCTGCCTCGGTTCGCTTTTTCGTCAAGGCCGGATGTTCCCGCACGTCGATCAAGGACGCTTAAGACTTCGTCCAGCGTCACATCGCGCGCGGTAAGCATGACCAGCAGGTGATAAAGCACATCTGCAGCCTCTTCGGTCAGGCGTTCCTTGTCACCGCGCACCGCTTCGATCACCGCTTCGATGGCTTCTTCACCGAATTTCTCGGCCGCCTTCTCGGGGCCTGCCGCCAGAAGACGCGCGGTCCAGGAACTGTCGGGATCGCTCGATTTGCGTGCTGCGATGGTGGCGGCAAGTGTGTGCAACGTGTCTGACATCAAAGCCTCACAGGTATTCCGGCGGCAGTCATGTGGGCCTTGGCTTGCCCCACGGTGAATTCACCAAAGTGAAAGATCGAAGCGGCCAGAACAGCACTTGCGCCACCTTCTGTCACGCCTTCAACCAAATGATCCAAAGTGCCAACGCCGCCCGACGCGATCACCGGGATCGACACCGCATCTGAAATCGCGCGGGTTAAGGGCAGGTTAAAGCCCGCACGCGTGCCATCGCGATCCATCGAGGTCAGCAAGATTTCACCAGCCCCCTTGGCTTCGACGGTGCGGGCAAATTCCACCGCATCAATACCGGTTTCGCGACGTCCGCCGTGGGTAAAGATCTCCCACTTACCGGGGCTGACGGTTTTCGCGTCGATTGCCACGACAATACACTGCGAGCCAAACTTGTCCGCCGCGCGCGCCACAACATCGGGGTCCGCGACGGCGGCCGAGTTGAACGAAACCTTGTCAGCACCGGCCAACAAAAGGGCCCTCACATCATCCGGGGTTCGCACACCGCCGCCCACGGTCAGCGGCATAAAACAATGTTCCGCCGTGCGACGCGCCAGATCATACATGGTGCCGCGGTTTTCATGGGTGGCTTTGATGTCGAGGAAGCAAAGCTCGTCCGCGCCGGCGGCATCATAGGCAATCGCGGCCTGAACCGGATCGCCCGCATCGATCAAATCGACGAAGTTCACGCCTTTGACGACGCGGCCATCGGCCACATCAAGGCAGGGTATGATCCGGGTTTTCAACACGGGTGTTCTATCGGGGTTCTGACGCCTAAGGGCAAGGTTTTTTCAGGTGGCCGAGAACCGGTACCGGCTGGTTTGGCTGTATGTTTGGCCGGGATCAAGCTGGATCGAGGGGAAGTTCGGATGATGTGGGGCGTCGGGCCAGTGTTGCGGCTCAATCGCGATGCCAAAAGACTTGCCGGTGAAAATCTGCAGTCCCGGTGCATCGCTTTCGATCACCAGCGTTACTTTGTCCGAGGCCAGCGTCGCAATCTCGGCCATCGCACCATCTTGCCCAAGACAATAGTTGTGGTCGATCTCAAAGCTGGGGGCGTCGAGATTGCGAAGATCAAAGTGTGTGCCCGACACATCCACGATCTCACCGATTGGAATTGTGTCTGCGTTCACAGGTAGATACCGGTCACTATTCACCTTAAGTCGCAACCCGGCGCGGTCGGTCCCAAGGCTCCAGTAAGGATGCAGAGCAAGGTTCATCAAAGTCGTTCGATCCGTCGATGCGGTAAAGGTAAGATCAAAGCCGTTTTCGAACACATCGTAGCGCGCATTGATGACGCGATTGCCGGGAAATCCATCGGACATACGTGCGATTGCAAGGCTTAGGGTGGCGCTGGTATCGCTTTGTTCTTCGACCGCCCATTCCGCATCGCGCGTGCTGTTGCTGCCGGAATGAAGCAGGGTTTTGTTGTTTTCGTTACGCTCAAAGTTATGTCGCAACCCGTCAATATCCGCCGTTCCGCCCGCGATCCGATTGGCGACGGGGCCAGCAACCGAGCCGTGATTCAGTTTGGGTCCAAGCGCGTCGTCCAGCGTTCTTGACCCGTCAAGCAGATTACCATGGCCGTTCCATGTCGCGGCATTTAGGCGGGCGCCGGTCGTCCAAAGTTCGATGGACATGGCACCAGCAGTTAGGGTCAGAATGGAGTTATCGGTCATAGTGCACCATTTTGTGAAAGATCAGGAAAAAGTGCGGTAAGCCCCTCAGGCGTAGCCGAAGTGATACCGCGTTCGGTTACGAGCCCAGTGATCAGTCGTGCGGGAGTGACATCGAAGGCGGGGTTTTCGCCCCTGGTGCCTTCGGGGGTGACGCGCACTTCGCTGATTTGGCCATTACGCGCGGTGCCTTGGATGTGGGTCACTTCTGATGCAGGGCGCGCCTCAATCGGGATGTCGGCCAACCCGTCGCTGACCGTCCAATCGATGGTGGGTGACGGAAGGGCGACATAGAACGGCACGTTGTTGTCGTGGGCCGCAAGGGCCTTCAGATAGGTGCCGATCTTGTTGCAGACATCGCCCGCGCGCGTGGTGCGGTCCGTGCCGGTGATGACCAGATCAACGTGACCGTGCTGCATCAAATGGCCGCCTGCATTGTCGGTGATATAGGCGTGCGAGATGCCGTGCGCGCCCAATTCCCAAGCGGTTAGTGCGCCTTGATTGCGGGGCCGGGTTTCATCGATCCAGACGTGGATCGGCAGGTTTGCATTCGCGGCGTGATACATGGGGGAGGTGGCCGTGCCCCAGTCGACGGTTGCGATCCAACCTGCGTTGCAATGGGTCAGGATGTTGACCGGTGCACCGTCTTTTCGCGCGGCAATGTCGCGGATGATCTGAAGTCCGTTCAGGCCGATCTGACGGTTCATCTCGACGTCTTCGTCACAAATATCTTGGGCAAGTTGCAAAGCGACTTTGGCGCGGTCGGCTTCGGCGACGTCTTTCAGTGCGGTCTGACAACGGCCCAGCGCCCAGCCAAGGTTAATCGCCGTTGGTCGTGTAGCGTTCAGTGTGTCGCAGGCGGTTTGCAGGTGAGCATCGGACCTATCGCGTCGCATTTCGCGGGCAATCCCGTAGGCGGCGGTTGCGCCGATCAAGGGGGCTCCGCGCACCCACATGTCACGGATGGCAGTGGCGAAATCGTCCAAGGTTTCCAGCGCAGTGATCCGAAAATCATGGGGCAACCAGCGCTGGTCAATGATCTGAACCGCGTCTTTTGCGGTGTCATACCAGATGGAACGATAGTGTGTGTCGCCGACCTTCATGTCATTCTCCCAGTTTCGCATTCGAAAACAATGGGTTAATATTGATTTTTCTAACCTGCCGTTAACTAAGCGCGCGCGCTGCGTCGCAGGCGAAGTAGGTCAGGATGCCTGCACAGCCTGCACGTTTAAAGGCCGAGAGGCTTTCGATCATGATCTTGTCGCCGTCAACCCAGCCGTTTTCGGCAGCCGCCTTGATCATCGCGTATTCGCCCGAGACTTGGTAGGCGAAGACGGGTGCGCCGAATGTGTCCGACGCACGCTGGCAGATATCAAGATAGGGCATCCCCGGTTTCACCATGACCATATCGGCACCTTCTGAAAGATCGCGTTCGATCAGGCGCATGGCTTCGTCGGAATTGCTGAAGTCCATCTGATAGGTTTTTTTATCACCGGTCAGCAGGCCGGACGCGCCAACCGCATCGCGGAACGGGCCGTAAAAGGCGCTGGCGTATTTGGCGGCGTAGCTGAGGATGCACGTGTTCGTATGACCCGCACTTTCAAGGGCGGCGCGCATGGCACCGATCCGGCCATCCATCATATCTGAGGGGCCAAGGATGTCGGCACCTGCATCGGCTTGTGACACCGCCATTTTCACCAAGGCATCGACACTTTCGTCGTTGACGATGACACCCTCGCGGACGATGCCGTCGTGGCCGTTAATGTTATAGGGATCAAGGGCGACGTCTGTCATCACAGCGATTTCGGGAACCGCGTCCTTAATGGCGCGGGTCGCGCGGTTGGAAAGATTGTCGGGGTTCCAAGCTTCGTCGCAGGTTTCGGTTTTGAACTTGGTGTCGATGTATGGGAACAGGCAAATCGCTGGCACGCCCAGATCGGCGGCTTCGCGCGCAGCTTTTACGACCCGGTCAACCGTCAAACGGGACACGCCGGGCATCGATGGCACAGGCGTTTCATCGTCGATCCCGTCGCGGACAAAGACGGGCCAGATCAGATCATCAATCCCAAGCGAGGTCTGCCGAACCAGTCGACGCAACCCGGGCGAAGCCTTTGTGCGTCTAAATCTTGTCGCCGGATACGAACCTGTTGTCATAGAGTGAAGCCTTTGTGCACACATTGCCTATCAATTGCGGTACCTTTGCCGTCGAGGGTGGTCAAGTCTTGCGGGTTTTTCTAGGGTCTCGAAGCGATTTTAACTGGGGCTTTCTTTGGACTGGTATGATTCCGTCTTCGAAGTGATTGATCTGCGATCATTCTCAAATCTTTGGTATTGGATTGGACTGGCTGTTCTTTGGTCGTCGGTCAGCCATTGGGTGTTGGGCGTGCCTTATGACACGATCATGCGGGCGCGGCGCGGTAAGCCCGAAACGGCGATGGAGGATTTGCACGACAATGTGCGGGTCTGCGTCACCCGCATTTTACTGATCGCCGAAACGTCGGGGATTTTGATGGCTCTTTTCGGTTCGGCAGGGGTGACAGCTTTGTGGTTTCTGGCGTTTGTTTACAAAATTGAATTCGCGCAGGCCGTGTTTCTTTTATTATTCCCGATGGTCATTTTAAGCGTCATGTCGCTGCGCACCGCCCGCATTATTAAGCAGCAGGACTTACGCGGGGATGCGTTGATAAAACGGATGCTGTGGCACAGGTTTATCACGCAGATCATTGGCGTGTTCTCGATCTTTGTGACCGCGATGTATGGTATGTGGGTCAACCTTTGGGTTGGGCCGTTTGGCGGTTTCTAAAGCATCCCTATTTAAGCAATCTCGTTGACACCCGCGCAGTAGCCGTTACCTCGGCCCCCATGTCTGATCCAACGCTTGTCACCGTCTCTGGCGCGCCGGAAGGCTTTGATGCTTCGCTTGTTCTGAACGAACTTTCGAAGACGCCCGTGGTGTGCCATGTCGCGCGCGATGACAAACGCCTTGTGGCCATGGCGGAAGCGTTGGAGTTCTATGCGCCCGACGTTGCCGTCTTGCGGTTTCCCGGTTGGGATTGCTTGCCTTATGACCGGATGTCGCCGAATGCCGACATTTCGGCGATGCGAATGGCGACGCTGGCGGCGCTGATCCACGGTGCGCCCAAGTCATTCGTATTACTGACAACGGTGAACGCGGTCACCCAGCGTGTTCCTGCGCGCGAGGTTTTGAAATCGGCAAGCTTCGTGGCGAATGTCGGCGAGCGGGTGAACGAGGCCGAGCTGCGGGATTTTCTGGTGCGCATGGGGTTCGTGCAAGCGCCAACAGTGACCGAGCCCGGCGATTACGCGATCCGAGGCGGTATTATCGACATTTACCCGCCGGGAAATTTGGGGCCGGTTCGGCTCGATTTCTTTGGCGATACTTTGGACGGCGCGCGGCGGTTTGATCCAAGCACGCAGCGGACGACACAAAAGCTGTCGGTGGTTGAATTATCACCGGTAAGCGAGGTTATTCTGGATGAGGCCGCGATCACGCGGTTTCGACAGAACTATCGTTTGGAATTCGGGGCCGCTGGCACGGATGATCCATTGTACGAGGCCGTCAGTGCAGGGCGGAAACATGCAGGCATCGAACACTGGATGCCGTTTTTCCATGACCGGCTCGAGACGTTATTTGATTATCTACCGGATGCGACTTTCACGCTGGACGACCAAACCACGGCCATGCGTACCGCCAGATGGGACAGTGTGGCGGATCAATACGATGCGCGCCGCGAGGCGATGACGGCAAAGGGTCGCGTCGATAGTGTCTATAAACCGGCCCCTGCCGAAGCGCTTTATTTCGATGACGCGGCTTGGGGTAAGGCGACGGCCAATCACCGGTTGTTGCAATTCGTTGCTTTGCCTCAGCCCTTGGGGCCAAGCGTGATTGATGCGGGTGGGCGGATCGGGCGGAACTTTCTGCCCGAGCGGCAACAGGAAACCGTGTCACTGTTCGGGGCTTTGGCCGAGCACATTCAGGCCCGCGCGAAAAACGGGCAGGTGGTGATTGCGTCTTATTCCGAAGGCGCGCGCGAACGTCTTATGGGGTTGATCGAAGATCAGGATATCCAAGGTGCGACGCCAATCGGTGATTTCCGGGATGTGCCGGACGGCAAGGGCGGGCTTTTTCTGGCGATTTGGGCGCTGGAACATGGGTTTGAGGGCAAAGATGGGCTGACGGTCATTTCCGAACAGGATGTGCTGGGTGACCGTTTGATCCGGCCGACCAAGAAAAAGCGCCGCGCGGATAATTTCCTGACCGAAGCGCAAAGCCTCAGCCCGAATGATCTGATTGTACACGTTGATCACGGCGTCGGGCGCTACATGGGGCTTGAGGTGGTCGAGGCTTTGGGCGCTCCGCACGAGTGTATTCATCTGGAATATGCGGGCGGGGATCGGTTGTTTTTGCCGGTCGTAAATATCGAACTGCTCAGCCGGTATGGCCACGAAGAAGGTTTACTGGACCGGTTGGGTGGTGGCGCTTGGCAGGCCAAGAAGGCAAGGCTGAAAGAACGCGTCCGTCTGATTGCGGAGCAGTTGATCCGCATCGCGGCAGAACGGCATCTGCGCAAAGGCGCGATCCTGACACCTCCCGATGGGATGTGGGACGCGTTTTCGGCGCGCTTTCCGTACCAAGAAACCGACGATCAGTTGCGCGCGATTGGCGAGACGTTGCTGGACCTTGCCTCGGGCACGCCGATGGACCGATTGGTGTGCGGCGATGTGGGCTTCGGCAAGACCGAAGTCGCGATGCGGGCCGCGTTCGTCGCGGCCATGTCGGGTGTTCAGGTGGCCGTGATTGCACCGACCACCTTGTTGGCGCGCCAACATGCGGCCAGCTTCAAGGAGCGGTTCCGGGGGTTCCCCGTGGAAATTCGGCAGTTGTCGCGGTTTGTGGCTGCCAAAGAGGCCGAACAGACCCGCGATGAATTGGCGCGTGGTACGGTTGATATCGTAATCGGAACCCATGCGGTTTTGGCGAAATCGGTGCGGTTCAAGAACCTCGGGCTGTTGGTTGTTGACGAAGAACAGCATTTCGGCGTGACGCACAAAGAACGCCTGAAGCAGATGCGGTCGGACATCCATGTGCTGACGTTGACGGCAACGCCGATCCCGCGCACCTTGCAATTGTCGCTGACCGGCGTGCGGGATCTGTCGATCATCGGCACGCCGCCCGTCGATCGTTTGGCGATCCGCACTTATGTATCCGAGTTCGACACGGTGACCCTGCGCGAGGCATTGCTGCGCGAACATTATCGGGGCGGCCAAGCGTTTTTCGTGGTGCCGCGCATCAGCGACTTGCCCGAAACCGAAGAATGGTTGCGCGATCAGGTGCCCGAAGTGTCCTATGTCGTTGCACACGGTCAGATGGCGGCGGGGCAACTTGATGACAAGATGAACGCCTTTTACGACGGCAAGTTCGACGTGCTGTTGGCCACGACGATTGTGGAATCGGGTCTCGATATTCCGACGGCAAACACGATGATCGTTCACCGCGCGGATATGTTTGGTCTGTCTCAGCTTTACCAGATCCGGGGTCGGGTCGGGCGCTCAAAAGCGCGGGCCTATGCGTATCTGACCACGCGGCCACGGATGAAGATGACACCTCAGGCCGAAAAACGCCTGCGGGTTCTGGGTTCGCTCGATGCATTGGGGGCCGGGTTCACGCTAGCGTCTCAGGATTTAGATATTCGAGGTGCTGGCAATTTGTTGGGCGACGAACAGTCGGGGCACATCAAGGAAGTCGGCTATGAATTGTATCAAGCCATGTTGGAAGAGGCGATTGCCAAGATCAAATCCGGTGAGATGGAAGGACTGTCCTCGGCAGACGATCAATGGGCGCCGCAGATCAATCTGGGCGTGCCGGTTCTGATCCCCGAAGCTTATGTGCCGGATCTGGATGTTCGTTTGGGACTGTACCGTCGATTGTCAGGGCTGTCGTCCAAGGTTGAACTGGAGGGATTTGCCGCCGAGTTGATCGACCGGTTCGGCAAGCTGCCGCGCGAAGTGAACACGCTGTTGTTGGTCGTACGGATCAAGGGCGAGTGCAAGAAAGCGGGCATTGCGCGTCTGGATACAGGCCCTCGCGGGGCGACGATCCAGTTCCACCGCGACAAATTCGCGAACCCAGCAGGGCTGGTGGAATTCATCGAAGACCAGCGCGGATTAGCCAAGGTGAAAGACAACAAGATCGTCGTCAAACGGGATTGGACCAAGACGAAAGATCGTATTCAGGGGGCCTTTGGAGTGGCGCGTGATTTGGCGGCCAAAGTCAAAGACGTTAAGGCAAAAAAACCGCTCTGAAGATTTACGGTTTTGTCTGCTCAAACGTGGTGGACACCTTCGAGTGGATCTCTTATTTAGACCCCCGGTGCGCCCGAGTGGCGGAATGGTAGACGCAGGGGATTCAAAATCCCCCGATTGAAATATATCGTGGGGGTTCAAGTCCCCCCTCGGGCACCAAATATTTCGGGGGCGTCCTGTCTGGGGTGGGCAGCCTTGCACAACCTTATAGGACATGGCCTGAAAATTGATGAAAAGCTGCCTGACATTATGCGTTCTTCTTTGCTGGACGACGGTTGCACGCGCAGGTGATGTGACTGTGGCCGTGGCCTCGAATTTGCTTGGTACGGTTGAAGAACTGGCCGCCGCCTTTGAAGCGATAAGCGACCATAATGTTTTGATCAGCCACGGCTCGACAGGGCAGCTTTATTCACAGATCGAATTGGGCGCGCCGTTCGATATTTATCTGGCAGGAGACGTTGAACGGCCTGTATTGCTTCTGGGCAGTGGCAAAGCCACTGAAACACGCACTTACGCCTTCGGGCATCTGTCGTTGGTGTCGAAAGAAGAAATCACCGTCGAAAGCGCGCCCGATGTTTTGGCGGGAAAAACCGTTGCTTTGGCCGATCCGACTGTTGCCCCCTACGGCAAAGCCGCAACCCTTGCGATGGAACGTCTGGCGCTTGATACTGCCACGTTCCGGCCTGTGTTGGTCGCGAACGTGGGGCAGGTGGCTTCGGTTTTTGTCACCGGCAATGCCGATGCGGCCTTTATCGCCGAAGCGCAGGTGGATGACGTGAATGCGCGTTTCGTCCTAAGCCTTGTTGGTTTGATCCCCGAGATCCGTCAGGATGCCGCGTTTTTGGCGCGCGCTTCAGATAACGAGGCGGCGAAAGCTTTTTGGGATTGGTTGGCCGAAGACACCGCCGCCAAGATTATCGGTGCCGCTGGCTATAGTCTGCCGGGCAGCGGATGAGCGTCTGGCCTGCGATATGGCTGACGCTACAACTCGCAGCCGTGACAACCGTTATCTTGATGATCATCGCTTTGCCCTTGGGGTGGTGGTTGGCCACGACCAAAGCCAAAACCCGCCCGTTTTTCGAAGCTGTGACAACGCTGCCCTTGGTCTTACCGCCAACTGTATTGGGCTTCTATCTGTTGATCCTGATGCGCCCCGATGCGCCCTTGGGGGGATTGTTCCTGCGTGTGACGGGCGAAACACTGGCGTTCAGTTTCACCGGTCTGGTGATCGCGTCGGTTATCTATTCCTTACCCTTTGCGGTTCAGCCCATGCAGACCGCGTTTCGCGCCGTTCCCCAACCCACGTTGGATGCGGCCCGAACATTGGGCGCGTCGTCTCGGGATGCGTTCTTTTCGGTGTCTCTGCCTTTGGCCAGCCGGGGCGCGGTGACAGCAGCAGTTCTAAGTTTCGCCCATACGGTTGGTGAATTCGGCGTGGTCTTGATGGTGGGTGGCAATATTCCCGGCCAAACCCGTGTGATTTCGATCGAGATTTTCACGGCCGTCGAAACGCTGGATTTCAAAACCGCGCATGTTTTGTCAGCTTGGCTTTTGGTTTTGTCTTTGGGCGTTTTGACGATGGTTTATGTGTTCAACCGGCGCGGAGGATCGCGCCTTGGCTGACACGCTCGACTTCCGGATTAAGCTTTCACGGGGGGAGTTGTTTTCGTTGGATGTGGCGGAATCTTTCCCGTTAAGCGGGATCACCGCGATTGTCGGGCCATCCGGCGGCGGCAAAACGACGTTTTTGCGCGCCCTTGCTGGTTTGGAAAAGGCGGATGATGCACGCGTGCGATTTCGTAACAAAGATTGGACCGCCCCTTCGCTGAACCTGCCACCAGAGAAGCGCAGGATTGGATTCGTGTTCCAGAACCCGTCGCTTTTTCCCCATTTGGATGTGGCCGGAAACCTGCGCTATGGAGCGCGGCGACGCGAGATTAAAAGTTATGACGCGATCATCGATGCCTTGGATCTGGGGGTCTTGATGTCGCGCCGTGTGCAAGGGCTATCGGGGGGCGAAGCGCGCCGGGTTGCTTTGGGTCGTGCTATGGCGTCGAACCCTGATGTGTTATTTCTGGACGAACCACTTAGCGGTTTGGACACAAGCCGTAAGGCTGAATTGTTGCCATACATCGGGCGCGCGGTGTCCGAAGCGCAGGTGCCGGCCCTTTATGTCACGCATTCGGCCAGCGAAGTAACAACGCTGGCAGACCGGGTGATTGGGCTTTCGGGCGGCAGCTTGACAGAATGGCAGGTGCCACCTGCGCGATTGCGCGCGACCGTCACATCGGTCAGTGACGGCGTCATGTCGGCGTTGGTCGATGGCGCAGAACCGGGAGCAGGCGCGGACTTTGCTCTGCCAGTCATCGGCAAAATTGGCGAAACTATCGGACTTGGATTGCCAAACGACAGTGTGTTGGTTTCAACCGATCCACCCGGGCGCAGTGATGCACTGGCCACATTGCCGGCGCGTGTCGTTAAAGGCGAGGGCGGGCTGTCGTTAGATATCTTTGGGCAGAAAATCACGCTTCCAAAGGGCGGTCCTTATGCCGTCGAAGCCAAGCTTTGGGTGTCTATTCTTAGAATTCTGCCAAGACCGGAGCCCATCGATTCGGCGGATATTCGCTGATAGCGTCGTCAATCCGCTTTCTTGGCCGGGATTGATCCGATGCCATAAACACCCACTGTGGCCCATGTACCAGACGTAATCTTGCCATAATCCCATCGCGAAAACGGCTTATTGATACGGCCTTCGAAACAATGGCGGGTCTACGTCGGACAGCGCAATCTGAGCACTTCGCGATAACCCACTGACCCGGAGCGGAAATACAGCCCTTCATTGGCTGACCCATTGTTGCTGGTTTTGCGACAAACCGAAAACCAGCGCTGGCTCAACCAAACCTGAACCGGGCGCATCGGCAATATATTTGCCACGTTTCTGCCGCTTTTTTCTTTGGTGCTCGGGCTGGTTTGGTTAAGTTTCTGTTACCCCGCTGGGGGGCATGTGCTGCGGTGAATTTTGGGGGAACCGCACACGCTTTGCAGGTGACTGTGAAGTTTTGGTATCGAGTGCTGCCGATTTGGCTGCGGGGATCATTCTGCGCGTTTGTGTATACGGCTTTGGTGGAAGCTCGCATGAACAACCGTATTGATCCCCGCATTTAACATCCAAAGCCCTCTTGTTATTAGTTGGGGGCAGCTTTGCGCGTATCATCTCCTTGTTTTACACCTGGTACATTGATCGGAACCGATCAGGGACCGCGACCAATCGAATCCTTGAAGCGCGGAGATTTGCTGGTCACGCGCGACAATGGGTTGAAGCGGTTGATGTGGATCGGACAACGGGTATTTCATTACAGCGAAGTTGCAAAAAATTCCGATTTGACGCCAATTTTGATCCGCGCAGGGGCCTTTGGTGATGGGTTTCCGGCACGCAACATGATCGTCAGCCCGCAACATCGTTTTTTGGTCGGCCCGAAGGTGTCCCCTTTGATGGGCGGCGAAACCGAAGCTTTGATCGCTGCGCGTCATCTCATCAACAAACGCAGCATTCGGCCTGCATCGATGCTGGGGGTTACCTATTTGCATCTGTTGATGAATGCCCATGAAGTCATCCTAGCCAATGGTGCCTGGACCGAGAGTTTTCATCCCGACGACGCCACCATCCGCGGCATCGCCGAGGCACAAAGACAGGAAATTCTGACGATATTCCCCCAGATAGCGACCATGGGCGCTGCCAAGCGGTTTCCGTCTGCGCGCCCGATTATTAAAAGCAGATTTGACAGCTGATCTCATTCCCGCTGCCTGACCTGTGGACAGTGACTGCGGCGGGCGATAATCAGGCGGGACCTGCTTAATCTGGACGCCGCTCATGACCAGCCTGAACGATATACGCTCGACCTTTCTTGACTACTTTGGCCGCAACGATCACGCCGTGGTCGATAGCTCGCCCTTGGTGCCGCGGAACGATCCGACGTTGATGTTCGTCAACTCAGGCATGGTGCAATTTAAGAACCTGTTCACTGGCCTAGAAACGCGAGATTATCAGCGTGCGGCATCTTCGCAAAAATGCGTGCGCGCAGGTGGTAAGCACAACGATTTGGACAACGTCGGCTATACCGCGCGGCATCATACGTTCTTTGAAATGCTCGGAAATTTCTCGTTTGGGGATTACTTTAAGACCGAGGCCATTCCATTTGCGTGGAAACTGCTGACGGATGATTTCGGGATCGACAAAAGCCGATTGCTGGTGACGGTTTTTCACACGGATGACGAAGCGTTCGAGCTTTGGAAAAAAATCGGCTTACCCGAAGATCGTATCATCCGGATCGCGACCTCTGACAACTTTTGGCAAATGGGTCCGACGGGGCCTTGCGGTCCATGCACCGAGATTTTCTATGACCACGGCGACCATATCTGGGGCGGACCGCCAGGATCGCCTGAAGAAGACGGGGATCGCTTTATCGAGATCTGGAACATCGTTTTTATGCAGAACGAACAGCTCGAAGATGGCTCGATGCGGGCCTTGGACATGCAGTCCATCGACACCGGCATGGGGCTGGAACGGATCGGCGCGCTGTTACAGGGCAAGCACGATAACTACGACACCGACACGATGCGCGCATTGATCGAAGCATCTGCGAATGTGACCCATGCGGATGCGGATGGCCCGGCCAATATTCACCACCGGGTTCTGGCGGATCACCTTCGCTCGACATCGTTCCTGATTGCCGATGGTGTGATGCCTTCGAACGAAGGGCGCGGCTATGTGCTGCGCCGGATCATGCGTCGTGCGATGCGCCATGCGCATATGGCGGGCGCAAAAGACCCGGTGATGCACAAAATGGTGCCTGCATTGGTCGCCGAGATGGGCCAAGCTTACCCCGAGTTGGGCCAAGCCCAATCGATGATCCAGCAGACCTTGGAAACCGAAGAAACCCGGTTTCTGCAAACGCTTGATCGCGGCCTGAAACTGCTGGACGACGAATTGATCAAGCTGCCCGACGATGCGGCATTGCCCGGCGAAGCGGCGTTCAAGCTCTATGACACCTTCGGGTTTCCATTGGATTTGACCCAAGACGCCCTGCGCGAAAAGGGTCGCGAAGTTGACACCGAAGGGTTTGACGCGGCAATGGACGCCCAGAAAGCCAAAGCGCGCGCGGCGTGGTCAGGTTCGGGCGAGGCCAAGGATGCCACGATCTGGTTCGACATTGCCGAGGCGGCGCAAGCAACCGAGTTCCTAGGCTACGACACCGAAACCGCCGAAGCTCAAGTTCTGGCCATTGTGCGCGATGGCGCCGAAGTCGATGTTTTGGCGACGAACGAAACCGGTTCAATCGTCACCAACCAGACGCCGTTTTACGGCGAAAGCGGCGGGCAGGTGGGCGACAGCGGTGTTGTCATTGGCGCGGCTGACGGCGTCGGTTCGGGCGATGTGACGGACACACAGCGCTTTGCAGGTGGGCGCATTTTCGGGCATCAGATCACGGTCACCGCCGGGAAAATCTCAAAGGGTGATGCGGTCGCTCTCACCGTAGATCACACGCGGCGCTCGGCCATTCGCGCCAACCATTCCGCAACGCACCTGTTGCACGAAGCCCTGCGCGAAGCGCTTGGCGATCATGTGGCGCAGCGTGGATCGCTTAACGCGTCGGATCGCTTGCGGTTTGATTTCTCTCACCAATCGGCCCTGACGACGGACGAAGTGCGCGCAGTTGAAATGCAAGTGAACACCTTCATCCGTCAGAACTCGCCCGTTGAAACGCGGATCATGACACCGGACGACGCACGTGCCCTTGGCGCCCAAGCGCTGTTCGGCGAAAAATACGGCGACGAAGTGCGCGTGGTTTCCATGGGTCAATCTGACAGTGGCAAAGGGGCAACCGGCGACACATGGTCGATTGAACTATGCGGCGGCACGCATGTGACACGCACGGGCGATATCGGCGTCTTCGTCACGCTTGGCGACAGCGCGTCGTCGGCAGGCGTGCGCCGCATCGAAGCGCTGACGGGCGAGGCGGCGTTTCGCTATCTTTCGGATCAGGATCAACACTTGGCCGAAACCGCGCTTGCATTGAAAGCGCCGGTCGAGGATGTGACGACCCGCGTCAAAGCCCTGCAATCCGAACGGCGCGCCTTGCAAGACGAAGTTGCCGATTTGCGTCGCCAACTGGCGATGTCGGGCGGCGGTCAGGCGCCACGAGAGGCCGAAGTGATTAACGGTGTCGCCTTGCATGCCCAAGTGTTGCAAGGTGTAACGGGCAAGGATTTGCCCCCCTTGATCGACGAGCACAAAGAGCGTCTGGGATCAGGCGCCGTGCTGCTGATCGCCGACACCGGCGGGAAAGCTGCCGTCGCGGCTGGTGTGACGCCAGACTTGCTGGACAAGGTGTCTGCTGTTGATCTGGTACGTGCCGCGGTCACGGAACTTGGCGGCAAGGGTGGCGGAGGTCGCCCAGACATGGCGCAGGGCGGTGGCCCAAGTGCCGAAAATGCAGAGGTCGCACTCGCGGCTGTGAAAAAACTGATGGAGGGATAAATGCCAGCACTTTGGATCGCTCATGTGACGGTGACTGACGCCGATCAATACGCGAAATACGCTGAATTGGCGGGGCCTGCTTTGTCGAAATATGGCGGAGAGTTCATTGCCCGTGGCGCACGCTACGTCCAGTTCGAAGGGCGCGAACACGAACGCCAAGTGATCGCCAAATTCGCGTCCGTCGAAGCCGCAGAAACCTGCTATCACTCGCCCGAATACGCCGAGGCCTTGGCCTTTTCAAACGGCGCATCGGATCGCGACGTTCTGGTGGTCGAGACCACCGAATAGG
>JAOHEK010000042.1 GCA_028097405.1 Paracoccaceae bacterium | reverse complement strand
AATGACCAGCTTTTCAGTTTTTTTGAAGTAAGAGGTTTGGCCATATCACATAGGCCAAACCTGACATTCGTTGCGCCGGCCCCAATGGCAGCAGCAAACTGCGTTTCGCGTGACTTGGCTGGAGTGCGCATTCAAGCCTATGCGACCGGCCGGTTGGATTCCATGTCCGAACGACCGCTTTTAGACAGTCGCACTTATTTCAAGCGGTAGAAAAATTGTATATCTAACACTGCCAAATCCTTGATTTGGCAGTGTTAGATGTTTCAGCCTTAAGCCGATACGCAATAATGTCGTTAGCTAATTCAGCAAGCTCCGTCACTCGAAGTCTGGGTATCGTGGTTGCTGCAGCCAACTCCTGTCCTTGTAGTTACCGTTACTTTAGAGGGCTTTTTCAGGGGCTTCTCGCGAGTTGATGTATCCTGAGCCGTGACCTTATCACTGGAGGTTTCTATTTCGACATTTTTCTCCTGTGTTTGGAGCAATGAGTCAGCGGCCATTGCCGGACTAGCGAGCGAGGCAACTGCGAGAAGTGCTACGATGCCGACGCCGTATGAAGGCCGTTTGGACACGACCGGCGTTGCAGTTTCGAACGAGAATTTCTGAGCATTAGACATTGGGTTTTCCGTTTCATGTGCTGAACCTTGTAGTTCTACTGACATTTTTCTTTCTCCTAGTTGTTGATTTGACTTCCACAAAACCGAAGCGTCCTGCGGATAGCTGTGATCTTCACGAGGGCGAAAATGCCAAGAAAGCACGGACCTATCTGTCATACGATCGAATGACAGCGAGAAAAATATTGACCGGTAGTTTGTGAGCAGTGAAAATTCGATGATGATGTCGATCCAATTCAGGGATAGGATCATGCACAACTGGTCAGACACAGAGAAAGCTGCGATTATGGAGCGCATCCAAGCTGAATCGCAGGCGTTTTGGGAAAAAAACTGGGACGCGTGGGTACAATGTTGGGTTCATGAGCCTTACGCAAAACGCGAAGGATGGTGGTCACTGGGTGGCATCACGCAAGTGTCGGGCTGGGACGCCATTCAGGAAAAAACGCGCCGCCGCTTCGACGAGAACCCGCAACCCAACCGAACGGCGCAGGAGTTTAGCATGGAGAATATCTTCATGCGAATTGGCAGCGACATGGCTTGGATCACCTATGATTTGCGCGCACCCAATACCGGAGAGCCTGAGATGGACATGCCGGGGTTAACCCATGAGGCCAAAATCCTGGAAAAGCACGATGGTGAGTGGTTGCTTGCCTACGTCGGATACCTCCACCACTCGGTGCATCAGGTCGACTATCCGCTCATCCAGGTCGATAGCACTGGTCGTGTGCTCTGGAGTAATGAACATTCCGCCAAAGCGATGGAACAAAGCGGTGCATTGCGGGTTATTGCGGGGCGAATTTGCGCTTCCAACCGGTCGGACAATAAAAGACTGCGGGACGTTATTGGGTGGGCCGCATCACTGTGCGATGAGGTGGACTCACAATCCGGCTGCTTGCCCGTGGTTCTGCAATCATACGAAGAATCCGAACACCAACTGTGTTGGGTGTTGGCAAATTCAGGAAAAATTTATGTCGCGATTAACAACGATGAATTGACCGAGCAGCGTTTGTCTGCGGCCGCACTCATTCACGGGTTGACGCCAGCTCAGTTGAAACTGGCGCGCGAGGTCATCGCGGGGTACGACCTTCCTGCAGCCGCCGAAAAGCTAGGGGTCAGTTCTACGACATTGCGCACGCAACTGCAACGCATCTACGACAAGGTTGGCGTCAGAACCCAGCCAGCGCTTGTGCGTGTTTTAATGAGCGCTGCGGCCCCAACGATGCAGATGTGATGATTGTTTGCACCTGTAGTGGAAGAGTCTTCTGAGACTGAAGAGTCTATTGCACGGGAGACAACCACCACCGGTATTGTTAGGGGGAGTGGGCAAAACTTAGTGGTCATGCGGCAATGCCTGAGACGGTTAGTCTGTCGTCGAGGACAGCGGCCCTTGTGACTGCCAAACGATGCGCGCCTTGCGGGGACCACCGCATGCACCGCCGTTTTCCCATGCGGGCGTTTCCTATGTTGTCCACGCAACCTTCTGCCCGGGATGATGAGACCTCAAGACCCTTTCGATATAGGTGGCCATAAACTATCGCCTTGTTCCCAAAACTTGACCTTTCCTCAAAAGATCACCAAGTTTTGCCCGCTCCTGCGACCGCGTCTGATTTGCAGGCACAATGTCGTAGCTGCGGCGCCTTCACCCGAGAACGGCCATACAAAGTGTCGAGTGTGCGACCTCGATCATCGTGGATTCCACAACGCTTTCCGCAGTCGTCGCAAATTCGGCTTGCCGCCGGCGCTTCATCGATCTGGCTTTGAAGGATCGCTTCCTGCAATCGCCACAAAAATGTCTTAGCTTCATCAAGCTGCAAACCCAAGCACTCTGATTCTAGGTTGTCAGGTGCACGGCAAAGACGACCAATATCGCGCCTCTGTGTTTCTCCATCTTCAAATGTTGTTTAGATAACAATTCGCACATCCATGGTAGGCCTCGCCTCGCTCCAAAAGCCTTACCCTAACACGGCGTCCACCAAGTTTTGCCCACTCCCAATGGGTTGTTTCAGACCGCCTGCTCCGCCTAGCGCCTGAACCGCAGCAGAACCGCAGTCATTGCCTTTGGAAAGGCATTTTGCAAGCGGGGCTTGATCCAGCCAACTTGAAAGGAACCCAGCATTAAATGCATCACCAGCCCCGGTCGCATCCACGACCTCGACTGGGGTCGCGGGGCTGTGTGTCCATGCGTTGTCATTCCGCATCCGCGCACGCGCACCATCCATGCCGCTTTTGATTACGGTCAGGGAGGCGCAAGCCTCCGGAACACCAATCGTTGCAAGGGCGGCGACTTCCCGCTCGTTGGGGAGGAATACGTCAACGGCCGCGATCAGGTCGACAACGCTTTCGTCATATCCATCCTGCCAACTGCAATCGAGAGAAATAGTGAGCCCTGCGGACCGTGCCATCTCCAGCAATACGGGCATATCTTGTAAAGTTCTCAATTCGCCAATGTGCAAGTGAGAAAAGTCAGAGAAACGGATTGATGCAGGATCAGGCGTGGCCGGGCCGTCTGCACGGGTCAGAAACGCGCGATCGCTTTGAGAGCCAATGGCCACTGTGATCTGCGGGTCGACGCCATCGGCAGCCGGTTTGCAAGCGGTGGCCACAACACAATGTTCTTTCATGTCAGTCAACACGATGGTGTCAAATGGGGCCGCCGGCAGCGTCGAGAATTGCCAAACCGGATGCCCTAAAGCTGCGAGTGTCGCGCCAGTGATGAACGCGCCCCCGCCTGCGCGCAGTGATAATGTCGGAGCAAAAACCTCTGTTCCAAGTGTGGGCAACCGTGGCGCATCTGCAAAAACTAGATCGCAATAAAGCCTACCGGCGCAGAGGATCTGCTTTTTCACGTCAGCGCCTGCCCGCTTGCGGCGTCAAAGACATGAAGGTTTTCGGGGTCAGCGCCGAGCTGTACGGTCTCTCCGACTGCGGGCGGCATGCGTCCGTCGGCTTTGGCGATGATTTCACCCGATGGGGTCTCGACATAGATAAGTGTTTCGGGTCCCAAGGGCTCACGCAGTGTGACAGTACCCGCAAGGATCGGGTTTGCGCTGTTGGGGTGCAGATCATCAGGTCGAACGCCCAAAAGCACGCCACCGCTTTGCGTTTGCACAAGGGTTGGAACGGTAAGCTGCTGCCCCGCATCAAGCGAGACCGTCGTGCCGTCGATCTGCCCGGCAAGCAAATTCATTGATGGCGCGCCGATGAACCGCGCAACGAAGGTATTGGCGGGCTTGTGAAACACTTCGGCAGGGGTGCCAACTTGTTGGATGTGACCATCTTTCATGATCACGATCCTGTCGGCCATCGTCATTGCTTCGACCTGATCATGGGTTACAAAAATAATTGTATTGCCAACCCGTTGGTGCAGCTTCTTGATTTCAAGCCGCATTTGGGTCCGCAGCTGCGCATCGAGGTTCGAGAGCGGTTCGTCAAAGAGGAAGACGGCGGGATTGCGCACCATGGCGCGTCCGATTGCGACCCGTTGGCGCTGGCCGCCTGAGAGTTGATCTGGTTTGCGATCTAGTAAATCAACCATGTCAAGAATGCCGGCAACTTCTTGAATCCGCTTTTCTTTATCGACCTTTGGCATTTTCGAAGACCGCAAACCGAAAGCGATGTTTTTCTTGACCGACATATGCGGGTAGATTGCATAGTTCTGGAAAACCATCGCGATGTCACGTTCTTTAGGTTCAAGGTTGTTCACCTCGCGCCCGCCGATTTCGATGATGCCGCTGCTGGTTTCTTCAAGTCCTGCAATCATGCGTAACGTCGTAGATTTGCCGCAGCCGGACGGGCCGACAAACACCACAAATTCGCCGTCCGCAACATCAAGGGAGATGCCATGCAGCACCTCGATCGAGCCATAGGATTTCGCGAGTTTGCGCAGGGCAAGATTGGCCAAGATCAGGTCTCCAGCAGTTGGGCAAAGGCGGTCGCGCGGGCGGTTTCAGCATCCGCGATGCGCTGTTTTCGGGACACAGATTCTGCACTTAGCCCGTTCAGAACCTGTGCATAGGATGTTAGTGCCGCGTCGAGTGCCGCTGATGCTGGCCCGCCGATACGATCACGGCGTGCAACGAAGATTTCGGGGCTGGTGGCGGTTTGGAATGCCGCGTTATCCATCGCTGGCGGCCTGTCCATAGCCACTTGGAATGCCATTTGGAAAATTTCGAACCCCGCCGATAGCGGTGCACCATCAAGATTGCGGGCGACATGTGCCGCAACCTCGTGGGCCTGACGAAAGGTCAAGCTTTCGTCACGGACAATGGTGTCGGCAAGTTCGGTGATCGTGATAGACGCGGCGTCCGAATTGCGGCGTACGTTATCGGCGTTGATGGAACAAGCCGGTAGGAAAGCGGTCATCAGATCAAGGACCCGGCCTCCGCTGCCAAACACCGCATACCCTGCCTGCTGCACTTCGCCTTCGCTATCGTTCATGTCAGTGAAGGGTGTGTTGTGCATCGTGTTCACCACCATGTCACAACGCCCACAGGTGACAGAGGCAAGATGGCGCATATGCTCAATCGGAACTGGGTTGCGCTTTTGCGGCATTATCGAACTTATCTGCACCAGCGCGTTAGGCACATAAAGCTGACCCACTTCAAAGCTGGACCAGAAGGCGAGGTCTTGCACCACACGGCCCAGATGCAGGAACACCAGTTTGATGGCGGAATAAAGCCCGGTGACGTAATCAACGCTTGCGATACAGCCGTAGGAGTTTACCAGCGGGCCGTTGAAACCCAACAGATCGGCCATGCGGGTGCGGTCGATTGGAAAACCAGAGGTGGTGATCGCGGCAGCCCCCATCGGACAATGCCCAAGGTTCTCGATGGCAGCAGAAAGGCGCTGCGCATCGCGATTAAGCACTTCGATCATGGCCCCAAGATAGTGACCAAATGTTGTGGGCTGCGCGGGCTGGCCGTGCGTGTAGGCAACGATCAAGGTGGCAGCCTCTTCGCGCGCCTTGGCAATTAAGACCTCGGTAAGCTTGGTGATTTGAGCCAGCATTACTTCGGCGCGGGTACGAAGGGCCATTTTGAAAAGTGTGTGATCCATATCGTTGCGCGACCGTGCGGTATGCAACGCGCCACCAAGATCACCCAAGCGACGGCGCAATTCTGCTTCGACATAGAAGAAATAATCTTCGTGCTCGCCTGTATAGGTGAGGGTGGCCATATCGGTTTCAGCGTCAATGGCCTGAAGCGCCTGCGCGATTTTTCGACCGTCGGCCCCCGTCAAGATGCCAGTTTCGACCAACATCACCAGATGCGCGCGGTTGATCGCCGCCATATGCCCTGCATAGTGGGTTTTGACGCCTTCAAAAAGCGGAGCAAGGACAGTGTCCTTGTAGGTTGGGTCAGGGAAAACGCTGTTGTCAGTCATCCTTTAAGCCCCGCCATCACAACGCCGCGAATAATGAACCGTTGGAAAATCAAGAACACGACAAGCGTCGGGATCGTCGAAATCGCAGCACCTGTCATGATCAGTTCCCATGCCACATCTGCCTCGTCTCCGAAGCCAGACAGGCCCACGGGGATCGTATACATGTCAACCGAGTTCGTGACGATCAATGGCCAGAGAAACGCCGTCCAGTTGCCGAGGAAGACAAAAATCGCAAGCGCAGCCAACGCGGGTTTGACCAGAGGCATCGCGACGGTCCACCAAATCTGAAGTTCATTCAGCCCATCAATGCGGGCCGCTTCAATGAAGTCATCGGGAACGCTTTCAAAGAATTGCTTCATCAGGAATGTGCCAAAAGCCGTCATCAGGCCTGGGAACATGATACCCCAATAGCTGTCCAGCCAACCAAAGGATTGCGACATCAGATACCATGGGATCACCAGCATTTCAGTGGGGATCATCAGGGTGGATAGAATGGCGATGAAGACGATCGTCCGGCCGGGAAAGCGGAACTTGCACAATGTATAGCCGACCAGTGAATCGAAGAGCAGATTACAGATTGTGGTGATCGTGGCGATAATGATCGAGTTGACGAACCACCAATAGAACCGCCCGTCTTCCAAAACGAAGATATAGTTATCAATAGTCGGTTCTTCGGGGATCAGGTTGACGTTATAGACCTCATGCGGCCATTTCAGAGAGGTCGATATCATGTAAGCAATAGGCATGATCATAATGACCCCGCCAATGAACAGCAGCAGCCAGCGGATGATTTGGCCCAGATTTTGCGTGCGCGGAGCGGGCTTGGCCATCAGCAGTGCGTCTGATGTAGGGGCGATATCGACCATTTAAGTGCTCCTCAGCAGGCGCAGTTGAATGAGCGAGACGATCAGCAGGATCGTGAAAAGTACCACGGTTTGGGCAGCCGCATAGCCCATATCAAAGCCGTTAAAAGCCGTGTCGTAGATCATCAAAACAAGCGGTTTTGTTGCATTCAGTGGCCCGCCGGGATTGTTGGTCGTCATGTTAAAGACGTGATCAAAAATCCGCAAAAAGCCGATGGACGAAAACACGACGATGAAAACGATGGTCGGGCGCAAAAGTGGAATGGTGATTTGCGTCAACACCGTAAACCAACCGACGCCATCAATTTTTGCGGCCTCGTAGTAGCTGGTGGGGATGGCACGAATGCCGGCCATAAAGATGATCACCTGAAATCCCAGACCGGCCCAGACGGCGGGGGCTAGGACGGCAGGTAAAGCGTTGGTTGTGGATTGCAGAAACGCGATCTGCGGGATTCCGAAGCCCGCCAAGATGTTGTTGAAAAGCCCGATAGGTACGTCCTGATAAAACCAGCGCCAGACCCAAGCCATCGCGACCGCCGATGTCATGAAGGGTAGAAAATAGAGCATCCGCAGAAACCCGTGCATGAACCGGAGTTTGTCGAGGTGGTAAGCGATCATGAAAGACAATACGAGGCTGATTGGGGTGCCAAGAAGCAGGTAGATAAAGGTGTTTTTGAACACCTTCCAAAATACCGGGTCATTCCATAGCTTTTCGTAGTTTTCGAGACCGGCCCAGGTGCGGCTGCCCAGTAGGTTCCAATTTTGAAACGAAATCAGGATCGCGTTGCCCGTGGGATAAAACCGGATCACCGAATAAAACAGCACTGGCAGCGCCAGAAATGCCCAAGCCCAGACAATCTGCTTCTGGCGGATGGTTAGGTTGCGGTACATGCGCGCGCCTTCGATTAGGAAGCCGCTCCGAGTGAGAAAACCGGAGCGGCAAGGAGCACCTTATTTGGCGTAATATTCGTCAAGCAGCTTTTGCTCGGCGTCCGCTGCAATGGCTAAGCTTTCAGCTGGCGCCATGCCTTCCAGCTGGATCCGTTCGACCATTTCAACCATCAACTGCCGCTGGCCTGACTCGTTCGCAAACTTTGTGGTGTTTGCGTATTCCAGCCCGCGAATGAAGGGGCCAAACGTCTTATCATTCGCATTTGCTTCAGTCATCCCGACGGATGGTTTCGCTGGCAGCTCGCCCACGACATCCAGCCAGACCTGCATGGCCTCGTCAGAGGTGATATAAGCCATGAACTTAACTGCGGCGTCGTACTTCTCGCCTTCGGCTTTGGTGGTGATCGCGTTGACCCAATAGGACGAATAATTCGACCGCGTCCCTTCCGCGTTGGCAGGCAGTTCGGTCACGCCCCACTTTAGGCCCCGCTGGTCGGCAAGGGATCCGATCCGAAAGGACCCGTCAATGTGCATGCCTGCACGCCCAGCTTTGAAGGCCGCTTGTGGTTCATCCATAAAACCGATGGAAGTCACCGGCGGGTCGCCGAGGAACATATTTGCGTAGAATTCCAGCGCGGCGCGACCGGCATCGTTGTTGTAATTCACAGTCTTGTAGTCATCGGTATAGGGCTCGCCACCGTTTTGGCGTACCAGACCTTCGCGCCACCAATGGTGATCCTGCGCGGTCATGCCTGCTGTGATCCCCACCTGCGTGATGTTGCCAGCCGCATCTGTTTTGGTCATCGCGGCGGCGGCGGTCATCATTTCTTCCAGCGTCTCAGGCGGGCCATCGAGCCCAGCCTCTTCTAGAAGGCGTTCGTTGTAAAACAGTGCCAAACTGCGAACAGCTGTGGGCAGCGCCCAATAAGCGTCTCCGTCTTTCATTGCCTGAACCATTGGAAAGAACTCAGCGTCGATCTGGGCGGCAGGAAAGGTGCCCGCTGGCAAAGGCTGGATCAGCTCTGCCTGAACGTAATCGTTCAACCAGCCATAGAACAACTGTACCACATCGGGACCTTCGCCGGCGGGGATCGCCGCGGCGACTTTGGTGCGATAGTCAGCGTAAGGGAAATGGGTCATCTTCACAGTAATGTCGGGGTTAGCAGCCTCGAAATTGGTGATAAGTGTCTCCATCGCATCGACCCGCGCGTCAAAGAAATACTGCCAATATTCGATCTCAACTGCGTTGGCAGCGCTTGAAAACAAAGCGGCAGAGGATGTCAGCCCGGCAAGGAACAAACCTTTCAAATGTGATTTCATCTTACGTCTCCCATGATGGAAATAGCGGTTCATTTTGAACTCCTAGCTCATGGGTTAACTCAATTGGATTGATAATTCAAATAAATTGAGTTAATCGGACTTTATGATTGTCCTCCCTCTCCACAAAGGCAGTAATGCAGAGCGTTCAAGACACCGCAATCGCCAAGCCATTCTGGGTCAGGTGCGTATCGCTGGCACAATTGGGCGCGCAGAAATCGCGCGCGCACTTTCGTTAACGACGCAGACCGTCAGCAACATCATCGCAGATCTCTCAGAGGACGGTCTGTTGCTGGAAAAGGGACGTCTGAGTGCCGGGCGCGGCCTGCCTGCAATTCAGTATGCGCTCAACCCGGAAGGCGGCTATGCGCTTGGGATCGAGATCAGGCCAGATGCGATCTTTGCAGCTCTTCTGAACATGCACGGGAAGGCCGTTGTGACCGAACGGATCGCAATTACCCAAGCCCAACCGGAAACCGTTTTGACCTATGTCAACGCTCTCTATGCGCGGGCGTTGGATCAGATAAAAAACGCGCAAGGCCGGACATTGGGTGCAGGTATTGTGATGCCAGGCCCTTTTGGCGTTACTGGCATCGCCGGTATGGGATCTGATTTGCCCGGATGGCAACAGGTCGATGCTGAAGCTTTTTTTACAGAGGCAATTGGACTTCCAGTCATGCTGAGCAATGATGCCAATGCCGCTGCGATGGCTGAACGTGTCAATGGCTTGGCACAGGATATCACGTCCTATGCATATTTATATTTCGGGGCCGGGTTGGGTTTGGGGCTGATCCATGGCGGGCAGCTGGTGCACGGCGCATATGGCAACGCTGGGGAAATTGGCCACATCCCCTTACCTGCTCAGCGTGGAAATCTTGAGAACGCCCTAAGCCGATTGTCTGTTCAGCGGCATTTGAAATCGGTGGGAAAGGACGCACGCGAAATAGAGGCGCTCGACCAGCTGTTCCAGCAAGGAGACGCCGACCTTATGGCGTGGCTCAGGACAGCCAGCGAAGCGCTTGGCTACGCGATGGCCATTGTCGAAAATATCTTCGACCCACAAACAGTCATATTAGGTGGGGCGATGCCAGATGCGGTTTTGGACCATTTGGTGGCACACGCGTCATTGCCAGAACGCTCAGTTTCGAACCGGCCAAATGCGCCACACCCGCGTCTGATGCGGGGCGCTGCTGGACGGATGACCGCGACGTTGGGTGCAGCGGCATTGATCCTGAACAGGGCACTTAGTTCGCCCAACTCTTACGCTCATTAAGGACGCAAACCATGCCCCTTTCAGATCAACCCCGAATTGCTGCTGAACGAGACCGCCCGCGCATCGTGGCTCTTTGGCAGGCATTGACCGCGTTGAAAAGTACGGTGTCGTTTATGAACACCGGCGCGCATCCTGACGATGAAACCTCCGAGATGCTTGCTGCCCTGCGGTTTCGGGACGGCGTGGATATTTCCTATGCCTGCTCGACCCGGGGCGAAGGTGGGCAGAATGATATCGGGACTGAAACAGCCGCCGCACTTGGCGCACTACGCACGGCTGAAATGGAAGCGGCCTGCGACCGTCTTGATCTTCGGATGTATTGGCTTTCGATCAGTCCTGACGATACGATCTTCGATTTCGGTTTTTCCAAATCCGGTGATGAAACTCAGACGAAATGGGGGCGTGACAGGACCCTTGCGCGGTTTGTCGATATTATCCGCACAGAGCGACCAGATATCATCTGTCCCACGTTTTTAGATGTGCCCGGTCAGCACGGGCATCACCGTGCGATGACAGAGGCGGCACATCAGGTTATGGATCTTGCCTCTGATCCAGATTTTACTGGCAGCGAAAGACCGGTATGGCAGGTCAAAAAGCTGTATCTGCCCGCATGGTCCGGGGCCGGTCAGGCCTATGATGACGATTTGCCGCCGCCCCCGGCGACGATGACTGTTCCGGGTTCGGGAAAGGATCCAGTGACAGGATGGAGCTTTGCGCGAATGGGCCAGCAAAGTCGCGCATTGCATGCCACGCAAGCCATGGGACACTGGATACCGATTGGGGCAGAAACTGATTTTCCGCTGCATTTGGCACAGTCCACCGTCGCCGGGCCTGATCAAGACATTGCATCCGGGTTGGCACAAACTCTGAGCGATCTGGAAGTGCCAGGGCTCTCTGCTGTGCAGGACGTCTGCGACGCAGCAGTAGCGGCCTTTCCAAACACAGATGACATTCTGGAACACGCTTGCATCGCCTTGCAAGCGCTCCGAAAGGCGGCAAAGGGTTGCCCGGCGGCGATTGCGCATAAGCTGGCCCGTAAAGATGAACAATTGACCCGTGTGATACAGCTCGCTGCAGGTGTGGATGTAAGGTTTGCGCTGCAAAAAGACGTCCTGCGTCCCGGCGACAGCACAATGCTGGTCAGTGAGGTTTCTGCTGATACCGGCGAAATTAGCCATGTGCCTCGCCTACCCACGGACTGGTCACTGCAGAACGCGATCGTCTCGCTTAGTAAGAATGCCGCCATAAGCGATCCCTACCCGCCCACCTATCTCCCCTATAAACCCACAGCACCCTGCATCGATGTGGCTCTGACAGTGCAAGACGTAACCGCAACTGTTGGCGTTCCTTTTGAGGTGCCACCGGTGGTGTTGCCACAACACTCTGCCACCGTTCAACCGGATGCAGATGTCATCAACCTTACCCATAGCCGCCGCTCTTTCATGATTAGCGTTGGTGAAATTTCACCATCTGGCGCAAAGCCAGGATTGCATGTGCCAGAGGGCTGGTTGGTCGACAATAGCGAGAGTGGTCTGGTCGCAACGGCTCCCATAGATGTGGCACCAGGCCTGTACAACCTTGCGTTGACATTGGACGGACAGGTCGCAAGCAGCGTGCGCCATATTCGCCGCGCGCATATCGCGCCACGGGTATTGGTGCGCCCCGCAGTTGCCCAAGTGCGCGTGGTTGATGCCACGCTACCTGATGTACGGGTCGGTTATATCGGTGGCGGCAACGACAGGGTCGGCCAGTGGTTGGAACGGATGGGTGCAAAAGTCACGGACCTGTCCGACACCGATCTGACGGAGGCCGTTCTAGCCGCCTTTGACACGCTGGTGGTCGGCATCTTCGCGATGAAGTTCTGCCCCAGTCTGGCAAGCGCGATGCCGCGTATCCACGATTGGGTCCACGTTGGTGGCACGCTGATCACTCTATATCACCGTCCGTGGGATAACTGGAATCCAGATACAACAGCGCCCTACCGGCTTGAGATCGGGCTGCCTTCGCTTCGCTGGCGCGTCACCGACGAAACCGCAGCTGTCACTGTATTAACCCCGGACCATGCCTTATTGAACCAGCCCAATCGCATTGGTGATACCGACTGGGCCGATTGGCACAAGGAACGTGGGCTTTATTTTGCCAAGGATTGGGACCCTGCCTATACGCCGCTGATCGAAATGAATGACGCAGGCGAGGCGCCATTGAAAGGCGCGCTTCTGGCTGCTGATGTTGGTCGGGGGCGGCATGTGCACACGTCGCTCATCTTGCATCACCAGATGGAGAAACTAACCCCCGGTGCATTTCGCCTGATGGCCAATCTGCTTGCCAAACGAAACTAATCCGTCCCGCAACGGGCTGGCGGCTGGATGGCTGCTGGCGGACATGGCGCTGAACATTGGAGCACTTTCAATCGTCAAGGCAGTGGGGCTGGGGTATCCTGCGTTCCAACTGGTCTTTCTGCGGGCTGGCGTTGGATTGTTGCTGATGCTTCCATGGATCTGGCGGTACCGGCACGAATTTCGCGGCCTTGAGGATCTCAGATTACATGCGTTGCGGGTCGGTTTTTCGACAATCGCCCTGACAGCGAGTTTCTTTGCGATTTCCCGGCTGCCGCTGGCCCTGTTCACGACTATTGGCTTTACCCGACCGATCCTGACGATGATCGCGGCGGCCTGGCTTTTGAAAGAGGTCATCACGCGCGACCGTTGGATTGCCGCTATTATCGGGCTGATTGGAGTCGTGGCAGCTGTGGACCCGTCTGGCTTGACAGGTGGCTGGGGATTGGCTGCGCAAGTGCTGGTGGTTTTTGCTTCAACAGGCGCAGTGATCACAACTCGCAGGCTCGTCGCGGCGCCGACTGTTGTCATGATGACCTTTTACGCAATAGGCCTGACCCTGATCGCGGCACCTTTTGCAATCTTCACATGGCAACCAGTACCGCTTGATCAATTGCCCACGTTGCTGGCAATCGGGGTCTTTGCCCAGTCCGCACAGTTTTGTTTTCTGCGCGCGCACCGCTATGGTCAGGCGGGATTTCTGGCGGTGTTGTCTTATGCAAGTTTGGTGTTTTCGACCACCGTTGGCTACATTGTTTTTGACGAGTTGCCCAATCCTGGCTTTTGGGCTGGGGCCACGATGATCATCGGGGCCACGCTTTGGATCACACTAAGGCAAAGTCGCACAATCAATCCTGAACACCCTATAACACAGCGGAGGACTTCCCGATGACACCCTCTCTCACGCAGATGCGTCGCGAAGTGCTGGAAATTCCTGACGCTGTGGATCGGCTGCTTCAAAACGGCAGCGACGACATTTGTCGCGCTGCCGACGCTGCCCGAATCCGTGCACCGAATTATATGGTCAGTGTTGCCCGTGGCTCCTCCGATCATGTGGCAACATACCTCAAATACGCGTCGGAGTTGCTGATCGGAACACCCGCTGCGTCCATCGGGCCGTCGATCGCTTCGATCTACAAACGTCAGCTGAACCTAAAGGGAAGTGTCTGCCTGTCGGTGTCGCAGTCAGGTAAAAGCCCGGACATCGTTGAAATGGCAGAGATGGCGCGGATCGGTGGGGCCTTGTCGATCACGATGACAAATAACATCGACAGTCCCCTCGCGCAGGTCGCAGATCATATACTGAACCTGCATGCCGGACCGGAGCATAGCGTTGCCGCGACAAAGAGCTTCGTCAACTCCTGTGTCGCGGGTATCTGGTTACTGGCAGAATGGGGCGAGGATAACGCATTGCTAGCCGCAATCCATGATCTTCCCGACATGCTAGAACAAGCGGTGAAAACAGATTGGCCTGAATTTCGTGAAACCCTTGTCGGGCGCAATTCCATTTTATGTCTCGGTCGCGGACCTGCCTACGCGATCTCGAACGAAGCTGCGCTGAAATTCAAAGAAACTTGCCAAATTTACGCCGAGTCCTATTCATCCGCCGAGGTTCTCCACGGCCCGGTTTCTATTGTTGATGCCGGTTTTCCTGTGATCGCATTTGCGGCACAGGATGAAGCAGAACCCACGCTCGCCTCTGTTGCGGACGAAATGGCCGCCATGGGCGCCAAAGTTTATGCAACAAGTGCTAAGGTGCATCATGCAACGGCGTTATCGGCAATTCGGTCGGGCCATGCCTTGACTGACCCAATCGCTCTAATTGCCAGTTTTTATACAATGGTCGAACGGGTAGCAGTATCGCGCGGCATTAATCCAGACTCACCTCGCCATCTCAACAAGGTGACTGAAACGATTTAGGCGAAGTAGCTGTCGCTTTGTTTGCCGACAGCTAATTGGGAGCCGAGGGACGCGGTATGGCGCCGCGCTGCCTAATCAAGTCATTCTGTTTTCCTCCGCAACTACTATTGCGTGTAACATGGAGTGGCTCTTTCATCCAGAAGCGAGCATATGAAATAAGAGAGCCTTCCTGTCACTGCACCCTAACGCGCGATTTTCTCAATCAACCAACGTGGATGCAGCCAGCTGTTTCATCGCGCGTCCTCAGACTGCCTGAAGGCAAACCCAGAAGTTCGGAGATTTTTCGCGGTTTTGCCGTAGGAGCCGCGCCTGCGCTGCGTAATGAAGGTATCAGCTCAACTTTTGGAGGATTTCGCAAGTTGCCTAAGATCAGAGTATTTCCAACAATCATCGGTCTTGCGCTCACTTTGACAGTCTCAGTGGCAACAGCCCAGGAACAAAGAATAAATCTGGATCCGGGGCGGTGGCAGTACGCAACAACCTTGTCCGTAGATGGGCGTGATGTGGTCCTGCAGAACACTGAGCGTTTTTGTATTGATGCCGCAACTGCCAACATGTCTGCGACTGATGTGGTGGGTCTTCTGACCGATGGTCAATGCCGAGCATCAAATACAATCTTAACTGCAGGTTCTGGTTCGGCTCAAATGAGCTGCGAATATCCTGAAGACAATGCGCGCGGAGAAGGAGAGATCAGAGCGACCTATACAGCAACCACCTATGACGTTCGGGCCGAGCTAATGATTACTGGTCCTGGCGGCTCAACGACTGCACATTCTGCGGGAAACGCCCGTGGCGTAAGTGACTGCAACTAGTAAAGCCAAGGGTTGATCCATGAAAATTAGATTCTCAGCTTGGGAAATTCTAAGTCGAGCAATGGTTACTTACTTCTTGTTCGCAAGCCAGGCGTTTGCTCAGCATGGTGAACTGAAGACTTACGCCTTCAAACAACAAGGATACCAACGGCAATTTATCCTCTATTCGCCACGTGGTTTCGAGGGCCCGCAAGTTTCACTTCCACTCGTGGTGGTCCTACATGGCGGCGGAGGAACCGCGCGGCAGATGATCCGGCTTTCTCGCAGTCGTTGGAACGAACTCGCCGACGAGCACGGATTTCTTGTTGTTTATCCAAACGCCGTCGACAAAATTTGGGATTTTGGAAAGGGAGCTATCTCTGAAGCACTAAGCCAAAGGGTCAATGACCTCGAGTATTTCAAGTCCGTGATCGCAAGAGTTCAATCGCTTAAAAACGTTGACTCAGATAGAATTTTTGCAACTGGAATTTCGAGAGGGGGACAGGCGTCCTACTATTTGGCCTGCAACCTGCCAAGCAAGATCAGGGCGATTATGCCAGTTGCAATGCCATTGCCAACATACTTAGTAGATGAATGCCAAAACGGCCCTCCTATTGGCATTGCCATAATGAATGGCACCGAAGACCAACAAGTGCCCTACAATGGGGGAACAATCGTCGTTCTCGGAAAGCCGAGAGACAAGGTGCTTTCTACATCTAGGACTCTTGAGATCTGGACGCGCCAAAACCGTTGTGGGGGCCTCGCTTTTAAAGAAGAGCGTGATCGAGTTGCAAAGGATCGGACGTCGGTGTCGATACGCCAGTGGAATTGTGATGCTGCTCCCGTTTGGTTGTTTCAGATTAATGGCGGCGGGCACACATGGCCATCAGGGCGCCAATATCTTCCGGTAAGGTTGGTTGGGCGAACCTCACGAGAAGTCGATGCCGCCGAGGAAGGGTGGAGGTTTCTTTCTCAGTTCTGATTGCGTGTTTCAGTCTAACTCACCATTTCGATCAATTTCGTAACTGCAATGTTCTGCCGGAATGGGGCATTCAGTTATCCAATTTGAAAATTGCGGTTCAAGGACATTCGTTGAACGCTGCGCAAGGCAAAGCATTCATTCATGCGCTTTGCAGCATCGGTGACGCAGGGCTCTTCGCGGCCATCGAAGCACATGCAGCATCAAAGAGCGGTCTGCATCGATGAGGACGGCCCATTGTTGCCGTTCACATCCACCTCAGGATGCTGCAATGCGGCCCGTCATCGCGGACATTCGTGCATCTTGCAGCATTTTTGCTTGCTGAAACGTCGGTGTGCGGACAAAACTGCCATAGTTAGAGGGTGCGATTTAGTATAAGCTGCCTACCCATTCAGTCGTGCTCAAAATCACCTTAAGGGCGATTTGACTTGTAAAAAAACCCGCATTAGGATATCTTAATAAGACTGTTTTTTTGCCTCTGAAGACAGCCTTGGATGCCGTTAGATTATTTTTAAATTGCGCAAAATTTCCTCTTTTTCCTATTTCTCTTTGGACAGCAACTTTGTCGAATATTCGTTTGAAGGAAATGCCAGCAAAGTGCGATCAGCAATCGCGCTCGCACGACGAAAGTCATGAGAGGCGTCAGAATATCTTAGCGAAATTGGATAAGATGCAGCATGAAGACGGATATCACATCGAACCGGCAAGTTGGACGCGCCGTCCGCTCTGGCGGGTCTGGATTTTAATCGTCACAATCTTATTGGTTCTGGTTTATCTTGCCGTTCAGTTAGTGTCAGTGTGATGCAAAAATTTGGCGGTTTGACAACGTCATTCATTGCACCGATGTCCGTCGTCAGGGATTTTGGAACCACGAGCGGGCTAAACTAAGAGAGAGTTGGGCTCATCTGGTTGGTGTGATTATGCGGCGCGTTGTCTGTGATGCAAGCGTCGCGTTTCGAGCGTCTTTCGTTCGATCCTTTCTCGTTGTCTTAGAATGGCTTTGTCACGACCGAAGTAGACGTCGGCGGGTCTGACGTTGCTCAGGCTCTCGTGGTAGCGCTGATGGTTGTAGTGATCGACGAAGGCTTCGATCTGGGCTTCGAGATCGCCCGGCAGGAAGTAGTTTTCCAGCAGGTATCGGTTCTTCAAAGTTTGATGCCAGCGTTCGATCTTGCCTTGCGTTTGTGGATGATAAGGAGCGCCTCTGCTGTGCTTCATTCCCTTGTCTTGCAACCATTCAGCTAGGTCACCAGAGACGTAGCTGGAACCGTTGTCGCTTAACAGGCGCGGTTTATGAACGACGTGAACCTGATCGCAACCGGATGCCTGCAGTGCCAGATCGAGCGTGTCCGTCACATCCTCAACCCGCATGTTTGTGCAGAGTTTCCACGAGATGATGTAGCGGCTGTAATCGTCCAGGATCGTGCTGAGGTTCGGGGCTATGATTGTATGAGGCATCCGACAAAACCTTCATCATACGCGTTGCGCGTGGTTTTGGATTTTTAGGGTAAACGGCACAACACATTCCAATTCACCACTGCCCGAGTAAAAAAGGCGAATCAAAACGAGCTGTTTCCCTTTTTGCATGCAAAACAAGCGATTTATGATGCGCTTACTCAAAGTTTCCCCGTAAGTTAGTCATACTTATGTCGCATTAGAATGACTTATTGTACGCACTTAACGAGTGTAACTTTGTGAGTGAGTGTAATGAGTGTGTGTGTGCTGAAGTATCCCCCGTCGAACTTCGTAGGTGGCGAAGACTAATTGACAAGACCGTTGTTTCGTCGTTGCCGATCTTCCCGGCTTGGTAAAACGACGGAGAGGCGGGGGACGCTCTGCCACGGGATCTAGTAAAGAGTGATGTGATGTTTAGTGTTAAGAGAGAAGACATGGTGAATTTACCGATTGCATTTCGTTATGCATACCATGTGGTAACCTGCTGTCGCATCGTGTCATACGTGGCGTGGAAAAAGGAAGGCGAACCCAATCCTTTTGTTTCGCACAGTAGGCCAAAACGTTCTGCGCCACCCGCAAAGACAATTGATATTCCAGAGCGCGTCGAGCCATTTGAGCATTTGGTGAGCGATGCAATACCGCCCAACGACCAAAGCTGAAGCGGGCCAAGAACGGGGTCATCCGTCCTGTGCACTTGCGGAACAGACACTACACGCATCGCTGCGTAAAAAGGTCGAAGGTCTGCTTCGCTGGTGCTTTGCTGACATTCGCCCATTCAACTTTCGGAGGTCGGAAGTTCGAACGCCTTTGATACTTGTGCCGCCGCAGACTGTGACGCTAGGATTTTCCTTCCATATTGCGCAGGCATCGCTGGCGAGGTCCAACGCCCCGCCACCATGATCGATGCAACATCGCATCCAATTCTAAATGCATCTTGTACGCCTCCAACCCGTGTGCTGTGTGCTGACACGTCTTTTCTGTCGAAGCGTTTCTTTAATACTCGCGATACTGACGACGGGTTAAACGATTGGACACGCGCTCCCCTTTGAGATTTCGTAATGATCGGATCGTTGAACTTTAACTGCGCAGTCTCGATCCATCGAAGAACCGCCAATGTTCCCTTTTCTGACAGAAATGCGTAAGCTCCTTGGCCGTACTGATCTGTTTTAGATTTCGAGATGAACAAGAGACTCGAACCGTCTTCCTGTCGCAATAGGTCACGTACACGAAATCCAACAATCTCAGAGGATCGGCACCAACTATCTGTAGCAATCCAAAGTAAAGCAGCATCGCGTTGATCTAGACGGCTATTTCCAAGGTTATCGATTGCCTGAAGAACTTCCTTTTTACCTAGGGGGCAGGCTTGCCGAATTGCTGTCCCGTACTTCCGCTTCACGGCTATCAGAGCAAGTTCGACCAAACGGTGCCGACATGGCGATACTTGGAAATGCGCTCGATGCTTTTCACCGATCGCCCAAAGACGTGTTCCAATAGTCGTGTGGCGGATTCTACCACCGAGCCAGTCAACATATTCGGCGACAACTGAGGGAGAAACCGGTGGGCTAGAGCTATAGTTGCGTTCAGCACACCATTCATCGAAGCCTCGATTTATTTGTTTGTAATTGCGAAGTGTCTCAGAAGCATAAGCCTTTTCAGACCGTTTCTTGTATTCCTCAATGAGTTTGTTTCTGAGCTCTTGCGGAGCGTTGGATAACTTCACGAGCGTTTCTTGACGCTCGGCTTCGCGGTAAAACATCTGGTTCATAGCCAACTCCTGATCCCTAATTTCTCACTCACCTTAACGGAGTGTGGTTTCAAGTCTCATTGTCGGTCATCCGCGATTCACTTCAATCTATAATCGAACCATCCGAATCTTGGCCGATTCGAAACCGCAGCGAGGCTTCAGGCGAGATAGTAACACTCCTAAAAGCTGCTAGAAGACGATGATGATGTCAGTTGGATCAAAGCTCTTTGATCAGGGTGCCGTGCGCTTTTAGACTCGTCTCAAGACCTCCGACTAGTCGTTCCATTTTGGCAGTATCAAGACCTTGTGCGCGAAGTTCAGCGAGCTCTTGTCTCCGTCGCACCAATGCTACTTTGCAGAGTAAGTAATTTAGCGTCGTGCGCTCAATATTTTTTGTGCGCGCTTCTGCCACCGCAGCGAGAAACTGAGTGGAGTTTGCTCGAACAATATGAATTTTACGATCCATCGTTTTAATCCCAGTTTTCGGAACATTTTGCTAAGAATTCGTTAACAAATGGTTAACGCACAACGGGTATTGGTGGACCTTTTGCAGGGCGGAGGTTCAGACCGTCTGCTAGGTTCCGATGGATGCTTACGAGGCTGCCTGAAATTGACAGCCTCGTAAACGAGTGAGGAAGGTGAGCGTGTTCGAGGTGCATTGGTGAAATGCAAACTCTCCCTATAGTTGCAGTTAAAATCAATCACAACCATGACGAAAGTATGGCAGAGCGTGCAGTGTCAACGGCGGCGTAAAAACCTGCCAGTGTGGCGGAGCAAAAGTCGGC
>JAOHEK010000041.1 GCA_028097405.1 Paracoccaceae bacterium | reverse complement strand
CGTCGTGATCGGTGGCGAGGTGCGCGGGCCGCAGGACGTCACTGACCGTGTTGAGGAAATCGCACGTGCCTGCGTGAAAGACATCGGCTACGAGCAGGATGGGTTCCATTGGGCAAACATGAAGGTCGAAAATCACCTGCACGCGCAGTCCGCCCATATCGCACAAGGCGTTGATACGGATGGCGCGGGCGACCAAGGCATCATGTTCGGTTACGCCGTTGACGAAACGCCCGAATTGATGCCTGCGCCTATCCATTACGCGCACGCCGTCCTGAAACGTCTAAACGATGTTCGCAAATCTGGCGCCGAGCCTTCCTTGCGTCCGGACGCCAAATCTCAGATCTCGCTGCGCTACGAAGACGGCAAGCCGGTCGAAATCACTTCGATTGTTCTATCGACCCAGCACGAAAGCGAAGACCAAACGTCGGATGACATCCGCGCGATCGTCGAACCACATATCCGCGACGTGTTGCCATCTGGCTGGATCACCGAAAAAACCGACTGGTGGGTGAACCCCACAGGCACCTTCGTGATTGGTGGCCCCGATGGCGACGCGGGCCTGACTGGCCGCAAGATCATTGTCGACACCTACGGCGGTGCAGCCCCTCATGGTGGCGGCGCGTTTTCCGGGAAAGACCCCACCAAGGTGGATCGCTCGGCAGCTTACGTCGCGCGTTACCTTGCGAAAAACGTTGTGGCGGCGGGTATGGCCAAGAAATGCCTGATCCAGTTGTCTTACGCCATTGGCGTCGCAAAGCCGCTGTCGATCTATGCCGATACCTTTGAAACGGGCGAGGTTTCGCCTGCCCAGATCGAAACGGCAATTGATCAGATTATGGATCTAAGCCCTCGTGGCATTCGTCAGCATCTGTCGTTGAACCGTCCGGTCTATGAACGCACATCAGCTTACGGTCACTTTGGACGTGCAGCTGATGCGGACGGAGGGTTTTCTTGGGAGAAAACCGATCTGGTTGATGCGTTGAAATCAGCGGTCTAGGCGCAAATGATCCCACACTTGGCGCGCTGCATTGAAGATGCGCCAAGTGTTAAATGCAAATAGAACGGGTTTTGTAGCAAGGTTTTGGGGCCTATGAGCCAAGGCAAAGTGAAATTCACAGTTGCGATTGATGGACCCGCCGCGGCCGGCAAGGGAACCATTTCGCGGGCCATCTCTGAAACGCTTGGCTTTGCCTATTTGGATACCGGTCTGTTGTACCGCGCCGTGGGTCGCCGTGTCTTGGACGGCACGCCAGCCGTTATCGCGGCGTCGACACTGCGGCATCGGGATATCGCGCGCAATGATTTGCGCACGCCCGAAGTGGCCGCTGCCGCCAGCGAAGCCGCCGCAATCCCGGATGTGCGGGCTGCTTTGGTGAATTTTCAACGGGAATTCGCAAGCCGCGATGGTGGTGCTGTTTTGGATGGCCGCGACATCGGCACCGTGATTTGCCCCGAAGCTGACGTGAAACTTTTTGTGACGGCCGGTGATGTTGCCCGCGCGCACAGACGTTGGTTGGAACTGAGGGCCTCAGGCAACGACATTGACGAAGCCACCGTGCTATCCGACATACGCGCCCGCGATGCCCGCGATGCCGGGCGCGACGCGGCACCTATGATAGCGGCTAATGATGCGGTGCAGCTGGATACGTCCGATATGCCCGTGGACGAAGCCATCGCGGCAGCATTGTTGATTGTGCGGAAAATCTGGGACGCACGCTAGCTGCGTTTAACGTCAGCCTCGCGCAACGCTTTTTCTAAAACCGCAATGCGCGCCTCGGCGTCTTCAACATCAGACTTTGCTTGATCCATATGGCCTTTGAATGCACGCTGCGCCATGCGGCTTGAGAAGAACGACACGCAAAACGGCACTAGACAAGACAAACCCGCCTTGATCCAATCCAAGTGTGCAGGCCCTGTCATTACTCCCCACTGATTGATCAGCGTTAGAATGGGACCGACAACAAGGGCAACGATAAACGCGCGTTTGGTAGCAGCAAGAAATGCAGGGCTGAAAAACGTCATGGAATGTCCAAGTGTAGGTACAACCATTCCTAAGGGTCAGACCCCCTAATTGCAATTAACAGACCCGTGGCGTCCGATCACAGCTAGGCCTTGCGCATGCTGGGTATTCTCCGTATAGAACGCCCGTCGAAGCGGCGGTTACAGTCGCGAGCGCAAAAGACTAGAGCAGGGGTCGGTCGAACACCGACCCTTCATTATTTGCGTTCTTGAAAAGTTAAAGCCCAAGACCAATCCGCTTGCGTTAAGTAAGCACCAATTTAGACCGGCGGAGACAACCGCATGGCCAGTGAAACCAAAGAATAGGATTTTAGACGCCACATGGCTAACGCAACAATGGAGGAGTTCGAGGCCCTTCTTACTGAAAGTCTCGATATGGACACGCCCAACGAGGGCAGTGTTGTCAAAGGCAAAGTCATCGCAATCGAAGCGGGACAAGCCATCATCGACGTCGGCTACAAAATGGAAGGCCGCGTTGAACTTAAAGAATTCGCAAATCCCGGTGAAGCCCCCGAAATCGAAGTGGGCGACGAAGTCGAGGTATTCCTTGACCGCGTGGAAAATTCGCGTGGCGAAGCGGTTATCAGCCGTGACAAAGCCCGTCGCGAAGCAGCTTGGGATAAGCTTGAAAAGGCCTATTCAGATGATGCGCGCGTTGAAGGCGCCATCTTTGGCCGCGTAAAAGGCGGCTTTACCGTCGATTTGGGCGGTGCCGTGGCCTTCTTGCCCGGCTCACAGGTTGATGTGCGCCCCGTGCGCGACGCAGGCCCTTTGATGGGTCTAAAGCAGCCGTTCCAAATTCTGAAAATGGACCGTCGCCGTGGCAATATCGTTGTCTCGCGCCGTGCTATTCTGGAAGAAAGCCGCGCCGAACAGCGCGCGGAAGTCATCTCGAAAATTCAGGAAGGCGATGCCGTCGACGGCGTGGTCAAGAACATCACCGAATACGGCGCATTCGTCGATTTAGGCGGTGTCGATGGCCTGTTGCACGTTACGGACATGGCATGGCGTCGGGTCAACCACCCGTCGGAAATCGTCACAATCGGCGAAACGGTGAAGGTTCAGATCGTCAAGATCAACAAAGAAACCCACCGTATCTCGCTTGGCATGAAGCAGCTGCAAGAAGATCCTTGGGATGCTGTCGAACGCAACTATCCGCTGGATTCGACCCATCAGGGCCGTGTCACCAACATCACCGACTACGGTGCATTTGTTGAGCTGGAAGCTGGCGTTGAAGGCCTTGTGCACGTTTCCGAAATGTCCTGGACTAAAAAGAACGTCCATCCGGGCAAGATCGTTTCGACGTCTCAGGAAGTTGAAGTCATGGTTCTGGAAATCGACAGCTCGAAGCGTCGTGTTTCGCTCGGTCTTAAGCAGACGCAGCGTAATCCTTGGGAAGTCTTTGCCGAGCAATTCCCCGTTGGCACCAACGTGGAAGGCGAAGTCAAGAACATCACCGAGTTCGGTCTGTTCGTCGGTCTCGACAACGACATCGACGGCATGGTTCACCTGTCGGACATCTCGTGGGATCAACGTGGCGAAGAAGCCATTCAGGATTTCCGCAAGGGCGACGAAGTCAAAGCGGTTGTCACTGAAATCGACGTCGAGAAAGAGCGTATCTCGCTCTCAATCAAGGCGCTTGATGACAGCTTCTCGGGTGTTGTTGACGGCGTAAAGCGCGGCACGATCATCACCGTCGAAGTGACGTCGATCGAAGAAGGCGGCATCGAGGTGGAATACGAAGGTATGAAATCCTTCATTCGCCGTTCAGACCTGTCGCGCGACCGCGCAGAACAGCGCCCGGATCGTTTTGGTGTCGGCAACAAGGTTGACGTCCGCGTCACCAACGTTGACGCCAAAACGCGCCGCTTGGGTCTGTCGATCAAAGCCCGCGAGATTGCCGAAGAAAAAGAGGCCGTCGAACAGTTCGGCTCTTCCGACTCCGGCGCATCGCTTGGCGATATCCTTGGCGCAGCTTTGAAAAAAGAAGACGAGTAAGCCTAGAAAATAGGGTGTGCAATCGCATATCCGAAAGGCCTCACCCTTGGGTGGGGCCTTTTTTATGCGGACGGCTGTTGAGTGAAGGTGCAATGATGCGAGTGTTTGGTCCGTTCTCGAATGTCGGCTCCGAGCCCAAGGCGGACGTCGCTCCACAAGCTTCTCTGCAGTATTGTTCAGTCGATATCGCGCTGTGAAGTTCACCGCTCTTTTAGTTCCACCGGATTGGGTGCACGGCACTCCTTCGCGAGTTCAATCAGCCGGCGCCACCCTTTGGGTTCGACATTGTTGACCAATGCTACGCTGACACTTTTTTGTCGATTTGGAGGAGTGCCGTCACAGGACGAAAACACCTTGCCACTTTGCAAATCTGCTTGTTCTAGAGCGGCAGCACTTCGCTTGGAAAATCTCTGAAAAGCACCCTCTGCACCATTTAGTGCGCGATCAATCAGAATGAAGCTTGTTCCCGGCCCGCCAAAGTCTAGTTCGAAGTTAATATGGAACTTGCCTTGTTTGCTCTGACTTGCCCTAACAGCCTGAACCTCTTTAAGATCGATAATGGTCGTGATAATTCGGTCGCCCTCGCCTCTTCCTGTCTGCTCGCAATAGTTGGGATTCACTATGATTTGTTGAAAAACACAGCCGTCAATTTCAAATGCAATTTTGTATTCTGCGTTTTCCGGAGGGATATTAGCCGCCTCAAACGCACTAATAAGCGACGTTTGGTCTGCAAAAATTGGAGTTGCAAACAAGGCGGCTATGAAGCCCAAAGTGACTTGCATTTTTGTGTACAAGAAGGCGAACCGAACTATCTTCATCAAAATAAATCCATAGCAATTTGCTTGGCAGCCTCACTAACACATTCTCTAGCAAATCTTACGATCAAAACAATGCAAGGTAGTCTCTTGGAAGTAAAGGTCAGGCAAGGATAGACGTTAGCAGCGAAAGCCCACTTTGTCCTGCAAAGCCGACCTCTACCAAGCCACGCGACAAGCCCCACGGTCTTCCGCCGCCCGCCAACATCGTGTCTTTCTAGATTTTTGTCCGCGCCCAGTTGCAAACAACCTAGTCAGACTTCCGCCCAATCCAGTTCGACAATGGCGTGGCGGAAACGCCATGCAAAATGATTGATAGAAACACGGTCATCGACACACAGGCCAAAAGTTCTTGTTCGCCGGGGAACTCGAATTCGTCGATCATGATCAGAGTGAATAGAACCGATGCCAACCCGCGCGGTCCGAACCAGCCAAGGAACAGCTTTTCCCTTAACGCCAACCCGGTGCCCAACAAGGACACCCAGATCGGCAGCATTCTGACGACGGTCAGAAACAGCAACGCCAATACGACGGCCTGCCACGCCATGTGATCTAATCCCTCTGGCAGCAACAATGCTCCGAAGATCAGGAAGGCGAACATGGTCAGCAACTGACCGACGCCTTCCATAAATTCGCTGATAAAGTGGATGTCGTGCCGATAGGTATTTCCAAAGACCATGCCCGCGACAAAAGCCGCGATAAACCCATTCCCGCCCACCAGTTCCGCGGCAAGATATGCAGAAAACGCCGCGGCCAAAAACGCAACACCGCCCGCGGCTTCGGGCATCAGATTCCGATTTTGAACCGCGTCCATGGTATGGGCAAACCCCCATCCAATGGCGATGCCCACAAGCGGGCCCAGAACAACCTGCAAAACAACCGCCATCGCAAGACCATCGGTCTCCGCCTCGCCCATTTGGGCAGAGGCAAAGATGGCGCCCAGCAAGACAAACGGCAGCACCAACCCGTCATTCAACCCGCTTTCGACGTTGATCGTTTGGGCCAGCCGATCCGGCACCTTTGGGCTGGTCACAACGGCTTGACCCACCGCCGCATCCGTTGGCGTCAGAACCGCTGCCGTCAAAAGCGCCATCGCCAAACCGCCGCCTGGGACGATCAGATAGGTGATCAACATCCCAAAACCAATCGTCAAAGGCATGCCGATCAAAAGCATCCGTGCGGGTATTAGAAGGTTCTCGCGCAGCTTTTTGAAACGCACATGGCTTGCGTCCGAGAACAGAATTAAGATCAAGGTGATCTCGGCAATCAGGCGCTTGCTTTCATCCAAGACTTCGGGCGCGACCATCATTTCTAGTGGCTCCGAAACGAAATAGCCCACGCCCATGAAAATGATCGGCAATGTTACGATCGTCTTTGCAATTGCATTGGCAAAAAGCGAATAGACGAAAATACAGGCCAGAATGCCAAGTAGGATAAGTTCGAGCGACCCGTGTGTGTGTTCCATTCCAGCCTTCCAAATCCTGCGTTTTCTGCGACGGGGTAGGCCAATACCGCAAGGTAAGCCGTTCTGCCTTGTCGGCGCGCGTATTCGTCGTTTGTTGTACCCTATCAGGCTGCGCGTCCAAAGGTAGACAGCACATGTTAACTATACGCCATCTAGGAAACCCTTTGTTTCGCAATGAATATTCGCCTCTCCCCCCAAACGCGGTTACTGTCACCCATTGGTAAGTGCCGGGGGGCTTCTTGATGCCATCGAAACGAAACGAGACGGCCGATAAAATTCGGGTCGCTGCCCGCGCCATTGTAAAGGCAGAGGGGCCGGATCACCTTACGTTCGACGCCGTTGCCGCACAAGTCGGCGTCTCGAAGCAAGCCGTGCTTTATTGGTTCCCTAACAAAGCCCGCCTGATCGAAGCTTTGGTGCGTCCTACATTGGAAGCAGAAAGCAATGCGGGCAAGGTTGCCATTGCGTCACAAACCACAGCGGGTGACGCCATCCGGGCCTATATCAGCGCGCTTGCGGTCTTTCATTCGTCGGATCTGGAACGCTTCCGCCTGATGTATGTGACCCCGCAAATCGGCCAGCGTTCGGGGCGAAACGGAACCATGCTGACGACCCTTGGTCGCATCCACCCCTCGACCACGGAAATGTATGACTCCCTTGCCGAGAAAATGGTGGAACACGGTCGCTATGATCGCATGATCGATGCGCGCCGCGCTGCCACCGCGATCCACACAGCACTTTTGGGCCTGATCCTAAGAATGGCGATGTCGGATACACTGAACTCTCCTTTGCGAAGCCGTGACGATGCTTTGGTCGACGCACTGGTCAATGTGATGGCGCCAAAAGCCGCATAATCCCACAGCCCGACTTCCTTTCAACCGTTCATCGCCTTATGATGACGGCGATCTTCGCTGGGGGATGAAGAATAAGTGTTTGCTCGATTTGCAAAAGCCCGGTTGGGTTTGACAGCATGACGCCCGAAGATGTGCGTGATGCGCTCATTGCTCGGGCCGAAACGGCTGGCCCCCGCATTGAGACATTTAAACTCGCGGGCCAAGTCTATTGGATCAAGCGTCCCGAGCGTGCCACGCTTCAACTGATGCTGCAAAAAGGCGATCCAATGCGGGCCTTCGCCCAAGAGGTTGCAGCATACCAAAAATTCGCCAAGTTGGGCCTGCCCGTCGTTCCGATCATTGCGGTCGGGGCCACCTATCTTGTCACCAAAGACAATGGCACCCAGCTTCGGCAATTGGCAAAGACAAAATCGCAAGACTTGCCCAAAGCCCTCACCGCCGCAGCCCGTGGGTTGGCCGAATTTCACAAAGCGGGCGTCTGCCACGGTCGCCCCAGTCTGAAAGACATCTGTTGGAAAAACGAAAAGATCAGCTTTCTCGACTTTGAGCGCGCCACACGTGATCGAAACCTCGAACGCGCCATTGCCACGGATATCATTCTTTTCATCTACTCAATCTCGGTCGAAACAGCGGGCGACACCACCGCCATGTCCACCGCCCGCGACGCCTATATCGCCGCAGGGGGTGCTGCGCAGTGGCAAAAAGCCCAATCCCGTGCGCGCGGCTTCTTCTACCTTCGAGCCATCCTATGGCCCGCGGCGAAGGTCTACAAAAAAAGCCGAGAACTCTCAGCGGTCGAGCCGCTTTTCAAGTTTATGAAGGGGTAGGTGAGGGTAGGGGAAAGCTCTTCCAAGTTCTGGCGTTCAGCGAAAATCAACGTTGCGCAATCGAATTGTTGTCTTAATACTGAAGTTAGGTCTAACGTTGTTTGTTCCCAAATTGCTTGAATAATGCGCCGGTCAAAACGTTCAAATAGAAACCATCTATCCAATCGAGGCATTCTTGCTCGTCTTGAACGCATTGAGCGGGGATTGGATCGCAGCGAGAACCTTCCAAATTCTCCGTTTAAGAGCTGGTTTGCCAGATTTGAAACGTATTGGCTTACACGGTTCATGGTCGGATTAGGCGCATGGCTTTTTGTTCTAACAATCATCACATTCGTTCTGGAGTGGCGCAGCTTTCAGGCGTCTGAAATTGATCGCCAGCGTGAACGGGAGGCACAAAATCTGTCTCGGATGTCACAAGCTTGGGATACGCTTTTGCGACCTGTCGGTGGTAACACGGGTAAAGGGAATGCGTTGAACCTTCTCGTTTCGCAAGACGCTGGATTGAGCTCACTTGACTTGTCTTGTGAGGCTATTGGGGATTTCCGCGATGGTGTCTGCTTGAACCCACACATACTCGAAGGCGTTGACCTTACGATGATTGGCATCGACCGCGACCCGTTTATTGGATTCGGCTCTGCGTTGATGGACGTAGATTTCTCTGGTGCAACGATAATTGATTTAAGCGTTGCAAGTCTCGCCATCACCGCCGCTTTCAAGGACGTAAATGGGGCTGGGTGGGACGTCGAGAACCTAAGTGGCCAACTGATTTTTGATCAAAGCGTTTCTGAAAGCTTGGGAGAGTTTCGTTGCTTCGGATGTCGGGTCAATGGAGGTGAAATTCCTTGGTGGCTTTTTGACGCCTTTCAAAGTTCAGTAATAACGAACGCGCTAATCCTTTTGCATCCAAGAGATTCGCTAAGAGACCAGTTTGGTCTGGAAAATCGATTTGTTCGAAGGCCAAATCGAACAACTCTTGATGAACCAGTTCGTATTTTGCGCACCATCGAAGGTGAAATAACCGGCAACTACATTGATCCGAAATTCCAAGACGAAAGTGCAGCGACAGATGCTTTGGTCTGGGATGTATACCGAGACTTAAAATACTGCGCGAACTCCGAAGACATGAAACGCCTTCAACTCACCGAGAAAACGGTCAAACGTTTAAGGCTAAGTGACACAGCAAGAGTACCGCTTTTCCAAACCAAACTCGTAACAACAGCATTCCCCGAAGGCGAAATTTACCAATGTGATCTTGATTTTGAAGACGTCCAACCTCTCTTGCGACAACGTCTATCAGTTTGGTCACATGTGAAGTCTGATGGGATGTTTAGAATTGGTCCGACTCGCTAAGACATGAGACCCTCGACAAACCCATAAAACCCTACCATATCCTCACTATGACCGACCTATCCCATATCCGCAATTTCTCGATCGTCGCCCATATTGACCACGGGAAATCCACGCTTGCTGACCGCTTGATTCAGTCCACCGGGACGGTAAAAGATCGCGACATGCAGGCTCAGCTTCTTGACAGTATGGATATCGAGCGCGAGCGCGGTATCACCATCAAGGCCAACACCGTGCGCATCGAATACCCGGCGAAGGATGGCGAGACCTATATCCTCAACCTGATCGACACGCCGGGCCACGTGGATTTCGCCTATGAGGTCTCGCGCTCGATGCAGGCCGTCGAAGGCTCGCTTTTGGTCGTCGATGCAAGCCAAGGGGTCGAAGCGCAGACGCTGGCCAATGTGTACCAAGCCATTGACGCCGACCACGACATCGTCCCCGTTTTGAACAAGATCGACCTGCCTGCCGCAGACGTAGACCGCGTCGCCGAACAGATCGAAGACGTCATCGGCATCGATGCCACCGACGCCGTTCAGATCAGCGCCAAAACCGGCATCGGCATCCCCGACGTGCTGGAAGCCATCGTCACCCGCCTGCCGCCCCCCAAAGGCGACAAAGACGCGCCCCTGAAAGCCATGCTGGTCGACAGCTGGTACGATCCCTATCTGGGCGTCGTCGTCATGATCCGCGTGATCGACGGCAAAATCGCCAAGGGCGACCAGATCCTGATGATGCAAACCGGCGCAAAGTACAAAATTGAAAAACTCGCCGTCCTAAAGCCCCAAATGGTCGACATCCCCGAACTGGGCCCCGGCGAAATCGGCATCTTGACCGCAAGCATCAAACAGGTTCGCGACACCCGTGTGGGCGACACGATCACCCACGAGAGAAAACGATGCGAAACCGCACTGCCGGGCTTCAAACCTGCGCAACCCGTCGTGTTCTGCGGCCTCTTTCCCGTCGATAACGCCCAGTTCGAAGACCTGCGCGAGGCCATCGACAAACTGGCCCTGAACGACGCATCCTTCACCTTCGAAATGGAAACCAGCGCTGCATTAGGGTTCGGCTTCCGCTGCGGGTTCCTTGGCCTGTTGCACCTTGAAGTGATCCGCGACCGCATCGAACGCGAATACGACATTGATCTGATCACCACCGCGCCAAGCGTGATCTACCACGTCTACATGCGCGACGGCACGATGACCAAACTGCACAACCCCGCCGACATGCCCGACATGACCCACGTCGATCACATAGAGGAACCGCGCATCAAGGCGACCATCCTTGTGCCCGACGAATATCTTGGCGACGTGCTGAAACTTTGCCAAGACCGCCGCGGCATCCAAGCCGATCTAACCTATGCTGGCGCGCGCGCCATGGCCGTCTATGACCTGCCCCTGAACGAGGTTGTCTTTGATTTCTACGACCGCCTGAAATCCGTCACCAAAGGCTATGCGTCGTTTGATTATCAAATGACGGGCTACCGCGAAGACTTCCTTGTAAAGATGCAAATCCTCGTCAACGACGAACCCGTCGACGCCCTATCAATGATGGTCCACCGAGACCGCGCCGACATGCGTGGCCGCGCCATGGTCGAAAAACTAAAAGACCTGATCCCACGCCACATGTTCAAAATCCCGATCCAAGCGGCGATTGGCGGGAGGGTCATCGCGCGCGAAACCTTGTCGGCATTGCGCAAAGACGTGACGGCGAAGTGTTATGGTGGGGATGCTTCGCGCAAGCGTAAATTGCTCGACAAGCAGAAGGCGGGTAAGAAGAAGATGCGCCAGTTTGGGAAAGTCGAGATCCCGCAGGAAGCATTCATAAATGCGCTGAAGATGGATGGATGATTTTTTGTCTAACTAAAAAATTGTCTCACATAGAACGAAAAACTGTGAGCATTCCCTGTCCGACAACAAATAGGGCAAGCAGCCCAGAAATTGAGAGAAGTATGACTATGGCAAATCTACATTTCGGATTCGCCACTTCGCTAATATTGTTTAGATCGTGACACACATGTTTGAGAAACTGCGTTTTCTCTATAAAAATTGAGCCTGATCCCTTTGGTAGCTCGTAGTAACCGGCCTTAAAACTGGATTCGCGTATTACTGTCGAATCAACGTATTCACCAAGCCTCCTGCAATTTAGTTTATCTTTCGAAGCAAGCTCTATCGCTCCAAGTTCGACATCATAATTGGCTCGCCAAGTCTCAGCCAATTTGAATGCTAAACGCATTTCTTCCGGATGAAATGACTCCTCGATTTTTGTTAAATATCCAGCTGCTCTACTTTTTACTGACTGAGTTGTTTCACCTTTCGCGATTGCGTCTGCCGCATTTTCAAACAATTGGATGTACTGTGGACAGAAAACTGCATACAATAACCAGCAGATGTATGCACCCAAAGCTGCAAAATACAATGCGATCCACGAAATAGGTAGGCTGGTCGGCAGAATTAGCTCTGGAGAGATTGCCGGAAACGAAATCTGCGGTGGGAGTAGTTTTACCGTATTTGCTGCTACCGGCACAACGATAAGCCAAATGTACAAGTTGGCGAAAAACCTATGATCTAAAATATTCTTTATCGTACGCCAGCTCATAGCGAACCTCACTGTTTAACATACGGCTGATGTATTTTCCAAATTTACTATAATTATATAGAGATTAACGCGCAAGCGTAGGGTGACTGCCAACCCACCGCTCTCGACTGCAAGCAAAAAATTGGGAGGTTTTCACCCACCCCACCAAACCCCCGCCACACTCTAGCCAAGATCACTTGCCACACAGCACGTCACACACACCTCGAAAGGCCGAAATTATGACTGCATCCACCGTTATGACCATTGCCGCTTTGCTTTGTGGCGCTGCACTTTTGTATCTTGTCGTATCGCGCACAATGAAAAAGCGCGCTGAAGACGAAAGCTGAAATCAGCACTGCAAGGAATGGCCACAATTGGCTGTTCCTGTTGCTGATCCGAAACGGCGGATGCCCATAGCCGCGTCTATAGCCCTCGGCCTTGGTCGCGCAGCAAGGCTTTTCGCCACCAAGACATGAACCCGTTCCCCGACCGGTGCCCGGCGTCGTCGCGTGGGCCGGCATGCAGATCGTCCCGGCGTTCCCAGATCAGATCCATATCGGCTTGGCTGATCAGCCAGACCGGGTCCTTCCCCTTTCGGCGAATGCAGACCCAATCGTCGCCATAACGCACCATGGCGATGTAGTCGGCGAGATGTTTTCGAAACTCGGTCACGCTGACGCCGGTGCGAATATTCTTTAGGTGTTCGTCATAGTTAAACATCCATTAACCCATCCGTTCGGGGATCCGTACAAATCGGAAAAACGGGGGTTAGAATGGCGTACAAATCTGCAAGAAATCTGTCACGCGCGGACGTACAGGTAACGGGCCGGTAAGATCAGCCGACGACGCCGCCGCCTTTTCGCATGATAATAAAAATCGAACACAGCATCACCATCATCGCAGGTACGCCCGCCGAAAATGGTGGAAAGGACACGTGATAAAATATCGCCCCCACCATGATAACACCGATCCCAATTGCCGCCAAAAACGATGTACGTCTAAGCCAAAGGCCGATCCCGCCCAAGATCTCGCAAGCGCCAATAAAGTAGCCAAACCAATTAGGTAGCCCAAGCCGCGTAAAGCTGACGTGAGACATTTTCGCGTCTGTCAGATGCGCGTAACCGCCGATTATCATAACGGCAGACACAACAGCCATCGCACCCCAAAGCAGATATTTCATGCACGATCTCCTAATGTAGGAGAAGCTTACACAGGTCTACGACGCCCTCGCAACAAAGCGGAGTTCGCAAACCTTCACTTCCTCGTGCATGGACGTGTAACGGCGTGATGACAGCAGGCTAACGTCCTGAAACTATTCTGGTTTCAAGGTCGATTATGGGAATTTCTGAACAGCAGAAGCACTTTAGAACAGGTCGTTGCCATTATCTTCGGCGATGGTGTCTGCCGCAATTGCACCACCCGCGCCAATAGCGACCGGCACGCAACCGGACGTGGCAAACGCGCTGAACAGCAGGGTGATGGCTAAAAGAAGTTTGGACATGGTCGCTCCTATTATTTTCGGCACTATGACCGATCTTTAAGCGAAGTACACGGGTCTTTGATGCCCGGTCGTATCGCAGTTTATTCGTTACAATCGACTGTAGGGTTTTCCGCGCTATCCGAACGGAAAACCCGTTCTGCTAAAGTGACATCATATCAAACCAAGAACCGGCCAAAAGGTTCCGCATCCGGCTTACGAATTGTCCAGAAAAGCGGTGATCGCAGCTTCGAATTCTCGCGGCTTTTCGGCGTGCAGCCAATGGCCGGCACCTGGGATTTTTGCAAAACGCGCCTTGGGGAACAGTGCCTTGATGCGTGGCCGGTGTTCACGTTCCACGTAATCGCTGTCTGCGCCAGACAGGAAAAGCGCCGGGCCATCGAAGCGACCGCCCAGATCGGGAAAGCCGATGATGTTGTCCATTTCAGCCTGCAGAACATCAAGGTTAAGCTTCCAACGTCGCGCCTGAACGTCCAGAGATTGCAGCAGAAAGGCCCGTACACCCGCTTCGGGAACATGAGGCATCAACTGTTCGTCGGCATCGCGGCGGCTTTCGATCGTCGTTAAATCGATCTGCCGCATGGCATCGATCATGGGTTGTTGCGAGTGGGTGTATGTGACCGGAGCAATATCCGCGATGATGATCCGTCTCAGCCGATTTGGATGCTGCAGTGCCAGTGTCATCACGGCTTTACCGCCCATGGAATGACCCAGCACATCATCACCGGTTTGCAAGACATTGGCCAGATCATCAGCCATGTCGAGGTAGCTGTTGGTGGCTTCGCGCGGACTGTCGCCGTGGTTGCGCATGTCGACGGCGGTGACTTGGCGGTCTTCGGACATGCGTTTGGCGATGACACCCCAATTTCGGGCAGATCCGAAAAGACCATGTGCAATTACCAGTGAAGGGCGGTCGGTGGCGTCGCCATGAATGATCTTGTTCAGCATGGCTTTTCATAGCGTTCAGATCGCGGTATCGCCAGTCGTTATGGATGTGAATGAACGGGCAAAAGCGCTAGCTGACCATATGTCGGCGCAGCTTCGCGTGAAAGGTGATACGCTGGCGGATGTGACCGAGCGCGCTGGCAGACGTTTGCCGAAGCATTTGCGCGTTGAGGCCGAAAAGATCAGTGCGGCTGAAAACCTATTGCAACATCCACGCCTTGAACGGTTGGTTGACGAAAAAGACGTGCTGAAGTCCGAACGGAAGTTGCGCAAATTTCTCGACCGTCAGAACCCAAAAAAGGCGCGGCGCGGCGAGATCTTGGACATGCTCGCCAAGATCGGCTTTGTCTTTGTCGTAATTGTTCTGGCGCTATTCTTTTTCTTGGTTTCGCGCGGGACGTTCAACTAGAGGGCGGTTTTCAATAAGAACCGACCCTCAGAAATAAACGTTAGATCAAAGATTTGGATAAAGCGGAAAGCGTGCACACAGCTCTGCCACATCGCGGCGCACTGCGGCTTCGATGTCTGTATTCCCGTCTTCACCGTTTTGCGACAAGCCGTCAGTAATTTTGACGATCCACTGTGCGATCTGGCGGAATTCGGGCACGTCGAAACCACGGGTGGTTCCCGCTGGTGTGCCAAGGCGGATACCACTGGTTACGAATGGCTTTTCCGGGTCGAACGGCACACCGTTCTTGTTACAGGTGATATGGGCGCGCCCCAATGCGGCCTCGGCGGCTTTTCCGGTCACGCCTTTTGGGCGAAGATCAGCCAGCATCAAGTGGTTGTCGGTCCCGCCAGAGACGATGTCGATGCCGCCTTTCATCAATTCGTCTGCCATGGCTGCCGCATTGGCGACAACGGCGGCGGCATAGTCTTTGAACTCGGGGCGAAGCGCTTCGGCGAAGGCCACGGCTTTGGCTGCGATCACATGCATCAACGGCCCACCTTGAAGCCCCGGAAAGACAGCCGAGTTCATCTTCTTTGCGATGTCGGCGTCGTTTGTAAGGATCAAACCTCCACGCGGACCACGGAGTGATTTGTGAGTCGTTGACGTGGTGACGTGTGCGTGGGGAACGGGAGATGAGTGTTGACCCCCGGCGACCAGACCCGCGATATGGGCCATGTCAACATGCAGATAAGCGCCAGTTTCGTCAGCAATCTCGCGGAAAGCTGCCCAATCCCAAGATCGGGAATAGGCTGTGCCGCCGGCGATGATCAGCTTGGGTTTATGCTCGCGCGCTTTTGTGCGCACCTCTTCCATGTCCAATTGGTTGTCTTGCTGGCTCACACCATAAGACACAACGTTGAACCACTTGCCCGACATATTCACCGGCGAGCCATGTGTCAGATGTCCGCCTGAGTTCAGATCAAGCCCCATGAAAGTATCGCCCGGGTTTAAAAGTGCCAGAAACACGGCTTGGTTCATCTGGCTGCCCGAGTTTGGCTGCACGTTTGCAAACCCAGCGCCAAAAAGCTCTTTTGCGCGCTCGATGGCTAGTGTTTCTGCGATGTCCACGTATTGGCAGCCGCCATAATAGCGCTTGCCGGGGTAACCTTCGGCATATTTGTTCGTCATGACGCTGCCTTGGGCCTCAAGTACGGCGGCAGAGACGATGTTTTCCGAAGCAATCAATTCGATCTCGTCGCGTTGACGGCCAAGTTCCGACGTTATGGTCGCGAAAAGCTCGGGGTCACGGCTGGCGAGTGTTTCAGTGAAGAAACCGTTGTCACGGTGAGGGGCGTTCATGGCAATCCTCCTAGGAAGTTTGGGCGTGTCATAAACGGAATGGACTGGCACGAAAAGCGCTGAAGGCATCTTAATGGCGCGACCAGTCGTCTCGGCCTTGAGTTTCCTTGCGTGTCGCGCAATCGTGGCGCGACAAACCTCCGGGGGGACCGATGCGTCCATCGAATGCCATATCCTTTCGTGCTTCTGACGCGCGGGTCGCACAAGAGGCGCAAGCCGAACTGACAGCGCGGTTCGGACAATCAACGCCCGAGGAAGCCGATGTGATCGTTGCCCTTGGTGGCGACGGTTTCATGCTGGAAACGCTGAAAGAAATGCAACCATTGGAGAAACCCGTCTACGGCATGAACCGGGGCACGGTTGGATTTCTGATGAACGAATACCGCGACGATGATCTTCCGCACCGTTTGGCCGAAGCAGAAGAGGCCGTGATCCACCCCTTGCACATGCGGGCCGAGGACGGGGCTGGCGACATTCACGAAGGTCTTGCGATCAACGAAGTGTCCTTGCTGCGCGAGGGGCCCCAAGCGGCAAAGTTGCGGATCAGTATTGATGGTATTCCGCGGATGGAAGAACTGGTTTGCGATGGTGCCATGTTGGCGACTCCGGCGGGGTCAACGGCCTACAATTATTCAGCACATGGTCCGATATTGCCGATTGGATCGGAAGTTCTGGCCCTGACGGCGGTGGCGCCCTTTCGTCCCAGACGTTGGCGCGGCGCATTGCTGCCAAGATCGGCAAAGGTTCGTTTCGATGTGCTGAACTCGGCAAAACGCCCCGTCATGGCCGACGCCGACGGCAAGCCCGTGCGAAACGTCATGTGGGTCGAAGTTCGCAGCGAACCGTCGGTCGAGCACCGCATTTTGTTCGATCCGGGCCACGGTCTGGCCGAACGCTTAATTCGTGAACAGTTTGTTTGATTGCAGTCCAGGGTTGATTTTAGTTATGTGGCGCAACTTTAAAAGGAACGCGCCATGCCGAATAAATTATACGTGTTGTTATCGCTTTTGATCCTCTCCGCCTGTGCGGCGGCGCCCGAAGTACCAGATGCTAAAGTCATTCCAATCAAAGCTTTTTTGTCCGCGAACCGCGCCCTACCTTATGAATGCCTTAACTACAATGCGCGCAACGACACGTGCAAGATTCTTGCCAAGCGTAGTGTGTCCGGGAACATCTTGAAACTAGACGTGAATTTTTTCCAATTTCTGCGGTACCGCGGATCGGTGTCGGTTCGAATTGTTTCGGACTTTGAAATTGGACAAACGGCTTATTGTGGTAACCTAGAGAACGCTGTGATTGAGGGGCAGAGCACTATTATTCCACCGCACATCGTAGAAGAAATTCTTGTAGCGTTGCGGAAAGATCTCGCAAACGAAGGCACTCAGTGCAGCGAATATTTGCGTGACGACGAAGGACGCTTCTACACACGATCACGCGATAGATCGGGTCGTGCCATTGGCACAACCGACCGCATTTGGCTCTTTGCCGAACCGAAGGCCTTATCCGGCTGAGGCATAGCCAATCGTCTTCAAGGCCGTGCGGATCTCATCAAGGATCGCGGGATCGTCGATTGTTGCGGGCATTTTAAAGTCCTGACAATCAGCGATCTTGACCATTGTGCCGCGCAGGATTTTTCCCGACCGGGTTTTTGGAAGTCGATCCACCACGACCGCGTGTTTGAACGCTGCCACGGGGCCGATCTGCTCGCGCATCCGCGCCACGCATTCGGCGAGGATATCCTCGTTGGTTCGATCCGTTCCGGTGTTCGTGCAAATAAACCCAAGCGGCAATTGCCCCTTCAAGGTATCTGCCACGCCGATCACAGCGCATTCAGCAACGTCTGGGTGGCCTGCCAGTACTTCTTCCATGGCTCCGGTGGACAGGCGGTGTCCGGCCACGTTGATGACATCGTCCGTGCGCGCCATGATATAAAGATAGCCATCTTCGTCGATGTAACCTGCATCGCCCGTTTCGTAATAGCCGGGAAACGTGGTGAGATAGCTTTTCAGATAACGGTCCTCGGCATTCCATAGGGTTGACAACGTCCCCGGAGGTAAAGGCAGCTTGGCCACAATCGCCCCAAGTTCGCCTACAGGCAGGGGATGGCCTGCATCGTCCAGAACCTGCATGTCATACCCTGGCATCGCGACCGATGGTGAGCCGACTTTGACTGGCAAAGCTTCGATTCCCATCGGGTTGCAGGCGGCCGGAAAACCAAGTTCTGTTTGCCACCAATGATCGATCACCGGCACACCAAGCTGATCTTGCGCCCAAATGATCGTATCGGGATCAGCGCGTTCACCGGCCAGAAAAAGCGCTTTTAGCCCTGACAGGTCGTAGTCCTTTATCAGGGCCCCGGTTGGGTCTTCGCGTTTGATGGCCCGGAACGCCGTCGGGGCGGTAAAGAAGCTTTTGACGTTGTAGTCCTGCATAACGCGCCAGAACGTGCCCGCATCGGGTGTGCCAACGGGTTTGCCTTCGAAAACGATCGTCGTGTTGCCGTGGATCAACGGCGCATAACAAATGTAGGAATGCCCCACGACCCAGCCAACATCCGAGGCCGCCCAAAAGACATCGCCGGGATCGACGTCGTAGACGTTCTTCATTGTCCAGTTCAGCGCCACAAGATGCCCAGCTGTCGGTCTAACAACCCCTTTCGGAGCACCAGTCGTGCCCGATGTGTACAGGATGTAAGCCGGGTGATCGCCGGAAACGGCGACGCAATCGGCAGGGGAGGCATTCGCCACCGCGTCGGCCCAGTCAATGTCACGGCCTTCGACCAAATTTGCGATACATTGGGGGCGTTGCAGGATAACGCAGAAATCGGGTTTGTGGCTGGCAAGCGAAATAGCCTCGTCTAGAAGAGGTTTATATTCCACTATGCGCCCGGGTTCGATGCCGCAGGAACCGGCTAGAACGGCCTTGGGTGTGGCGTCATCGATCCGCACAGCCAATTCGTTTGCAGCGAACCCGCCAAACACAACCGAATGCACCGCCCCGATCCGCGCACAGGCCAGCATGGCAATGATGGCTTCGGGCACCATCGGCATGTAGATGATCACGCGGTCGCCTTTGGTGACGCCCTTCTCAGTCAGCACCCCGCCAAGCGCGGCGACCTTGTCTTGCAGCTTGGCGTAGGTGATCCGCGATTTCGTGTCGGTGACGGGGCTGTCGTAGATGATAGCATCCTGATCGCCACGCCCTGCTTCAACATGACGGTCCACGGCGTTCCAACTGGCGTTCACCTCGCTGTCTTTGAACCATTCGTACAAAGGCGCATTGTCGTCAAAAAGTGCACGCGTCGGTTTCTTGACCCAATCAATGGCATCAGCGGCCTCCATCCAGAATGTTTCTGGATCAGCCTTCCACGCGGCATAGACGTCTTTGTATCCCATCACAGGTTCCTCCCTCGGCGATATGACTCTGTTACGAAAGAGCGGCGTTTTCTCGCAAGCCCTGTTGTCGCTATCAGCGGCAGAACGACGCAATCATTTCGTAAATTTCGCAGAACCGCACTGAAAATCTTTGCAAACCGCGTGTTTGCGACCAATTGGGGCCGCAAACATGGCGATAACTGCAAACTTGCAAAACCTATCAGCCGTAGGTTCCAACCGGCGTGCCAGCCAAAGCCGAGATGTTCAGCAATCCGCGCGCTGTGATTGATGGCGTCACAATATGCGCACGATTGCCCATTCCCATCAGAATCGGACCCACCTCCAGACCTCCGGCTTTCATCTTCAAAATGTTTCGAACCGCAGAAGCCGCATCGGTGTTCGCAAAGACCAACACATTTGCAGGCCCCTCAAAACGAGCGTTCGGCATAATGCGTTCGCGGATCTCGATATCAAGCGCCGTATCCGTGTGCATTTCACCTTCGTACTCAAAATCTTGGCTCGTGGAATCCAGAATTTCCAAAGCACCGCGCATCCGGCGTCCGGTGTCACAGTCAAGGTTACCGAACTGGCTGTAACTACATAGTGCGATTTTGGGCGTGTGGCCAAACCGGCGGACGTGACGGGCTGCGCCAATGACAACTTCGGCAATCTGCTGCGAAGTGGGTTCTGGATGCACATGGGTGTCTGCGACGAAAAGCGGCCCATCTTCCAAAAGAAGCAGGCTTAGTGCGCCGATCGGGTGCCGCCCTTCGGTCGCCAGAACCTGTTGGACATAGCGCAGGTGCCAAAGATACTGACCAAAGGTGCCGCAGATCAAACTGTCAGCTTCTTCGCGATGCACCATGACAGCACCAATCGCGGTCGAGTTGGTCCGCATGATCGCACGAGACAATTCCGGCGTAACGCCCTTGCGCTGCATCAGTTCGTGATACGTCGTCCAGTAGTCGCGATACCTTGGGTCGTTTTCCGGGTTCACC
>JAOHEK010000040.1 GCA_028097405.1 Paracoccaceae bacterium | reverse complement strand
CAGTACTTAGTTTGAAGAGATGTTGGATGTCACAAGAGAACGCGTGGCGGCAGAAAATTGAGAAGCCTTGCAGCGCGCTCATTGTTGGCGGCTTTCGACCAACCAATGAATTGACATCGTCATGTTTCGGCGAAGTCCGGGCGTCGGCGGGGGAGGAATGGCCGTCTTTCAATGGTCAGTTTCTTTGGCCTGTCTGCCAGCTCAATCTCCTGGACGCTCCTTACGTGCCTGAGTGTCTCAAAGACATTGCCGTTTTCCAATTCTTCGTTTTCGAAGAATATTGGAACTTTGATGTCTCAACTATTGATACAGTAGTCAAGTCACCGACTGGCCCGTTTTTTATTCGAACATACAATGAGCTAGATGGAATTTCTCGCGCCCATATTGCTAGTCACTCATCCACGTTCAGGCCTTTTGAAGCCAAGTGGAAAAATAGTACTTTGGTGGACTATCCAACACACGACACCATGCCAATAGATTTCGATGCATTGGGTATTGGTGACTACTACGATCAAGAGGGTGTCGATCAAGTACAGGCAACCAAACTAGGAGGCTGGCCTAGCTGCATTCAATCAGAGCCTTGGTGGGATTATCGTGCTGAAGGAAAGGAGTTCGAATTTGCCCTGCAGATTGACTCTGAGGATAAGGCAAAATGCCACTGGGGAGACGGTGGCGCGGTCTATCTAGCTCGTCATAAAACGATGAAGCACCTCTGGGCAGTCGATTGGCAGTGCTTTTGATGAAACGGCAAAGAGCACTATGGGCTCCAAGTGGACATTGCCCCCCCTTCAAAAGCGCCAAACCAAAGCCAACACCACACGCCCAAATCCACCACTTCCCCTAAAACTTTAATCTCTCTTTAGGATTCGCCCCGTGTCAGGACGGTGATCTGCAGGTCATGTGGTTCTGACGAGTTCTAACCCCGCCCGGTTGTACGGGCGGGGTTACTTTTTGTCTGACACCTTGGACGCTCAAGTGACCTTGTTCAGCCGGGCGCTCCCCTGTATCACACGGGCTATGAAAAGGTTTTTCGACATGGATGATCGGGCTCGGCTGCCTTGGCGCTTTTTCGGTGCTGGCCGTGCCGTGCTGCCGCGACAGTAACGCTTTCGCCCTTACCACATGTCCGGCCGAAATCGGCCATCTTACGCCCAAGGAACACAGATCATGACCGCACCCCGCACAATATACGACAAAATCTGGGACGACCACGTCGCCCACGAAGCCGACGATGGTACCTGCCGCCTTTATATAGATCGCCATCTGGTTCACGAAGTGACCAGCCCGCAGGCCTTTGAGGGGCTTCGCATGACCGGGCGTTCTGTGCGCGCACCCGAAAAAACGATTGCTGTGCCCGATCACAATGTTCCGACCGACCCGTCCCGACTGGAGGGGATCAAGGACGAACAATCCCGCATTCAGGTCGAAGCTTTGCGTCAGAACGCCAAGGACTTCGGGGTCGAGATTTATGACATCGACGATATCCGCCAAGGTATCGTTCATATCGTTGGCCCCGAGCAGGGTTGGACCCAACCCGGCATGACCATTGTTTGCGGCGACAGTCACACGGCGACGCACGGCGCTTTTGGTGCTTTGGCGCATGGCATCGGCACCTCGGAAGTCGAACACGTGTTGGCGACGCAGACGCTGATCCAGAAGAAATCCAAGAACATGCTGGTCGAGGTTGATGGCGAGCTTGCACCCGGCGTGACGGCAAAAGACATCACCATGTCGATCATCGGCAAAACCGGCACTGCTGGCGGCACGGGACATGTGATTGAATATGCAGGCTCGGCGATCCGCGATCTGTCGATGGAAGGCCGGATGACTGTTTGTAACATGGCCATCGAAGGCGGCGCGCGCGCTGGTTTGATTGCGCCGGACGAGAAGACCTTTGCCTATGTGAACGGTCGCCCGCATGCACCGAAGGCCGGTCAGTGGGAAATGGCTGTTGAATACTGGAAGACGCTGACGTCCGACGAAGGTTCGCATTACGATTATGTGCTGAAGATGAACGCCGGTGACATTCCGCCCGTCGTCACTTGGGGCACCTCGCCCGAGGACGTACTGGCGATCACCGATGTCGTGCCTGCGCCCGAAAGTTTTGAGGGTGGTAAAGTCGACGCGGTTCGCCGGTCCATCGATTATATGGGTCTGACGCCCGGTCAGAAACTATCGGACGTCGAAATCGACACGGTCTTTATCGGGTCTTGCACCAATGGCCGTATCGAAGATCTGCGTGAAGTCGCCAAAATCATGGAAGGCAAACGCGTGAAGGCCGGGTTGCGGGCGATGATCGTACCGGGTTCAGGTCTTGTGCGTTTGCAGGCCGAAGAAGAAGGTATTGCTCAGATATTGCAGGAAGCCGGGTTTGAGTGGCGGATGGCTGGGTGTTCGATGTGTTTGGGCATGAACCCCGATCAACTGGCGCCCGGTGAGCGTTGTGCATCCACCTCGAACCGAAATTTCGAAGGGCGCCAAGGCTTTAAAGGCAGAACCCATTTGATGAGCCCCGGCATGGCCGCCGCAGCGGCGATCACCGGTCGTCTGACGGATGTGCGCGATCTAATGTAGTGACACGGAAATGACACAAAGCGGGTCTCAAAGGTTAACAATAGACTTTGGGACTCGCAACTGTCCCCGCATCTCATATAAGGACGAATGTTTTCTCGCGGTCTGCTCCGCTGCGTGGTTAAGGATGAGTATTATGTTGGTCTTTCGAAGCCTGCCTGCGATAGCTCTTGCAATTGGTCTTTCGACATCCGCTTACGCGGCGACACTTGATATCCAGGATATCAATGGTGTCTGGTCGTCGGCGACACCCGCACCAGCAATCGATGGTGTTGGTACAAACTCGATTCGCTGGGGTATCCCGGGTTTTGTTGAACGAAGCGGCTATGATTTTGAACCCGCCGATTCCCTTTCTGTCGAAAGCGACACTGCTTTCAGCCTTGGCACCTTTAACCATCTGAACTTTCCCATCAGAGGTGAAGTACTTCTAAGTGCGATGCTTGAAGTCTCTTTCAGAGTTGGTGGTCTGACCAGCCCGATCACATCGACCTTCTCATTCGTGCATGATGAAACCTTCAACGATCTACCCCGGTGCCGAAACGGTGGGGCCAACGGTACTGGCGTGAACGCGCAAGGCTGTGCTGATCTTGTCACGGCCACGGTCAATCCAGACCGGACCGAGGATTTCACGATTGATGGCGTAACCTATTCGCTGGACGTTCTGGGATTTCAGTTCGAAGGCCAAACGCTGGAAGAATTCTTCACCGAAGAAAACAGCGAGAACTCGGCAGAGTTGCTTGCGTTCTTCACCGCGGTGGATGGTGTGGATCAACCGGGGGCTCCTATAGACGTTCCCCCCGGCCCGCCAACGGACAACGAGCCACTTGACCCGACTGGTGAAACCCCATCGGGACCGACGGTAGATGATCCATCGGCACCAACAGCAGACGCCCCGCCAGTTAACGTAGTTCCCCTGCCTGCCGGCGGCCTTCTTTTGGTCAGCGCTTTGGTGCTTTTGGGACTTAGACGTCGCAAGACATAAGAATAGGAAAATGACGAAAAGGCCCCTGCTGTTTCAGGGGCCTTTTTTGTGAGCGCTCTTGCGGACATTCCATGGCTGATGCAGAAAGACGCAATTCGCAAAAAAGGATCATGACCATGGAGAAATTCACCACGCTTACTGGCATCGCGGCCCCAATGCCGCTGGTCAACATCGACACGGATATGATCATCCCCAAGCAGTTCCTAAAGACGATCAAAAGAACCGGGTTGGGCGCGAACCTGTTCGATGAAATGCGGTTTGACCGCGACGGCAACGAGGTAGAAGGTTTCGTGCTGAACCAACCTGCTTATCGATCCGCTGAAATTCTGGTTGCTGGCGAAAATTTTGGGTGCGGATCAAGCCGGGAACACGCGCCTTGGGCCTTGCTAGACTATGGCATCCGCTGCGTTATTTCGACCAGCTTCGCCGACATCTTTTATAACAATTGTTTCAAGAACGGCATTCTACCCATTGCGATGCCGAAGGCGCAGGTCGACGCTTTGATGAATGATGCCGAAAAAGGGTCCAACGCCCGCATCACTGTCGATCTAGAAGCGCAGACGGTTACCAGTTCCGACGGCGACATCTTTTCGTTCGAATTGGATCCATTCAAAAAGCACTGCCTGTTGAACGGGCTGGACGACATTGGCCTGACTGTCGAGAACGCTTCTGCCTCAATCGACGCTTACGAGACGAAAGCAGCTCAAGACAGACCCTGGCTCTAATTTCCCCACAGACCACTACATGTTGGGTCATCCTGCGGGATGGCCCTTTTTTGTTTCGAAATTGATGCAAAGTCGCACCATTCCGACCACGAAATGGCCCAGAATTTCATTCAGTTTTCAGGAGTTATTGCTGTAATGGCCGGAACACGGCAGAAATGGGGCAAAACTATGGCAGACCGTCAGAACAGACGGCACGAGGCAAAAACTCAGGGGATCGGGGAAAAACCCGACCGCTGCAGTGAGAGGCAGGTACAGTGATTTCCCGATTGATCGGCGCGGTCATGCGCGCGTTCTTTGTCATTCTACTGATCGCGACACCGTCGTTGATCATGCCTGGCACGACGGCTGACGTGGCTCAGGTTGTCACGCTTGTGGCGTTGTTTGGCGCAGGGCTGACATTTTTCGAATACGTTTCGAGCTATCCCGGTTTGGTTGAATTTCGCGATGCGCCGCCGTTTAACCGGATCCGCTTTGGTTCGCTTTTCGTGACGGTGTTATTGTTATCCTTCCTTGTCAGCGGCGGCCTTTCCCCGACGCCCACCACCAATGCGGTAACAGCGCTTGGGGCCACTATCGGTCAGGCCATCGACTTTCCTTATTCGCCTGTACGTTTGGTGGTGCTGATGCTGCCGCCTGATGCATCGGTCGAACATGTCCACATGGTGCGCAATGCAGCTGGGCTGTCGTACCTGATTTCGCTTTTGACGTTGTTTGTTTTCATCGTCCTGCAACGCTTGCGCCAATGGCCATTGCAACACGGAAGCTTCAACGTTTGGATAAATCTGCCAACATTCGACCCCACCGCTGGTGGTGATGTGGTGGATCGGCTTGAGCGCGATGCACGGTTTAACATTGCGTTAGGGTTTTTGCTGCCATTTCTGACACCGGCTGTGATCAAATCGGCAACCGCGCTATTTGGCGCGGTGTCGCTGGACAGTCCGCAGACCTTGATCTGGACGGTGGCAGCATGGGCATTTCTTCCGGCATCGCTATTCATGCGCGGCATCGCTATGGGCCGGATCGCGGCTCTGATCACCCAAAAACGCAAAATGTCATCCGAAGACAAAGGCAACGCGGGCTTGCTGCCGGTCTGATCCTTGGGCTTTGGCCGCTCACTTTGCTGGCCGAGCCGCTTCGGATCGCAACCTATCATACCGAATTGGAACGCGATGGCCCCGGGCTGTTGTTGAAGGACATTTTGTCGGGCGATGATCCGCAGGTGCAGGCGATCACGCGCGTTATCCGTGCCGCTGATGCAGATATTTTAGTGTTGGCCGGTTTTGACTATGATCTGCATGGTGTCGCGCTGAACGCCTTTGCAACGGCTCTGGGCGGTTATCCTTACCGTTTCGCGAGGCGCCCCAACCGTGGTCGGCCCAGCGGGCTGGATTTGAACGGCGATGGAAAATTCGGCGGGGCAGAGGACGCTTGGGGGTTTGGCGAGTTCCAAGGTCAGGGCGCCCTTGCGGTGCTGTCGCGCTGGCCGATTGATGGTTCAACGGTGCGCGACTTTACTGCGACCCAGTGGACCGCACTGCCCCATCATCAAGCCCTTTCGACTGTCCCCGACACCCACCCCCTTAGCACGACAGCCCACTGGGACGTGCCGGTGATGCTGCCGGGTGGGGTGCGGCTTAACATTTTGGTCTGGCATGCGACGCCACCGGTGTTCGACGGACCGGAAGATCGAAATGGGCGACGAAACCATGACGAAACAGCGTTTTGGTTAGCGTATTTGGATCGTGCGTTGCCGCAACCACCGCCCCAGCACTTTGTCTTGGCGGGCGTGGCCAATCTTGATCCTGTCGATGGGGACGGGCGCACTGCTGCGTTGGATCAATTGTTAGCGCATCCTGCTGTGCAAGACCTTGCTCCGAAAAGCGCAGGCGGTGTTGAGGCCGCGAACGACGATCATACCGGCGATCCGGCATTGGATACGGCTGATTGGCCAGAAGGACCGAACCGGCCGGGCAATCTGCGTGTGGATTATGTCCTGCCCAGCGCCACCCTTTCAGCTAAGGGCGCAGGTGTGTTCTGGCCCGTCGCGGGGGCGTCACTGCGTGATGATGTCGAGACTGCTTCGCGTCATCGACTTGTCTGGGTGGACATCGAGATGCCGAATGGCTTGGGCGATAGCGACTGAAGGTTCGGTTGCTTGGAAGTTCGCAAGTACCTTGTTGAATTTCGTGCCGTCCAACTGATGCGGCATCGACCAGAGATACCGCATTTCCAAAATCTTTGCGGCTAGGGGCCAAACCGGCTGCGCCAGCCAAAGCGGAAGCCAGTTCATGGGCTTCAGCGTCAACTCCCGGCCTGTGACGGCCGCCAGCAGGTCGGTGACGTCGCGAAGGCTAAGGGTGAAGCCCGGGTATAGCACCTCATCAAAATGGGCGAGCGCTTCGCGCCTTTCGGCCAGATCAACGGCGGCACGAGCAACATCAGGCAGATAGGCCCAAGCGTGCGTCACATCCATCGCACCGGGCGCTACCACGATGCCTTTTGCCAGTTTTGCGGTGATGATCATATCGAACCAATTCCCCGATGCTTCGGTATCGATGTAGTCGCCGGCGCGCAGCACGATGGTTTTTACCCCAGCGTCCCGGTAGGCGGCTTCCATCTCGATCCGTATCAGGGCCAAGGGATTGGTTGCTTGTTGCGGCGTATCGGCGGAAAAAATCGGTGGTGCGCCCTTGCCGTAGCCGTAGATATTGCCGGGAATGATCACTGTCGCGTCCGAAATACGCGCCGCGTCGATAACCTGACGCGTCAGCTTGGGCACGTCGCGTTTCCATGCGGTATAGGGCGGGTTCCATGCGTTCACGATGACGTTCACGCCACGCGCGGCCTGCATCAGATCATCGGTGCGACGATCAAACGTCCGGACTTGCCAACCGGCGTTCCAGAAGGCTTCGGTGGCGTGGCGACCAAAACGGCCCGTGGCTCCTAGGATAAGAACTGTACCAGACATGTGAGGCTCCTTTGCTAAGTTGCCTTGTTTTCACCTATGCAAATAAAAATCGGAATTGCGATAATTCAAACTTCTGATATGCATATTTGCATGGGTGCTTTGGAACATCTCGATTGGTCACTGGTGCAATCCTTTCTGGCGGTGGCCGAAACGGGGTCGCTTTCAGCGGGCGCGCGGCGGCTTGGTTTGACGCAGCCGACGGTCGGCCGGCATGTTCAGACGCTGGAACAGAATTTGGGCATTTCGCTGTTTCATCGCCAAGCGCGCGGCATGTCCTTAACGGATCAAGGCAATACAATGCTGGGCCATGCGCGTGTGATGCGCGAAGCTGCCGAAGCGCTTAGCCTGCACGCTGCGGGCAAATCCAGCGATCTGACGGGCACGGTGCGCATCACGGCGAGCGTCTTTGCGTCGCATCATTATTTGCCCGAGATCATCGCGACGCTGCGCGAGAAACACCCCGAGATCGACATCGAACTAGCACCGTCGGACGAAACGGAAAACCTGCTATTTCGGGAAGCCGACATCGCAGTGCGGATGTACCGACCGACGCAGCTGGACATGGTGACGGTGCATGTGGGCGATGTGCAATTGGCGCTGTTTGCCGCGAAACGTTATCTGGATCGACGCGGCCGTCCGCAATTACCGGAAGACTTCGAGGCCCACGATTTCGTCGGGTATGATCGAAACGACAGCATGATCCGGGGATTTCGCGAGGCGGGGATTGAAGTCGAGCGCGAGTATTTCCCGATCCGATGCGATAATCAGACGGCGGTATGGGAGCTGGTGCGCGCAGGCTGCGGATTGGGGTTTGCGCCATTGTACGCTGGTCAAAGAGAGCTCGAACTTGAATTGATCGATCTTGGCGTGCCTATCCCGAAGATGGGAGTTTGGCTGACCGCCCACGAAGTTGTGCGACGCCAGCCGCGCGTGGACTTGGTTTGGCGCGTTCTGGCCGAGGGGTTGAACAGGGTTTGCGACCTGTCCCCTTCTTGACGCCAATACCTCGGCGGGCTACGCCGCACAGAACAAGTTCCGGAGTTTCTGACATGAGCAACCCTTCGCTTCTTATCCTTGCCGGTGACGGTATCGGCCCCGAAGTAATGACCGAAGTCCGCAAGGTCATCGACTGGTATGGCGCCAACCGCGACCTTGCCTTCGACGTCAGCGAGGATTTGGTGGGCGGTGCCGCTTATGACGCGCACGGCGTGCCTTTGACCGACGCCACTATGGCCAAGGCGCAAGAGGTTGACGCGGTTTTACTGGGGGCCGTGGGTGGGCCGAAGTACGACGATCTGGATTTCAGTGTGAAGCCCGAGCGCGGCTTGCTGCGACTTAGGAAGGAAATGGATTTGTTTGCCAACCTGCGCCCGGCGCAGTGTTTTGACGCGCTTGCCGACTTTTCGTCGTTGAAGGCGGATATCGTTGGTGGCCTTGATATCATGATCGTGCGTGAACTGACGAGCGGCGTCTATTTCGGCGAACCGCGCGGTATCCACAAAGAAGGCAACGAGCGGGTCGGAATCAACACTCAGCGTTATACCGAAAGCGAAATCGCTCGCGTTGCTCGGTCGGCGTTTGAACTGGCGCGTAAACGCGACAACAAGGTCTGTTCAATGGAGAAGGCCAACGTCATGGAAAGCGGTGTGCTTTGGCGTGATGTGGTCAACGAAATTCATCAGGCCGAATACTCAGACGTCGAACTAAGCCACATGTATGCCGACAACGGCGCGATGCAGCTGGTGCGCGCGCCCAAGCAATTCGATGTGATTGTGACCGACAACCTGTTTGGCGACATCCTAAGCGATTGCGCCGCCATGCTGACCGGATCGCTGGGCATGTTGCCTTCGGCGTCGCTTGGATTGCCGATGTCGAATGGTCGCCCGAAAGCGATGTACGAGCCCGTCCATGGGTCGGCGCCCGACATCACTGGCCAAGGCAAGGCGAACCCGATTGCGTGCATCCTTAGCTTTGCCATGGCGCTGCGATACAGCTTTGATCAGGGTGACGAGGCAACGCGCCTTGAAGACGCGATCGAAGGCGTTCTTGCCGATGGGCTGCGCACGCCGGATTTGATGGGCCCCGAGGATGGCTCGCCGATTTCCACGGTAGAAATGGGCGACGCCATTGTCGCGAAACTAACCGCGAGCCTGTAAGCTCGGGGTTAGAATTCTAATGACCTGCCCATGACAAGGGCTTGACGAAAAATTCGGAATGGGGCGCTGTATCATCAAACAACAACAGGGTCCCGCGATGCAGCAGTCCGCGCTTAAGGGCGCGTTTTTCGCCCTTCTTGGCTTTGCCGTTTTTTCTAGTCATGACGCGGTGATCAAATACCTTGGCGCGGATTATGCGCCGTTTCAGATCCTGTTTTTTAGTATCCTTCTCAGCTTTCCCTTCGCCACGCTTTTGTTGATGCGCGACAAGGACGCTGGCACGCTTCGCCCCAAAAACCCAAAATGGGTGGCCGTTCGAACCATCGCGATGGTTATAACCAGTGCTTCGGTGTTCTATGCATTTTCCGTTCTACCGCTTGCGCAGGTTTATGCGTTTATCTTTGCCGCGCCGATGCTGATCACGGTGTTGTCGATCCCGATCTTGGGCGAAAAAGTCGGCGTGCACCGATGGGCGGCCGTCGTTTTGGGACTGGTGGGTGTGATGATCGTTCTTAGACCGGGCGGCGAACCGCTGACGCTTGGCCACATTGCAGGTCTTGTCGCTGCCGCAGGTCATGCCGTGGTCTCTGTGGTCACGCGCAAGATCGGTCAGCAGGAACGCGCAGCGGTGTTGATGCTGTATCCGATGATGACAAACATCCTGCTGATGGGCTGCATTCTGCCCTTCGTTTACAAGCCCATGCCCATCGAGCACCTTGGCCTATTGGCCATCGTGTCATTCTTGGGGTTTTCGGGCGGCCTTTGCGTTATTGCCGCGTATCGCTTTGGGGATGCGGCCGTTGTCGCGCCCATGCAATACAGTCAGATCGTCTGGGGTTCGGCCTTTGGTTTTCTGTTTTTCGCCGAAACCCCCGATAGCGCCACCGGCATCGGTGCCGCGGTGATCATCGCCGCAGGCCTTTACGTTGTGATCCGCGAAAGCCTTGGCGGGGGGTCGAAAAACACGCCGGTGTTGCGGACGCGTGGCCGCACCGGTTCGCCATCATCGCCCAACATTGGAGCGATCTTGCGCGCTCAGACCGAACAGGCCCTGCCCGGCCATGAGGCGCTTGCAAAGGCAAGAAAGCGGAATTAGCCCACCCTTTCGGCAAGTCCATGGTGACCCGGTCTGTTAAAGCACCGCAGGCCAGCCAAAAACTTGATACGTGGCATAAGAAACTATCACTTTTTTTGCTTCTCCGGCGCGGCAATTATAGTTGAAAGGGAGATCACCATGAAACTTTCATTCTTCACCATGCCAATACACCCGCTGGACAAGCCCTTTGTTCAGTCGCTGAAGGAAGACCGCGAGGCCTTTTTGCTGGCCGATCGTCTTGGTTACTCCGAAGCTTATGTCGGTGAACATACGACGGATCAGGCCGAGATCATTACATCAAGCGTCGCATTTCTGGCGAGCCTGGCTTACGAGACCAAGCAAATCCGATTGGGCACGGGCACGATCAACATGCCCAATTCGCACCCCGCTCGTGTGGCGGCTGAAGTTGCGATGCTGGATCACATGCTTGAGGGCCGATTTAACTTTGGCATTTCGCCTGGTGGTCTGATGTCGGATGCCGAAGTGTTCGGGAACCTTGAGAAGGATCGCAATGCGATGTTCCTTGAGTGCATCAACATGGTGCTGGACATCTGGGCAGGTAAGGCGCCTTACGATCTGGAAGGCGAGTTCTGGAATATCTCAACCGCGAATACCGAGATCCCGGACATTGGTCAGGGCGCGATCATGAAGCCTTATCAGGATCCACATCCGCCGATTATCGGAACCGCGATTGCGCCCTTCTCAAAAGGTGTGACAGCGATGGCCGCTCGGGGCTGGCAGCCGATTTCGGGGAACTTCCTTTTGCCGCAGTGGGTCGCGACCCATTGGCCAAACTTTGTCGAGGGCTGTCTGGCCGGTGGCTTTAAGCCGTCGTACAGTGATTGGCGCGTTGCTAAGAATATTTGTGTGGCGAAGGATCAGGAAACAGCGCGTGCCTACGCCCGTGACCCAGGCAGCCCTTATGTGCTTTACTACTCGCAGCTTCTGACCAAGATGCGGCGCGGGAAACGACTGAACCTGTTTAAGCATGACCAGAACATGCCTGATGATGATGTGACGCTGGATTACGTTCTGGACCGTCTGGTGATCCACGGCGACGCTGAATCTGTGGCCGATCAGATCTTGGCGGTGCGGGAAGAAACCGGTCCGTTCAAACATCTGGTCTATGCCGGGCACGATTGGACGGATGTGGAACTTGGCCGCCAATCGATGGCCTTATGTGCCGAGAAGGTTCTGCCGATCCTGCAAGAGGCAACGAAGTCTGAACTAGACTGGCAGCAGCAGCAAGAGGTCGCCTGACAAACTATTGGTCAGTGAATGGCAAAAAGCCGGGTCTCAATAGGCCCGGCTTTTTTTACGTTTGTCTTTGAGGGTTTATTTTAGATTGCGGCCCCAAGGGCTGCGAATTGACCTTTATGAAACAAAAGAGGGTCACCTGCGTTCTGATCCAACTGAACCACGCGGCCAATAAAGATTTCATGGTCGCCCGAGATGATCTGGTCTTCGACAGTACATTCAAGCACCGCCATCGCTTCGTTCAGAACCGGCACGCCATTGTGCCCCGGCTTCCAGTCGATCCCTGCGAACTTATCATCCGAAGGGCGCGCAAAGTTCATCGTGGTGTCTTTCGCATCTTCACCCATGATGTTGATCGCAAAACAGCCATGGGAATCGTACGCCTGCCGCGACGGCGCGCTTAACCCGATTGACCAAAGGATCAACGGCGGATCAAGTGAAACCGACGAAAATGAGTTGATGGTCATGCCGACCGGGCGACCTTCGTCGCCGACGGATGTCACGACACAAACACCTGTTGCGAAACAGCCAAGCACATCGCGAAGCTCGCGCGGATCAATACCGGATTCTGGATTTGCTACGATGGCATTCACGGCTTTTCCTCTTCGTCTGGCGTCAGGGTTGCCAATTGATATCGATGCCCGATCCTTCAGAACAACTAATAATATACTATACTTGCCAACATAAAACCTGATAGCCTGGCGCAAGGGAGACAAATCGATGAAAATCCAACAACTGCGCTTTTTTGTGGCCGTCTATGAAGAAGGTTCGTTTTCAGCAGGCGCGATCCGCGTCAACGCCACGCAATCGGGCTTGTCGATGCATGTGCGCCAGCTGGAAAACCGGTACGGCGTGATATTGCTGAACCGTAGTTCAACCGGCGTCGAACCAACCGAGGCAGGCCGAACCTTTTACACCCGCGCGATTGAGGTGCTTAACGCAACCGCGCGGGCCGAGGACACCTTACGCGAACTGTCTGGCGTGGTTTCTGATCATATCCATGTCGGTCTAATGCCAACCTTTACAGGCTCGGTCCTAAGCCCGGCTTTGATGCGGTTCGCCCGTGATTACCCCAGTGTGCGCGTGTCCGTCGAAGAGGCATATTCTTCGACTTTGTCAAATCGGGTGTCCGAAGGCGCGTTGGACTTTGCCGTTGTGCCCGCCGTGGGTACCGACAAAGGGCTTGAAACGGTTTTGATGGCCAAGGATCGAGAATGTCTGGTCTGCGCCTCTACGAGTGATCTGGCGAGTGGACCAACCACACGGCTGGCCGACCTGCCCCCTTTGCGTCTGGTTTTACCGTCTGCTGTCAACGCGCGACGTCCCCGGATTGATCGTTATTTGTCGGTCAATGGCATCGAAGTGACCGAGATCATGGAACTGGATGCGATGCTGGGCACACTGGATATCGTGGCGAATTCTGACTGGACGTCGATCTTGCCGTTCGTGCTGGGACGGGCAGATCGAGACGGTTTAAAGCGGCGATTCATGCCGCTGACGGAGCCATCCTTAGGTGTTGAATACATGCGCGTTTCAAACAGAGCCCGCCCATTGGGTCGCGCCGCACAGGCCTTTGCGGATGTGCTGCAGGAAGAACTGAATACCGCCTTAGAGGTGGATATTTAAAGCAGGTTTGCTGGCAGCCAATTGGCCAGTTCGGGGAAAGTCAGAACCAGAACCGCTACGATAAGGATCATGATCCAATAGGGGATCGAGCCACGGAAAATCTCGCCCAAGGTCACAGTCGGGTCAGGCACAGCCGCCTTAACGGTAAATATAAGAAGGCCAAAGGGCGGCGTCAAAAGCCCCGCTTCAATGACCAGAATGCCGAAAATCGCGAAAGCCAGTTGGTCGATCCCCATGCCCGCCGCAATCGGTGCAAAGATCGGAACCGTCAACAGGATGATCGAGGTGGAATCGATGAACATTCCCAAAACCAACCAAATCGCAAAGATCATCAGCATGATGATGATTGGGTTTTCGCTGACCGAAAACATCGCGCCATTGATGACCTGAACCGCCCCACCCATCGCCAGAAACCGTGAATACATGGATGCCATGATCAACAAAATAAGAAGCGGTGCCGTCGTGCGTCCGGCGCGGTAGATGGCGTCCATCAGATCGTTTTTCCGCATGCCTTTCAGCAATCCAACCAGCAGTGCGCCAATGGCTCCGAACCCCGCTGCTTCGGTCGGTGTCAGAAATCCACCCCAGATGCCGCCGATCACCAGCATGATCAAAGCGACAATCGAAAGGCCCGAGATCAGTTCGGATCGTTTTTGCGCTGCTGACACATCAGCAAAGGCGTCGGGCGAACAGGCGGGTGCCATTTCGGGGTTCAATTTCGCCGTGATCACGCAGTAACCAACGAAGAACAGCGCCAACAGTAGCCCCGGCACAATTCCTGCGATGAACAAGGCACCGATCGAGATTTCGGTCAATACGGCCCAGATGATCATCAGAATCGACGGTGGGATCAGCATGCCCAGACACGCGCTGCCTGCGACAACACCTAGGGCATAGCTTCGGTTATACCCAAGCGCGACCATCTCGGGATAGGCCAGCCGCGAGAACGTAGCGGCCGAAGCGATGGACACACCCGTAATCGCCGCAAAGATCGAATTGCCAGACACGGTTGCCACGGCCAAGCAGCCCGGCACCCGCAGGAAAGCGCGGTTACACACGGTGAAGATGTCTTTCGCCGCCCCGGATCTGGAAATGAACTCTCCCATCAGAACGAACAGCGGGATGACAATGAAGATGTCTCTCCTCAGCGCCTCGTAGGACGTGCCAGACAGAACCGAAAAGGCGATGTCGACACTTCCCAGCATCCAATAGACACCCAAAACGCTGGCCACGCCCAAGGCAATTGCCACGTGCACGCCCAAAAACACGAGCGTCATCATGATGCCGAGAAAGAGGAAGATTGTGACGGTCATCTGTGGTGTCTCATTCAGTTTAGGTCAGCGCATCATCTGGCCCAAGGGCCCCATGCCAATCAGCCATAATCATGGAGATGTAGGCGAAAGCAGCGAAAATCGCGGTTCCAGCGATCAAGAAACGAATGGGCCACGTATAGATACGCAGCGAACCTTCGCCTTCGTATTCACTGATGCGCAAAGCATCGAATGCCTCGGGTATGGTGGCCCATCCGATGGCGGCGAATAAGGCAAAGCCCAGCAAGTAACAGAGTGTTCGTAACAGCTTTTGAATGAACGGTGGCATCGCATCGGTCAAAAGTGTCGTGCGAAGCATCGACCCGGAATAGACCGCCAATGGCAGTTGAAGGAAGGTGACAAGGATCACCGAGTTTTGCAGAATCTCTTTGGTTCCGGGCAAGGGCGACAGGAACAAAACACGCCCGAACACATCGACCAAAATCAACACAGCCAGAATGAAAACCCACGTCGATGACAGGATATGAATGGCGCGGGCAAGGCTGATCATGCGTTGGAATGTCATTTCGCTCTCCTTGGTCCGAGCCGCCAGCTTTAAGTGGTAGAGGGTGAAGACGCAGCGCGCAATTACTTATTTATCACTTGATAAGATAATGAAAGAATGGAACGATCACCTAGGTGAGCCTCGTGCCATATAAGGGACGCCGCTATCAGATTTCGGGGTACGCACCCCAAGGGAGGATTAATGAAACACCTGTTCCGCCACCTCGCGTGGCCTGCCGTTGCCGGAATGCTGGCAGCCACATCGCCCGCCTTTGCCGACAGTTTCACACTGCGCATCGGCTCGGGTCACCCCCAAGGGCCAACGCCTTACGTCAATTCGATGTCAGAGTTCTTTGCCGCCGAAGTCAGCAAACGCGTCGCCGAAAACACCGATCACGAGGTGGTCTTCATCGAAGCATACGGTGGTGCAATCGCTGGTGTGGCCGATACGCTGGAATCCGTTCAGCAAGGCATTCTGGACATCGGAGCATTTTGTATCTGCTTTGAGCCCTCAAAGATGTTTCTGCACAACTTCCCTTATTATCTGGCCTTCGGACCTCAAAAATCATCCGACGCCATTGCCGCCGCGCGCTCGGTTTACGACACCAATCCGTGGTTGAAAGAGGTCATGACAGACGAGTATGGCCAACGTTTCTTGGGACTGGGTGTTTGGGACAATTATCACCTTGGCACCAAGGATGAATGGAACACTGTCGAAGATCTGAAGGGTGTCAAAGTTGGCGGCGCCGGGCCGAACCTGCCATGGCTCGATTACATTCAGGCGATCCCGGTGCAATCCACCTTACCAGAAGGTTATCTGGCGCTGAAAACCGGTGTCTATAATGGCTGGTTGATGGTGCCGTCCGCCTACAACGGCTTTAAGTTCTACGAGCCTGCACCTTACTACACGCTAATCGGATTTGGTGCGATGCCGGTCATTATGATGACGATGAACGAAGCCAAGCTTGCCAGCCTGCCGGCAGATGTTCAGGCCATCATTCTTGAGGTCGGCGCCGAGTGGGAAGAGGGCAACGGGGCCGCAATGGACAAGGTCCAAGCCTCGGGTCTTGCGAAGCTGGCCGAGAACGGTGCGATCATCAAAACCCTGCCTGAAGCGGTGCGGATCGAATGGGCCGAAAGCCTTTCTGAGTTCCCCAAGCTTCAGACTGCCGAAGCCGAAGGCCGGGGTCTGCCAGCCTTGGCTGTGATGCAGGCTTATATCGACGCGGCGAAAGAGGTCGGGCACGACTGGCCGGTTGAATATAAGCTGCAATAAAGCCCTGTGGATCGCCAACAAGAAAGTTGATGGCGATCCGCAAGTAATCTGACTTTTCCTGACAGCAGCGCTGCTCCTACGATCTGGGAGCGGCGCTTTTTTTTGGTGCCGCTTCGCTTGGGAGGGCACCAATGAAACTGGGATGGATGCGGGCTGGGAACGCACGACGCCTAAGCGGCCCCGAAAATCGCGATGCGATCGTACAGGCGGACGCCTTGGGGATGCGCCAAATCCATTTGCCCGACCTTGATCTGGACGATGTAAGTCAATTGCCGAAAACCAGCCACACCCGCATTGGCGTCAGCATTGGTGTCGATCCGCGCCGGTCGCCGCGCAAGCTGGAACGCTGCTTGCGACACGCGCTGGACCGACTGGATGGGCGATTGGTGTTGGCGGTGGAGGCTGACACATCGCCAAAATCATTCATTGTTAGCCAGACGATTGAGACTCTGACGACCGCAACGCCTTCTCCGTTGGTGACGACGGATTTTCCCATGCACGCGCCCCGCCCCGAAGTGCTGTCGATACCGCAAATCGGCCAAGCCCCGGACATGCGCCGCGCCTCGGCCCATGGGTTTCACTGTCTGTCACCCGCATGGCAAACGCGCGCTGACATATCGCGGCATTGGCCCGAGATCGTCGCCGGAGCGACCCATGCCCTGCGGCGCGCACGCCCCTCTACTTGGCACGTGGCGCGCTGTGTTTTCGTCAGCGATGATCGTAACGAGGTCGCCGCATATTGCGCCGGAGTTGCGGCCTTGTACTTGAATCATGGGATTACGACTGGAACTGATCCTGCATCGCTTGTCATCGCTGGGCCTGCGACGGACGTCGCCGCGAAGCTTATGGAGTTGCGCGCCCGTGTCGGACCATTTGGCGTTCTACAATGTCTTGACCCCGGTCTTGAGGCGCGCGAAGGAATTTGCCAACGCGAGCGATTGGTCAGACAGGTTTTACCCGCCCTCGCCCCTGCCATACACTTCAACGAGAAAGAACTGGAACGCACATGACCGCTTACATCCCCCATTCTGAAGTCAGCGGAAAGAACGGCCTGCCCGCCCTGTTGCTGCTCAATTCACTGGGCACGACAACCCATATGTGGAACCCGCAGATGGCAATCCTTGAACGTCATTTCAAAGTGATCCGGATGGACACGCGCGGTCATGGTCAAAGTGCGACACCAGACGGCGATTACAGTTTCGATGATCTGGTGATGGATGCATTGGGCACATTGGATCGCCACGACGTCAAAACGGCAAGCGTTATGGGATGTTCCTTGGGAAGTATGACGGCGCTTGGTCTGGGGCTGCACGCGCCGGATCGCATCGACCGCATTGTCTGCACGGCTGCCCGCGCCGACGCGCCGAAACCATTTCGCCAAAGCTGGGATGATCGCATGGCGGTGATCGCGGAAAAGGGTATTGCCGGGCTTTGGGACGGCTCGCTTGGTAATTGGTTGACCCCAGCGTTTCGTGAGGCAGACCCAGACACGGTTGAGGCAATGAAAACCGAGTTCCACAAAACGACGCCCGATGGGTATTGCGGTTGTGCGGCTGCGCTGAAAGGCCTTGATTACCTTCGACATCTTCCAAATCTAACGGTGCCGACATTGTTCGTCGCGGGTTCCGAAGACAAAGGCGCTCCGCCGCCAGTTATGGAAGCCATGTCTGAGGCCGCGAAAAACGGACAGTTCGTTATTGTTCCGAGCGCCGGGCACATCATCAATGTGAACGCCCCTGAGGCCTTTTCGTTGGCGATCATGGACTTTCTAGGGATGACGCCCGCGTAATCAATCCTTTGCGCGCAGGCTTTCATAATCGATCATGACGCAGTCCCGATACGCGGGTCGCGCCTTCAGGCGTTCGTAATAGGCGGCAAGCGCGGGAAAGCCTGGCCGGTCGATGTCCACGTCGAAGTATCGGAAAAGGCTGGCCCCCAGCGGGATGTCTGCAAGGGAAAGCTGATCACCAAGTATGTAAGATTTGCCGGCAAGTGCGGCTTCGGCAATGGAATACTGCGCGTTTAACTGATCTAGCGCTGTGGCCAGTTTTTGCGGATCGCGCTTTGCTGTCGGTAACCGAATGGTTTGATAGAACATCTGGATGAAGGGCGCATAAGCACCGTTCTGAAACCACTCCATCCACATGTCTGCCTCTGCGGTCTGTGCAATGGTTTTGGTGGCCAATGGCCCGCCATAAGCATTTACTAGGTACCGGCAGATCGCATTGGATTCCCAAAGCACGAAATCACCCTCCTTTAGCGTTGGCACCCGTCCGTTTGGGTTCATCGCGCGGTAGGTTGCATCGTTCAATCCGCCGAAAGCTCCGCCTGCGTCAATCTGCTTGGCGGCAAGGCTGGTTTCCGCCAAGACCCATGCTACTTTCTGCACGTTGACTGACGTCATTCGCCCCCAAAGTGTCATCACGATGTGGTTCCCCTCGGATTATTTATCACATGATTACTTTTCGACTGTAACCGATCCGGCCCTCTGGTATAGCTAGAAAAGCCGCATTTTAGCTCTGGACCCAGCATGCCTAAAATCGACAGCCTTCCGACCCAGAATGCACGCCCAAAGCGTCAGCGCAAATCGTCCGAGCAACGGGTAAGTGACATCATCGAAGCTGCCGCCGATCATTTTGCCGAGATCGGATTTGGCGGAGGCACCCGCGAAATTGCCAAACGTGTCGGAGTTACGCAGCCGCTACTTTACCGGTACTTTCCCGACAAAGATAGCTTGATCGAGGCGGTCTATCGCTCGGTCTATCTGGAAAGCTGGAATGCCGATTGGGAAGCCATATTACAAGATCGCAGCCAATCCGTGCGGAGCCGTTTCGACGCGTTTTACCGCGCTTACACACAAGCCAATTTCACGCCGCGTTGGCTTCGGATTTCCTATTTTGCGGGGCTTCGCGATGCTCATATCAATGAATGGTACAACCATCTGGTTGAAGAGCTGATCCTGAAGCAACTTGTTCGCGAACATCGCATCGAACTTGGGCAGCCCGACGACGCCTATGTTTCGCCTGCCGAGCTGGAACCCGCTTGGCAAATTCACGGTGGATTACTGCATTACGGCTGGCGGAGACATGTTTTAAACCTGCCAGTCACCAATGACATGGGCCAAGTCATCGACGACGCGCTGGACATGTATTTCGCAGTGGCCGCAAATGTTTATGCGCGCGAGGCAGATAGCGATGCTGATACAGGCCATTAGGGAATGTGATTTCTTACGTGTCATGCTACCCGTTAAACCGATACCTGAAACGAGACTCAAAAGGACGCACACATGAGCCACAAACTGACACCCGATACACAGGCCCCTGACCTTAAACTTCCTCTGGTCGGTGGTGGCACCTTTGATTTGGCTGCCGAAAGCCCAGAAAATTTCACGATGGTTGTCTTTTATCGCGGCCATCATTGCCCGGTCTGCAAGAACTACCTTGGTGGGCTGGTCGAGGCCTTGAAAGACTATGAGACCGCAGGCTTTTCCGTCGTTGCCGTGTCGATGAACGACGAAGCGCTTGCACAGCAGTCCGTCAACGAATGGGAGCTTGGCGATTTGCGCGTGGCACATTCATTGACCATGGACCAAGCTAAAGATTGGGGTCTTTGGATTTCGAAAGCCTTCAAAGACGTCGAGGCCGACTTTTTCACCGAACCCGGTCTGTTCTGGATCCGCCCGGACGGCAAACTGTATCTGGCAGATATCTCGAATATGCCATGGGCGCGGCCCGATCTGAAAATGCTGCTGTCGAAAGTCGCATACGCGCTTGAAAACAACTATCCGGCACGGGGGACCTACGCTGCCTGATCAGCAAACTTGTTTCTTTTCAAATTGGGCCGTGCTGGAAACAGCGCGGCCCTTTTGTCGTTTTGATGCGCTCGATTAAGTGATGGCAGCCATGCTTTCTTATTGTGAGACCTGATCACTCACCCATTGCATAATTCCTTAGCGATCCGGGACACCGGACGTTAGCCGCAATTCTCCGGCGCCCAAACTTAACTGGGAGGAAAACCTGATGATCACCAAAACACTTACCGCCGCAGCGATCGTGCTGGCCATATCTTCACCTGTGCTTGGACAAGAAGACCTTAAGGCCGCAATAGTCGCCGGAATGGGTGAAGCGATAGAAGACCCGCGCTATGTCGATGTCTTGGCAAAATACGGGCTGGACCTGCCTGACCTGAACGACAAAACCTTGGTCAACTCGAGGGATTATGCCTTTCCTGATGTAAAAGACGGCACCCTTTTAAAGCATGTGATCGACAACGAAACGCTGCGGTTGGGTTGGATTGCCGTTGGTGCGCCGTGGTCGGTCCCCGGTCCTGATCCGGCAGAACCCGTCGGGCTGTCGGTAGATTATTGGGCCATCGTCCAAGATAAGATGAGCGCACACTATGGAACGAATATCGCGCTGGATTGGGTCGAGTTCACTGAAGAAACCGGCAACAATAACATGTATCGCTGGCTTGCTACAGGTGCCGATGTCGACTGTTCGGCTGATGGGCGCGACGCGGATGGATGTTATGACGTCATTGGTGGTGCATATGCGATCAATGCCCGCCGCAAGGAAATATCGGACATGACACCCGCCTATTTCCCGCTGAACATGTCGGTTGTGCGCACAAATGTTCCACTACCAGATGGCACAGGCCCACTGGAAACTGCCGAGCAAATTCGCAAAGCCATGGCGAACCCTGATATCAATCTGGTGTTAGCGGGGTTGCCTGACACGGGCGAGGATTCGATCCTGTCGAACTTCACGAAAGAGATGGGCGAGACTTTCACCCATACCGACAGAACGCCCGGGTCCAATGTGTTGGAGTTTGCCGAAAACTCGAAGGACGCGCA
>JAOHEK010000004.1 GCA_028097405.1 Paracoccaceae bacterium | reverse complement strand
ATAACACTATGCCCAAGACCACCGCAAAAACTGCGGGGGCCAAAATGGGTTTCGCAACGTAAAGCGCAGCGACGAAGGCAATGATCGTTCGGATCATCATCAAGCATCGCTGCGCATTTTCAGTGATCACATTCGCCAGTGCTGGCTCACCTTATGGCGTTCCGATTGCTAGTTCTTTGGGACCGCATGCCTTGCGCAATGCTTTCCACACCGTCTTGCGCCGAGCGTTTCAACTGATCCATCTCGGTTTGAAGCGCAAACTGTGCGCTTGCCATCAACGTATCTCGGCGCTCCCCAAGAAGTTCGTTTTCGCGGCGTGTCGACGGCAGTAAGGCACCGATCAATGCGCCGACGCCAAGGGCAATGGCACCAACCGCAATCGGTTGATCATTGTGAAAGCTGCGGCCTTTTCTTGCGATTTCAGCGGCTTGCGCTTCAACCTTCTCTTGAGCCACAACGGCGGCGTGTCGCGCCTTCATGACGCGATGGCGCGCCTGAGGCGGCAGGGCATCCAAGCCAGATTCAAGCTTCTCACGCAGCTTGGATGCCTTGGGGGCAGCAGTTGCTGTCGCCATTTGGGCTTTCATCGCCGCATCCGCATTCTCTACGCGTTTGTCGAAGCCCTGCATTGCTTTGAGCGGATCATTCGCTTGCATTGCACGGTTTGGCCTCGAAGGCTTCGACCCGCCGCCCGTGAATAGTAAGCCCAGACCTGCTGCGACCAAAGCGAAGGCGGCCGGGTTTTTCTGAGCTGTCTGCATCGCTTGACGGCCAATCTCGCCGCCATAACCATCGACTGACGATGTCAGTTTTGACGCGATCTGGCCGGGCGCTAGTGAATTGGTCAGATTGTCGAGCGTGCGGGAAAGCTGCGCGCGTTCATATCTGATCTGTTCTTCGAGTTCTTCGAGTTCATTGAGGTTAGACACTGGTCGCCTCCTTTATGTTTTCAATATCGCGTTCCATGGCAGCCATGGTTCGCGTTGGCTTCAGGGCCTCGGCGCTTAGACGGGCTTTCCCGCGCAGTGACAGGACGGCAGCAATCAGCAAGAGCGTTCCGCCCACTATGACGGCGGCCCAGCCAGCGGAAACACCATTCGCGGCGATAAAGGCCACGACGGCACCTGCAAGCACGTTGAGAGCGACCAGTGCGAGAATCGCGGCGATGCCAAAGAACGCCAAACCAAGCCCGGCTTGAGACAGGTTTTGCGACATCTCGGCGCGAGCAAGTTTCATTTCCCCCTGCAAAAGATTCGCAAAATGCCTGAAGGCTTGCGTCATCTGGCCGGGGACATGGCGTGTATCGTCGTTATGCATGGCGCTCACCGTTCAATTCCGCAAACACTGAACCGTCGGTTTTGAAGTCGGTGCCGCGTGGGTCCGCTGGTGCCGACCACGGATCGTCGTGAGACGGCGAGCCAGCGAAAGATTTTTCAGGTGATTGAGCCTTCAGGAACCGCGTAGCAGCAAAGCCAATCGCCGCCGCGACACCGATGAACAGGAGCGGGTTTCGACGGGCATAGTCACTGGTTTCACGGACTATCGTATCGATGTCTGCGCCCCGAATGTGGCTGGCAACACCTTCGATACGGTCCGCTACATGTCGCGCTGCTTCTGCATGTAAAGTGTTGGGATCAAACTGCGCACCCGCTGCGGCGGCTGCGTCTGCAACTTTCTCAACGCCTTCGGCAGCGGAGTGCCGAACGTGATCCGCCCGCGCTGAGGCCTCATTTTGGACCGTCGCTTTGGCTTTGGCCGCAACTTCGGCGGCATGTGCTTTTGCGTCCTGCTTCAGATCAGCAAATTCAGTCATTTGATATTCTCCTCGTGGAAGCAATCATTGCTCAAACAACAGGGCAGGCGGCGTCCGGTTCCCGCAATCTGCAAAATCTCTTCTGGAACCGATAAGAACATTGGCGGTTGATGTCTGGTCATGCGTGGGGAGAAACTCGATGGCCCGTGGACGGAATGCGAAGGCGCCCTGGACGATTCCCTTTTTGGGATGGGTCGACATAGGTTGGCGGGTCTTTAGGAAGATCAGTGCAAATCGTGTTGGGCTCATCTCGGCAGGCATAGCCTTTTACGGGCTGCTTGCTTTGTTCCCATCCATCACAGCAGCAGTTGCCTTCATCGGCATCGCTTTCGACACAAGCATACTGCTGGACAGTTCCGACTGGCTTTTGGCGGCTTTGCCCGACGCTGCAAGCGAGATGATTGCAGCGCAAATCACTGAGGTTGGAGCCGCCAGCGAAGATACTTTGGGCATCGCAGCACTGTTTGGTCTGGCAATTGCCTTCTGGTCTGCATCCAAAGGGGTGGGAAGTTTCGTAGAAGGCATGAACGTGATCTACGAAGAAAAGGAAGAGCGTGGATTTATCAAACTGAAGCTCGTGACGATCGCGCTTACTGTGGCGATGATCACCGGTTTGGCGCTTTCTGTGGTTCTTGTTGCGGCAATTCCTGCCGCTTTGGCGATTTTTGGAGAGTCCGCCTTTTGGAGCAACGTGGCGCTGTTGATACGCTGGCCGCTGATGTTTGTGCTGGGTGTCTTCGGGATCGCATTCCTTTACAGATTTGCGCCAAGCCGCCGCGATGCGAAGTGGCGGTGGCTTTCTATTGGTGCTGTTTGTGCGTGTTTGCTTTGGGTTCTGACAAGCGTGGGCTTCAGCTTTTATGTCCAGTCTTTCGGAAAGTACAATGAAACATTCGGTGCCTTGGGCGGTGTTGTTATCATGCTGACATGGCTGTGGATCTCCGCGTTTGTCGTCCTGCTTGGCGCACAGTTTGACGCTGAGATAGAAGCACAAACCGAGCACGACACCACTGTTGGTCCCAACCGTCCTATGGGCGAACGCGGAGCAATTAAAGCCGACACGCTTGGTGAGAGCCTCGCCGAAAGTGATGCCCCCTGAGGGAACCGCTTACCGACAAAATTGTTGATAGGGTGCATGCGGCGACAGTCTTCGACAGCTGTGCCGGTCTTGTTGTGAAAATCTATCAGAAAAGGAAAGAAGATGAATTGGGACCAGATTGAAGGAAAATGGGGCGAATTCAAAGGTAAGATGCGCGAGACTTACGGCGATCTTACAGACGATGAGATTGAGCAGGCGCGCGGCGAGCGCGAGCAGCTTTCAGGATTGCTGCAGCAGAAGTACGGTAAGACCAAAGAAGAGGCCGAGAAGGCGCTTGACGAGGTGATGGCTAAGTTCTGATCTTTCGCAGTGCGCAGAAACGAAAAAAGCCGCCAGATTTTTCTGGCGGCTTTTTTGCGAGGGAATGGAAGTGTATTTAGTAACGCTGGCGCATGGCCAAACCGATCAAGACACCGATGCCTACGGCGCCGGCAACGGCTACACCTGGATTTTCGCGAACGAAGCTTGTTGTTTGCTCTGATACTTTGCGAATTTCCTGCCGCGCTTGGAGGCTTGCGCGATCTAGCGTTTCCTGCACGCTTTCAAGGCTTTCTTCGACCTTTACTTTTGCATCCTGCGCAAGAGCCTCGGCAGAGTTTTTCAGTTCCTTCGTGCTCAGGCGGTCAGAGTCTTTAGCTGTGGTTGTCATTTTCAAACACTCCTTTCGTTGCATTAACCTGACGGGCGCAAAACGGTTCCAGAATTTTTAGGCTGAAATTAGATCTCCGACACCGAACCCCTTCGATAGGCTTCGCGTTCGGCCTTGGTGCTAAGGCCTACCTCGGCATGCTGGTCCAAAGCGCGGCGTAGATCGTCAAGTTTTCCACGTACTTTTTCGTCGCACCGTTGTTCCATCGTGGCGATCGCATCTGAAATCGCCAGAAGCACTTCGACAAATGAGTTACCGTCACGTGCAATTTCGCGGAACGCCAGATCGATCAGAATGTTGTCAGCCAGCTGCTTCACATAAACCCTATCGAAAAGTGGGTCGTCGTCGGATCGCTTTGTTTGCAAGCCGTCCCAAAGCAGGCGTTCAAGACGTGCGATCACCTCGACTGCCGTTCCGGGGTCGTTGATGCCAGGCGATAGCGCCTTTGATGCGGTTTCGCGTAACGCCTGAATGGCATAGCGCGAGTCTTGTTCGTAGGAGCGGTTTGGGGATAACACGAAGCACGCGGCAAGCGCGTCCGGGCTGATCTTGCCAGAAAAGTTCCCCATTTGCTGCTCGCTTAGTATCCTGTCACCGGGAAGGACATCGATAAAGACGACCGCATCTTCTTTCTTTGCCAACTCCTGCACGGATTGCATGTCTATCCGTCGCAAGTACCCCGAGCTTGTGGCTGTTATTGCCGTTGCGTCGTCGGGCATGGTGACGCTGTCGTCAAATATGCGCGCCCCAAGGGCGGGTCTTGCATTTGCATCTTCAAGCGCTTCGCGGGCCGTATCTTCGGCACGCAAAAGCGCATAGTCCATGCTGCCGATGCGCGAAAGTTGATGAATCCATCGAACGAGCGACACGATAATCGTTGCTACAACAAGCACCGTTGTTGCGAAGACAATGACCGAAGCACTGTCGCTGTAGTAGCCCGCGCGAAACAAGATGATGGAACACAGCGCATAGGCAAAGGCCCCGATAAAGGTTGCAAGGATGCTTTGCGTGGATGTGTCTTCCATCAGCAATCGGTGAATGCGCGGGGTCGTCTGCTGTGCCATGGTACGATGTGACGAAACCATTACGCCAAGCGAAAACGTGGCGACCGCCAACATCCCGTTGGCGAGGACATTCAGAATTGGCAAAGTAGCTTCTTCGGTGAATCTGTCCTTCGAACCTGTTGGGATTAACGGGTCTAACAGTTCTGCCGACAGCGCTGCCAAGATAGAAAGCGCAAGGATCAATGCCACTCTTACCCACAAGATGCGACTTAGAAGGCGCAGCTTTTGAAGTGTCTGGGAAAGATCAAGGTCGCGCATAGATGTCACCAATCCATGAGCAGATGTCAGCACCAGCCCTGGTCGCAACACCGACCGCTTTGACCTTTAAAGTTTCAACAGTATCGCGGGGACCTTGAGCTGGCATCGTGCTGCCGAGCGTCAGCGCGGGTGAGGTGATCAGGCAGGCGGTAGGAAAAAACTCTCTCATAGCTCCTTCCTTACACCGACTAACCGGATCACAAAACGTCAAGTTGAATTATCGCAGTCCAAAGAAGGACAGCACGGCAAGAACGACTACAACGAGGCCGACAATATAAATAATACGGTTCATTTTTCTCTCTTTCAGTTTTTTCGTAACGTATCCGACTGATAAGATTTATCCACCAACCGGGCGCATGTCGTAAACTTGGTGAATGGTATTTGGTTCCCTGCAAACTTTGCCTCGCTCAACTGTCGGGACTGCAGCCCTGTGTTTTGGGAACCGAACCTTACATCGCTTGTTGATCATGTGGATGTCTTGGAGCGAATTATGAGAATTGCACGAACCCTTACGCTGATCGGCGCCTTGATAACGTTTCCGGCAGTGGCCGAAGAGGTTGGCAGCGTTGACGTCGACTGGTTAGGAAATGACATTCTGATCGAGGCATTCGCGGACCCGGAGGTACAGGGGGTGACTTGCCACGTTGCGTACTTTGAGCGCGGCTTGATTGACCGTCTGCAAAAGGGCAATTGGTTCGAAGACCCGTCAAACTCAGCCGTGGCGTGTCGGCAAACGGGTGCGATTGTGATTGGAGATATTGATCGCGATGGCGAGGGTGAGAGCATATTTTCCGAGCGACGATCGATTGTTTGGAAGTCTCTGAACGTCACCCGAATCTTTGACGAAGCGAACCAGACGCTGATCTATATTGCGCACGCCAGCGAAGTGCAGGACGGTTCGGCGAAGATGTCGATATCAACCGTTCCGCTCTATCAAGTGTCTATCGCGCAATAAATTTCGCCGAGGAAGGCGTTTTTGCGCCGGGCCTTTACTTAAGATGGAACCAAGGCTTTGCACGCCCGTTGTCGTGTGACGAAGAATCATTATTGGAGGGTTCATGGTCGATTTGAAAGACGAGTTTTGGAAGCGACTTGGTGATGTACGCGCGTGTATGTTGGGTTTCAAAGACAGCGACGCGCTGGTCGCGATGTCTCCGCAGCTTGATGACGATTTGCCGGGACAGATCTGGTTTATCACAGCAAATGGCACCAGCCTTGCGAAAGGCGTGGCATCGGGTGATGCGCCTGCAAGGCTTGTTGTGGCTGATGCGGGTGCTGGACTTTACGCTGATGTGGCTGGATCGTTGTCGCATTCCACCGATCGAGAAGCGCTGGACGAGGTGTGGAGCTTTGTTGCCGACGCGTGGTTCGAGGGCGGTCAGCATGATCCGGATGTGTGCCTTCTGTGCTTCACGCCTGCGCACGCTACGGTGTCGGTCACCGACAATGGAGCAAAGTTTCTCTACGAGATTGCAAAGGCACATTTGACAGGCGCCAAGCCCGACGCGGGCGCGCAAGGTGAAGTGACCTTCTGAAATTGTTGAGAGATAGGACGGCGGAATAAATTCCTACGCCCTGCCTTTCCCACCGACGGGTAACGACATCGATTTATGGCTTTACGGCATGAGTGATGGTTGCGAGCTCAGCGAGCTTTTGCTGTCGGACGACGATGAATCGCATCGTGTAGTGATTGACGTCGGTGGAGTTCTGGAAATTGGAGAAAAACCGACGTCCAACAGCTGACCGTTACGCGATTGGATGAGACAGGTGAATTCCGTGTCTTTGTCGACAGCGCCGAGGGTAAGCTGGAAGGTAAAGCTGGCTATGAAGTTTAAGCAGTAAAAAAGATGGTGACCAAATCTGGTCACTATCTTACTTCTTGAAATAAACCTTTGGATTTAAAAAATTCAGCGTTAACCAATTTCCAAATAATTTGGCCGCCACGAATTTCTGTCATTCCGCCGCGTGAATTGAATGTACCCTTTGTCAAAACCTGCTTCCAATTCCAGGCGACCCTTGTTCTGAATAACCAATATCGAATTTCGGAAAGACAAGATGTTGTCCCGCTCGAAGGCGCGTAAAGTTTTATTCATATGAACGATAGATATGCCAAGAATATCGGAAAACTCTTCCTGCGAGATCGGGAGCATCAATTGCTCGATGCTTTGAACCCCGGTTATTTGCAACCGCGCAACTAGTTCGCAAAGTACATGCGCCGTCCTTTGCCGCGCGGACCTTCGTCCCAAGGATACGATACGTTCGGCCAGTAGGCTTTCCTCATGCGCATTGACCCAAAACAGTGCCGCCGAAAGCATCGCATTGCGGGTAAGGGCGTTCCCAAGCTTTTCGCTTGGCAAGCGGTACGCCGACACATCCGTTTTACAGGATAATTCAAAATCGGATCTGGCAAACAGCAGCGCATTCATCGCGACAAAGTCACCTGGCAAGACAACGTTCACAATCTGGCGGGCGCCGTTCTCCATGTGCCGGGATCGCATGACCCAGCCGCGCTCTAATAGATACACGTCGCCGTAGTCACCACCTTGTGGGACAATGACCGTTCCGGCTTCAAATTCCTGCAGATCGTCGCAGATCTCGGCAAATGTTGCCTTTACCGCATCATCGACGTCAAAAAATCCGGAAATCTTGTTCAGAAGAATTTCGGCCAATGCAATTAATCCTGCTTCTTCCTGTGCTTCCACGTGCATCTCCGATGCGCATTTATGGTCAAAATTTGTAAATCACAGAGCACGACACCACGTTTTCTTTCAAAGGTCTAGTCGCACTGAATTGCCTTCTACACGTAGCTTACTTAGAATCGCTGCGGCCCGAGCATTTTCAAGATTTGAGTGTGCCTCGTGCCGGTTGTGATGCGCGTCGATTGCTGCTTCGAAGGCCTCGTCGATCTCGTCAGTGGTCAGCAAGCCTTTTGCCTGAAGCGTCAAAATAAGCGCCTCAAGCAAGGAGAGCGCCGCGATCCCAAACACCGTCGAATTTTCCGTTTCGCGACCTTCTTCATAACCCATGCATTTTCCAATCTAACGTTCGAACTTCGTAATGGTCAGGCGTCTTCTCATTTTCATCTTGGCTGTACGCTCTAGGGCTATTGCACTTGCGTCACATCAGAGAACGCACGGCGCGCCACTTCGTTCCATCACTTAAAGAACTTTTGCAGGGCCCGTCCGTGTGTGTGTCATAGTTAAAGGACGTAAGCGCCCGTGGATGAGATGTTGCAAAGGCTGCATCCGGGCGCGTTTCAGCCATATTGCTGATCGCGGGACCCGAGGGCAGAGGGGGCAGTTCTTCCATGCCGGATGGTTCAACTCCAATCGAGCAAGATGCGACGTTGGCGCACAGGCGACCCAAGCCAGACGGATTCGAACAGGGGTTGCTGCACCACCACCGCAGTCTGAGAGCTTTTGCCTGCAGCATGGCGCGTGATGGCGATGTCGCAGATGATCTTGTGCAGGAAACAATGGTGCGTGCGCTGATGTATCGCGACAAGTTTGATTGCGGTACGAACCAGCGCGCATGGCTTTTTACTATTCTAAAAAACCTGTTTCGGACGAAATTGCGCAAGGGCGCGCGAGAGAGCGAGCTTACAGATGGCATCATCAACAGCCTGCGATTTTCGACAAAGGCGTCGCAAGAAGATGCGCTGTTTCTCAAAGAGGTTTCGCAGAGATTAAGGTTGTTGCCGCGGGCGCAATTCAACGCCGTTATTCAGGTGGGTGCACTTGGTCATACCATTGAAGATGTTGCTCGGCGCGAGGGTTGTCCTAGAGGGACGATCAAGAGTCGCGTCAGTCGTGGGCGCAGCGGATTGATCAAATCCGCGCTTTAATCTGGCAGCCTTTTGCGATGGAAGGGAAACTTTTTTGGAACCGATCTTCCTCTGGCGCGTTAACGGATCATGATCACGAGGATTTATCTTTTCTGCCCTGACTGTGCAGATTTCCTTCGCAAACCGTTTGTTTGCCGTGGTCGAACTTGGGCAGTTTACATCTCTTGCACTGAAGGAGATGGGGAAGCACTTACGCCAAAATTATCCCAACCCCCGATGTGTTCCACGATTGAACGCATCATTGGCAACACGTGGTTCCTGAAACTGTGCCGCAGCGCGTCGGGTCTACGCCCCTTTAAAGGCCCGACGCGCCCTTTTTCATGCCCGCAACAGCAAAGTTTAGCCGACACGGCTGTTGTTTCTGATCCAACCCAGCTACGAACTCCTGTTGCTACAGGTGCTCGCCCATTGTTGACATTGAAGGACGTAAAAATATGCGTGATTTGAAATCATCCACAGCGTTTGTCATGTGTCTGGCTTTGGCCACACCGACAGAAACGTTGGCCCAAAATAGCGCCGGAGTGTTCCCTTGTATAAGCCCAGCGGGTGAGCAGGTGCAGGACGCAAGCGAGCTTAGTCAGTCCCTGCTGGCCTTTCTGTCAGCGGACGCTTCTGTTGACGCTGCAGACCCTTCGCTTGGTGATATTGCCTTCTGTGGAACTGATGCAATTGATGCGGCCATTGCAAAGGGCGGCGAAGGGATGGCTGCTGCGATTGCCGCAGCACCTGCAGATCGTCTTGCCGCGCTGAATGGCCCTGCCGAAGAGGCCCTGGTTACCAATGAAACGGCAGAAGCACCCGAAGAGCCAACGGTTGAAAGTGAGCCGGCTGCTGAGGCTGCCCCCACGTCGGAAACTTCTGAAGATGCCGCTGTGGCCGAGACCGAGGCTGAAAGCGATGAGGTAGCTGAAGCGGAAGCAGCGCCAGAAATCACCGAAGATGCTGTGGCTGGCGAAGGCGAGGCGGCCGCTGAAGGAGCGGTCGACGCTGGTGATCAAACCGAGACAGAATCCGCCAATGCCGAGATTGCCGAGGCGGCCGAAAGCGAAACCTCGGACGTGGCCGAAGTGGAACCTGTTGCGACAGAAACAACAGATGAAACGTCTGAGGAGGTAATCGCCGAGCCAAGCGCGGCTGACGTGCCCCTGCAATCGGCAGAATCCGAAATAGCCGCAGCTGAAGAGCAGACTACCGAAACGCAAGAGATTACAGCCGGTGAAGCTGGTGGAGAGCAGCTGAGCGATGCCGAGCGCCAAGAAATTGCGCAAGCCCGCGAAGAGCAAAATGAGCCCGCGCCTGCCGCGGCTGCGGGTGGCGGCGACGAAATCGTGGCAGAGGCCGAAGTGGAGACTCAGACCGTTTCGGAGGAGGACGTGCGATCAAGTTCGGAAGACTTCGAGACCAGCGCCTCGGGCACCAGCCAAGGCGAAGTTACCGCTGTCGATGATGCGGACAAGGAGGGTCTTTCGAACTTTGAGAAGGCTTTGATCTTGGGTGTGGGCGCTGCCGTCGTTGGATCAATCCTGAAAAACGGCGACGAGGTCGTCTCAAATTCGGGCGATCGTGTCGTGGTAGAGCGTGACGGAGAACTGCGCGTTCTGAAGAACGACGACGAATTGCTGCGCCGACCCGGTGCCGAAGTGCAGACGCAACGGTTCAATGACGGGTCCACGCGCACCGTCGTGAGCTATGAGGATCGCAGTCAGATCATCACAGTGCGGGCGTCGGATGGCACAGTTTTGCGACGCACTTTGGTTCGCGCGGCAGACGGTACCGAGGTGGTTCTGTTTGATGACACCGTCGCCGCCGATCCGATCGATTTTGCACAGCTGCCCGAGGTGGAAACCAGCACAGAAGAACAAGAAGTTGTGGCGCTGGATGATCAGGACGGGCTGCGGCTGGCCTTACAGAGAGGTTTAGTGTCGGATATTGACCGAACGTTTTCGCTGCGACAGGTGCGCCAGTACAAACGCGTCCGGGCGCTAGCTCCACAGATTGAGCTTGATGCTTTGACGTTTGCCACCGGCTCGGCCGCAATCCTGCCCGATCAGGCCAATGCCCTGCGTGAGCTTGGCTTTACGATCCGCGACATCATCTCCGATAACCCGCGCGCAGTCTTTCTGGTCGAAGGCCATACCGACGCCGTGGGCAGTGCGAGTTACAATCTGTCTTTGTCAGATCGCCGAGCTGAAACGGTTGCCTTGGCCCTGACAGAGTATTTCGATGTCCCGCCGCAGAACTTGATTACCCAAGGTTATGGTGAGTCAGATTTGAAGGTGCGGGTTCTGACGGATGAGCGCGTCAATCGTCGTGCAGCTGTTCGCAATATTACCGGATTGTTGTACTGATTTTCGGTTGTGGTTAGGTGGGCTGGCAGGTGGACAATCTGTCAGCCACACCCGTGTAGTCGACTTTTTTACGCTGGCCTATTAACGAGCGATTTTCCAAAGGCCAAAGATGTCAAATCAAAGTAACAAGCTACGGATCGCCATCGTTGGCTTAGGTCCGCGTGGTCTTGGCGCGATCGAAGCGTTGCGGGTGGCCGCAATAAAGAAAGGGACTCAGCTTGAGATGCACCTTTTTGATCCCGAAGCATGGCCCGGGGTGGGACCGAATTATAGCCCTGATCAGACATCAAACTGTATTCTAAACCTTCCAACCCGCGCAATACAGATCACGCCCGATCAGCGCCTGCAACTTGGCATTGGAAATTTTGACGAATGGGTAGGGGGCGACTGTGACCCTGACGAATTTCCGACAAGGGCGCGCTTGGGTGAGTACTTTGCAGACCGGTTTCGGCGCTCTACAGCTTGCGCGTCTGAAGATGATTTCAAGCATTATCGCCTTGGCGTCACGCGTGCGATCAAGAGCGACTCCGGTTGGCAGCTTGAAGCTGGCGAGCAATCATTCGGTCCATTTGACGAGGTCTTGCTGACCCAAGGTCAGCCTCTGACAGCGCCTGATCCTCAACTTCGCCGCTGGCGGCCGCACGCAGAAGCCCGTAGCGCAACACTTATCTCGGCCTATCCTGACAAAGATTTGCTCCATGCAGCACAAAGTTGGGCGGGTCACAGTGTTGGCGTCCGGGGTCTGGGTCTTTCAACGTTTGATGTTTTGCGGGTCTTGACCTTAGGTTTGGGAGGATCGTTCCAAAACGGCACATACCAGCCGTCAGGTCGAGAGCCAGGGCGCATTCTGCCGTTCTCGCTGGACGGACAGGCGCCGCTTCCGAAACCCATAGATGCCCAGCTTGACGCAAGATTTGATCCGACGGTCGCAGAAGCAGACAGATTTCTGAACGTTGCCCGACGCTCGCTGTCTGGTGACACTAAAGCTGCGCGTGCCGCGCTGTTCGATTCTCTGATTACGCCTTCAGTACGTATTATGAATGAATTTGGGGTTGGTGTTGATGCAAAGGCCATCGCCACTTGGCTTGCATCCGAGTGGGACGACCCCGGTGTGCAGGAAACGAAATCACCAGTCGAAGCTTTGCGATCCAATACCGAAATTGCGCGCGGCGATGCACCCCCCAGCATCGAATTCACCATTGGGCAAATCTGGCGGAAATGGCAGGATGATCTTCGCCGTGTTTTCGGAGAAACGGAGGTTTCGAGAGACATCGCGGATGCGACCATTGGTTTCGACGAAGGATTGAAGCGCGTCTCCTATGGTCCGCCGCTTAGATCAGCCGAGGAGCTTTTGGCGCTCGTGGATTGCGGCATAGTGTGTCTTAGCATGGCTGATGATCCGGATGTTCTGCTGACGTCCAATGGTTGGCAACTGAAAGATGACGACGATACCACCCAAGTATCCGTCATGGTTGATGCGGTCCTACCATCGCCAACTTTAGAAGCGATGTTGGACCCGCTGATGGTCTCGTTGCGTGATGCCGGGTTGGTGTCTGCTGTGGACGAAGACCTTGGTGTTCGTATTCTTCCGGACGGTCTGGCCATCGACGCAAAAGGCCAACCGGTAAGGGGCTTATCTGTATTCGGCCGTATGACGCTGGGCAGTTCTATCGGTGTAGATAGCATCCATGATTGTTTTGGCGATGCACCCCGTCGTTGGGCCGATGGCGTGATGAAGCGGCACGTGACCTAACGTCAGCCTAATCTAGTTTATTGCCGAGAGCGCAATTTGAACATAAGGTGAACAAATGGTCCAGCAATCCCTTACTCAAAAGCTTGCGATTCTAAGCGATGCAGCGAAATATGATGCGTCCTGTGCTTCCTCGGGATCGACCCGCCGGGATTCGCGGGATGGCAAAAGTCTTGGTTCGAACGAAGGGTCGGGCATCTGTCACGCTTATGCGCCGGACGGTCGTTGCATCAGTCTGCTGAAGATTTTGATGACCAATTTCTGCATCTACGATTGCAGCTATTGCATCAACCGTGTGTCCTCGAACGTCGAAAGAGCCCGTTTCTCGGTGGAAGAAGTCGTCAAGCTGACGATCGAATTCTATCGGCGGAATTACATTGAAGGGTTGTTCCTGTCTTCTGGGATCATCCGGTCACCTGATGTGACGATGCAAGACATGGTGCGGATCGCGCGGACGCTGCGAGAAGAGGAGAACTTTCGAGGCTACATTCATTTGAAGACAATTCCGGATGCCTCGCCCGAGCTGATTGCCGAAGCCGGTCTGCTGGCAGATCGTCTGTCGATCAATGTCGAGCTGCCGACGGATGCCTCGGTGCAACAATACGCGCCCGAAAAAGACCCGGCACAGATCCGCAAAGCGATGGCGGATATCCGGCTCCGTAAGGAAGGTGCTAAGGAACGCTCATTTACCGGCAAGCGGCCCCCACGCTTTGCACCAGCGGGCCAGTCAACGCAGATGATCATTGGCGCGGATGGATCGAACGATGCCGCCGTGTTGGGGCAATCCACGCGGCTGTACTCAAGCTATAAGCTGAAGCGCGTTTACTATTCTGCGTTCTCGCCGATCCCCGACAGTTCGGCTAATTTGCCGCTGATTAGCCCACCTTTGCGGCGGGAACACCGGTTGTATCAGGCAGACTGGTTGCTGCGGTTCTATGGCTTTTCCTTGGATGAAATCACATGTGCGACGCCAGACGGAAACCTTGATCTTGAGATTGATCCTAAGCTGGCATGGGCGTTGATGCACCGGGGCCTGTTCCCATTGGATGTCAACACAGCCAGTCGCGAGCTGTTGCTGCGGGTTCCGGGGTTTGGGGTCAAAACGGTCAAACGGATTATTGCGACGCGGCGCCATCGCAACCTGCGGTACGAAGACCTTACGCGCATGGGCGCTTCGATGAAAAAGGCGCGAGCCTTTATGACGGCGCGTGGATGGACACCGGGTGCATTGCTCGACACCGAAAATCTGCGCGCGAAGTTTGCGCCGCCACCGCTACAGCTAAGCCTGTTTTGACGCAGTTTGTAACAATCCCTAAGATCGGTGCGGCGGGGGCGTTCCGGGAAAAGGCGCGGCGTTTTTTAAACGAGGGTGTGCCGCCCGAAGAAATTACTTGGGGCGGCGCGGAAAGCCCGCGCGGCTTGTTTGATACTTCGGCTGAGGCGGTATCCACCAAGCCCATCCGCGTGCCGCGCAGCTTTTTATCGATGGCCGAAACGGTTGTATGGCACAGTGACGCTGATCGGTTTGCTCGGCTTTACGCATTGCTTTGGCGTTTGAAGAATGAGCCTCATCTGATGAGCGACCGGGGGGACGCGACAGTTGCAAAGCTTCGGATGCTAGAAAAGAACGTGCATCGCTGTCAGCAGAAAATGAAAGCGTTTGTTCGGTTTCGTGAAATCAGCGAGCCGAACGCGGCCCGCCGGTCATTCGCAGCTTGGTTCGAGCCCACGCATTTCACTGTCGAGCCGACAGCGCCGTTTTTCCAACGCCGCTTTGCCGACATGGACTGGCGTATCGTGACGCCGGACGTGTCAGCGATTTTTGTGGATGGTTATTTGAGGTTTGAGGAAGGGGCCGAACGCCCGGCACTTCCCGACGATACAAGCGAGGGACTTTGGATCACCTACTTTCAAAACATTTTCAATCCCGCGCGTGTCAAAGTGCAGGCGATGACTTCTGAAATGCCGCGCAAATATTGGAAGAACCTGCCTGAAGCGGCTTCAATCCCTCAAATGATTGCGGAAGCACCTGCACGCGCAAGAAAAATGGCTGAAGCAGCCCCAACTTTGCCGCCTGCGCGGATGCAAAAGGTGCAGGCGGGTTTGGCGGATCACAACTCGGCATGGACAGGTCTGCCTGAAGAAATGCTGCAAGAGCTTCAATCCTGTACGCGCTGCCCGCTTTATTCCAGTGCGACGCAAGCCGTGCCGGGCGAGGGGCCGGAAGACGCCGCCTTGTTTGTTGTTGGCGAACAACCCGGTGATCAAGAAGACCTTCACGGCCGACCTTTTGTTGGACCGGCGGGGCAGCTTTTCGATGTAATCGCACAATCTGCCGGGTTGGACCGCAGCCGTGTCTATGTGACCAACGCGGTCAAACATTTCAAGTTTACGCCACGCGGCAAACGGCGGATCCACCAGCGACCCAATTCATCGGAGGTTTTGCATTGCCGCTGGTGGCTTGGTCAGGAATTGGACCGAATTAAGCCAAAACTGGTCATCGCAATGGGATCTACCGCGGCCTTGGCTTTGACCGGTTCAGGCGAGAAGCTGCTTAGCCGACGGGGGAGCATAGAGACGACATCAGCCGGGCTGCGGGTGCTAGTCACCGTCCACCCCGCCTATCTGTTGCGCTTGCCCGATAACAACGTGCGTGCCGAAGCGACCGAGGCATTTCGCGGCGACCTTGTACGTGCAGTGCGCGAGGTTTCCCTCGTCGCTACATGAATGACATATGCTTTTTAGCTTAGGGTCATCCTACACCCTGCGAAAGCATGGCATCGGCGACCTTTCTGAAACCTGCGATATTCGCGCCCTTCGCATAGTCGATCCGGCCATCTCGCGTCCCATCCTCGACGCAGGCGGCGTGAATTTTGGACATAATCTCTTGCAAATCTTTATCTACGTCTTCCGCGTCACTTGGTCGGCGGGTCCGGTTTTGGCTGATTTCCAATCCTGATACAGCCACACCCCCGGCGTTCGCAGCCTTGCCCGGTGCGAAGAGGATATCGGCAGACCTGAAAAGTGACTTGGCTGCTGCTGTCGATGGCATATTGGCGCCTTCGATAACTGCCAACACCCCGTTGTCGAGCAGCGTCTTTGCACTGTCTTCATCCAATTCATTTTGTGTCGCGCAGGGTGCTGCAATATCTGCTTGGACACCCCAAGGGCCTTTTCCCTTCGTCCAGTCCCCGCCAAATTTTTCCGAATAGGCTGCAAGGGTCGTACCAGACTTCGCCTTGTGCGCGCGGACCCATTCGATCTTTTCTTGATCCAATCCATCGGGATCATGAATAAATCCCGAGCTGTCCGACAAAGTGAGAACTTTGGCACCCATCGCAATAGCCTTTTCAGCGGCGTGGGTCGCTACGTTGCCAGAGCCAGATATGACAACCGACTTACCCTCCAAGGTATCATCATGCGTTTTCATCATTTCGGCTAGGAAGTACATCACGCCAAATCCGGTAGCTTCGGTCCGCATTTCGCTTCCACCAAAGGAAAGGCCTTTGCCTGTAAGAACGCCCTGGAAACGATTTGTGATACGTCGGTAAGCGCCAAACAAATATCCGATTTCGCGGGCGCCGACATTGATGTCTCCCGCCGGAATGTCGATGTCTGGACCGATGTAGTGATGTAGCTGCTGCATGTACGCATTGCAAAACCGCATGATTTCTTGGTCCGAACGTCCCGAGGGGTCGAAATCTGACCCTCCCTTTGCGCCGCCCATTGGCAATCCTGTCAGCGCGTTCTTGAAGGTTTGCTCGAAGCCGAGAAATTTTAAGACAGAGGGGTTCACCGATGGATGAAATCGTTGCCCGCCCTTATATGGACCAATTGCGCCATTGAATTGAACGCGGTATCCACGATTAACCTCGATTTCATTTTTGTCATTCAGCCATGTTATGCGAAACGAAACGGTTCTTTCCGGTTCGACCAGACGCTCGAAAATATTGGCTGATTTGAAGTCTGAATTCGCATCCATGATTGGTTTTATGTCATCAATGACTTCGCTAACAGCTTGATGAAATTCTGGCTCATTCGGCGCGCGGGCATCTAGAAAATCCTCAAGGCTGTCAAAGCCATCGCTTAGCGAAAACGTCATGTTAATTCCTCCTGTGCAAAGGTGAACTGACAAATCGACAAGCTGGTTCCCTGCTACAGGGAAATTCGTCCTCTAGAAGCGACGTGCGACTAGAACATGCCATCTTTCTCCAGCCTAAAGCTCGTTACTCAAGCGTCTTTCGGATCGCTGATTGTAGTGCTTCTGACGTGAACGGCTTACTGATAACGAGCGCGGATGGAAACTGCGCGGTTATAGATTCAGCGTCGCCGTATCCAGTCGCGAGAACGAATGGAATGCCTTGCTTGGCCAGTTCGTTGGCGACAGGCAAAGATGTTTGATCACCAAGGTTCACGTCAAGAAGCGCGAAACTGATGTCGTTGGCATCGATAATCGAAAGGCCAACCCCTACTGAACCGGCCATATGCACTTTTGAAGCACCATTTGCTGACAAAATATCAGACGCATCCATCGCAATGATCATGTTGTCTTCGACAACAAGAACGTCACCGGCCAACGTGACAGTAGAGGATATTGGTTGCTGCGGCACGGTTACAGGAGCTTGCGTCACGGTCTCTTGCTCTGCTGCGATAGATGTCGAGGGAATCATGATATCTGCTTCAAATCCGCTTAGGAGGTAGCGCGTCTCGACCTTGCCTTTCAACTCATAGGGGATCGTCTTTTCGATGATGGTCGTTCCAAATCCCTGACGCGTTGGCGCCTTAACAGGGGGTCCACCGATTTCGCGCCATTTTATGGCCAGCGATCCATCAGGACCGATCTTAAGGTCAATAGCAACATGTCCACTGTGATCGGTGAACGCGCCGTACTTTGCGGAATTCGTGACCAATTCATGTACGACCAAGGCGATGGTCGAGAATGCCTCGGGTGCAAGCATCGGCGCATCGCCCGTAATCACAAGTCGTTCGTGCTGACCGGCCATATAGGCACTGAATTCGACGTTTATCAAAGTACGCAATGAACTTGGCGACCACTCGGTTGTTGTAAGCTGGTCATGCGCGCGCGCAAGAGCCTGCACACGGCCATCAAGGACGCTGGTGTAAGATGCCAGATCAGTTGCTTCGCTGCGACTTTGAGAGACAAGCCCCTGAATAAGGTTAAGAATATTTCGTACACGGTGATTAAGCTCGGCAATCAGCAGCTCTTGTTTGTCAGCGAACTTTTGACGCGCTTCATTCGCCTCATCCGTCAGCTTCAAGACGACTTCGATCAAGGAAACACGCAGCGCTTCAGCAGTGTTAAGCTCACCTATGGACCATTTGGAACAAGAATTCCGAACGACTTCGCTCCAAGCCTCAAAGCTTTTACGCGGTGTAAGGCGGCTGCCATTCGGTCCGACTTCGAAAGGCTTTTCAGGATTGCCCGCCCATCGCACAGATTTGGCGATCTCGCGACGAAAGAACACGATATAGTCACGCGGGGTCCGTGAAATAGGAACGGCGATTAGGCCAGCAATATCCGCGTCGGAAGTCTCGACAGCGGGATAAATATTGACCAGACGGTCGGTCGAGAAAACCTGAGCCGCGGGAGCGGTGTTAAGAACGCGGGCGAGTTTATGAAACTCCGTTTCGCTGGGTGCTTCACCACGTGCTGCATATTGTCCGTCGGAAAATACGGCGATGCCATCATTCGGGATCAGGCTGGAAAGCTCTTCCGCAATGACTTCAAAACCGTTGACGAGGTTCGTGCCGCCCGACAGCTTGACCATCAGGTTATCATGCAGTCGCCGTGAATTTTCGTCTTCTTGGCGCGCAGCGATATCCATCTTGCGTGCCAGCTCATAGGAAAAGAACTGCGCGAACAGCTCAATCGCTGTGCGTCGTTCAAAGTCGATCAACTTAGGCGTATTGTGGTGGCATGCAAACAATCCCCAAAGCGCGCCGTCTTTTATGATCGACACAGACAGGGATGCTGCAACGCCCATGTTGCGCATGTATTCCAAATGAATGGGCGACACCGCACGTGTGACAGCCAGTGATAGATCGAGGGGTTTACCATCGATTGAGGTCTTTGGTGTGATCGGGGACACATCACCGTCCACATCCGAAATAAGCCGCAGCACACTGCGAAGGTAAAGTTCGCGTGCTTGTTTTGGAATGTCGCTGCCCGGATATCGTAGACCCAGAAAAGGCTCCTGATCCTGCTGCTTTCGCTCTGCAATGACCTCTCCTGAACCATCATCATGAAACTTATAAACCATGACCCTGTCAAAGTTAGACAGCGCCTGGATTGCCATCGCAGCTTGATCACAGGCGGCACCGACGTCGTCAGCACGCTTCACCCGCGCCAAAAGGGGTTGCACCAAACTCATGTCGTCCCGGTGCTGTGTGTCCAGCTTTGGTTCGAACTCGAATATGTATTTCTGGCTTTGCGCGTGAATCGAGACATCAAAACGGGTGCCATTGCCAAGCACGTCATATCCAAACAACCGCGAGCTGTTGGTTGCAATGTTCAGCAACTGAAGTTTCGTGCGCAAATCGTGGATGGTCTGTTCGGGCAGTACGTCCAGAAGGCGTCCGCCAATCACTTCAGTCGGGTCTAAGCCAAGTATGTCCTGCACATTCTCGGAAACATGATTGATCATGAAATCTGAAGACGTTGCTATCAGACAACCGTATGGCTGAACGCCACCAAGCAGATGAATCGGTTCACGGTCACAGTTCGTCAAATCGACGTCCTGATTAGGTTGCTGGTGCATGTCTTCCTCGCTCATGGGACCATAGCATTATTGTTCATCGCGCCCTTATAGACAGTCAGAAAAAGCTGGAAGAGGGACTTTGTGTCTTGAACAATGGCCTTCGCGCGCGCACTTTCAGGGGCGACATTGGCGAGTGCTTGGCATGTTGACGGCCAAAATGACGGGTCGCTGTCCAAACTAAAATACTTGTTCGCGCGACAGACAATCAGATCATTCGAGTTTGACCAGCGTTTCTTAAGAACTTTGGTTCCCAAGCGTGATCCCGCCACAAGGTAATCAATCGCTAGCGGGTCAGAAATTTTTGGCAAAGGGACAACATATGCCAACTGCTTTGCTCCCAGTTCATCAAGGTCCAACGCAAGACTGTGCACCATCTGGCACAAAAGCTCGTGTGAATAGCTCCCTTTTTCGGCCGCTTCCGACATGGTCTGGAAACAGATGATGTGTAGATTGACAAAGCATGCGAAAGCGTCGCGATCGGAAATGTTCAGAGCACCGATCATGTCATCCAGCTGATCATGCTCCGGACGCGTGCTGTCTCTCAAAACAGTTCGAAAGGTCATTTGCAGAACTCGATTTTTGTCCACCACATCAAGGCAGCAGCCTTATAGATCATTAATATTGCCAACGGCGCAATGCGCCATCAATTTTCGCTAATGTCTATAAACTATGACATAGCTAACCGCCTTTACAGCTGTGTTGTGGTCATAAGGTCGAAAACTACCCCAAACGCACTTGCGGAAAATTCGATCATTTCAAGGTTGACGCATAAAGATTCGCCCGCATCAAAGCGCGAGCTGGTCATGACGGTGATGCGTCACATCATTTTTGGCGCTGTAATGGGGCCGATATATAGCAAGATGAACGCCATCGTGCATCAGGTTGCCAGCGCCGTTGCTACGGGCTGTCCGGTTCTGATCAAACCTGCGAATGACACTCCTCTGTCGTGCAAATCCTTCGTGGATATTCTCTATGAGGCCGGTGCTGCGGTCGTTACTGTTGGCAAGACGTTGAGCGAGACCACGCATGCTCCAACTGTTCTGCTTCGCCCCCCGCACAAGGCAAAGTCTCATGCCAAGAAATTTTTGGACCTGTTGTGCATGTCGATGACTGCGACTCGATGGATGCCGCAATCCAGCAGGCGAGCGCCCTGCCATTCGCGTTTCAAGCCTCAGTATTCTCGAAGAATATGGATGCGGCGATGCAGGCTGTTCAGCAATTGGATGTGACGGCAGTGATGGTCAACGATCACACAGCCTTTCAGGTCGACTGGATGCCTTTCGCCAGGCGCAAGCAGTCAGGTTATGGCACTCGCGGTATCGGCTACACGATGCAAGATATGACACAAGACAAATGGCGGTGATCAACTTCTAATCAAGTTTGATGGAGTTAGAGTCCAGAGATGGTCTGGAGACGATGAGGTTTTTTTTAATAATCGCACGATCGAGTGCTGCGCTAAAAATCTTTTCCCACCCTGCAACTTTAGGGGGATGCCCACATGCGACAGACTAGACTTTATTCAGTGTAACCCTACCATTAACCCTCGTTCGGTGTGAAAACCGAGCCTGTGCGTAGCGTTGGAGAGAAATTTTGCGAGAAGATACAATCGGTCTGCGCCATGCCCGTGATGTTGAAAGCCATTTGACTTGGCTTGATAGTTTTACGTCAGCGGCACTCGGTATTTTGGCGGTAGCGTCAGGTATCTATACATATCTTGGCGTCCGAGGTCTTTTGGACGATAGCGGTGCACTGTCACTTTTTGCAGCGGTTGCTTACTCGGCAGCAGTGTCCACAGGCATTTTTGTATTTTGGTCTTACCTATTACGATTGCTTCCCGCGATGCGCACTGCAGCCACAAGGCTTTGGCTGGTCTTGGCCATGGTGATTGGGTCTTGTGCAATTGTTGCGATGTCGTCGTGGCTGAATGCAGCGGCACTTGCGGGTTCAGCCGCAGTTGAACAACACCTTGCGCAAACCGTTCAAGATTATCAGAAATCGCTAGAGCGTGCGAACGAAGTCACCTTGCAGGCGCAAGCGCTTGGACTGGACGTTGGCCGCACGCGCCAAGGGTTTGAGGATCTGTCTGATCAGGAAGTAGGGGGTGGCCTTTCCGGCTTGGCGGGACGCGGAGCTGTCTTCCGCGTTCTTACGCAAAAGTCTGATGAGCTTGCAGCATTAGAGCAGGTCATTCTTGCGCAAGAGGCCCCGATTGCAGCTGCATTTGCAGAAGGAAACGCCATTCTCAGCCGGATGCGTGCGCTTACCGTCGCTCCGGGTGCTGTCGAAGACCGCTCGGTCCTGTTTTCCGAAGAGGCGGTGCGTCTTGCGGGCGTCATCACGACCCTGCGTCAGCTATCCGTGGCACCTCTGGTGGATCGTGCTGCGCGTGACTTGGCGCAATCTGTGGTATTGCCTAGGTTAGATGCAACCAATGAAGGCGGGCAGGCGGCGCAACAAGCAACCATCACATCTTTGCTGGAAGTTCTGGCACAGCGTGCGAATACTCTGCAAGCTGCTGCATCGGATGTCTTGGCGTTAGAGCCTGCGTCAGAAGTTATCTATACGCCGATCTCCACGGCCGACGCAGTGATCCTCTATGCTCGCAATTTCGCGCCATCTTGGGCTGGAGCGATTGCGATAGATTTGCTACCTGCAGTGCTTGTGTTGATCGTTGCTGTTGCTCAAGCCGCCATCCGGGCGGGGCGCGAGCCTGCAGACGCCACAAGTGCCATGACAGTGGCAGAGCTTCAGGCAGCTGTCTTTGCGCTGCAATCGATGAAAGTGGATAACCCGGCTGTCGAAAAAAAGCCGGATGAAAGACCGCTTACACCGCGTGTTGTCGAATGACCGCAGACGCCGAAACAAAGAACGTCGTGAACACAGAGCGACGGATGATGAAATGGTTGCTTGGCGGACAAGTTGCGATTGCGCTGTTTCTTATCTTTGCTGATGCGGGAGCGATGCTGCCGAAACTTTTCGAGACGTCTTCGGACGCCCCTGACTTAAGCCGGCCAACGCAACCCGGTGACCAGACTCGAAGGTACACGCCCTCGTATCCTACGCGGCCCGGTCAGAATGATGATCCCGATACGCCGAGCAGGCTTACAATTACAACAATTGGCACCGATGAGGTTGTGTTGCGCGGCGCAATTGCACCCGGTGATGGTGTGCGCATTATTTCAGAACTGAGGCGATTAGCGCCTGACACTGTGACACTTGATAGCCCGGGTGGCAGTGTTGCAGATGCCTTGGATATCGGCAGATTGATGCGCGACCAAGGGGTGGCGACGCAAATCGGTGAGGACGGCATTTGCTTTTCAGCCTGCCCCTATATCTTTGTTGGTGGAGTTGCGCGAAATGTCCAAGGCGGAGGTCGTTTGGGCGTTCATCAGCACAGTTTTGGTGAATCAACTATTCTTCCGGCATTTTTAGCAACGCAAGACATCCAAAGCGGCCAAGCTCAGGTTTTGAAACACCTAGACGACATGGGCGTCGATTTGCGGATCATGGGGCCCGCTTTGGCCACGCCTGCTAGTGAAATATACATCCTGACAGCGACTGAATTGTCAGAATGGAATGTCACGACGGCACCTTAGGTGTAATCAACATTGAGTCGCGACATCATATCTCGGGAGCCATTTAAAACGACCAAAATGTTTATGGAACCAATTACAGCGTTCTAAGTTAAGAATGCATCGAAACATCTTTGGAGGCCGCGTCATGTCAACCGATATTTTTCTGCCAATCCTAACCTTTGCGACGCTTTTTGCTGTGATCTTTTTCGCAATGAAAAGCCGAAAGGACACGATCGCGCGGATGAACGATGACAGCGTAAACAGATCGCACCTCGCGACGGACGGAAAGGGTCCTGATCCAGTCCCTACCCTTAACAGCCAACTCGCCAAGGACGGCGTCAATACTTGAAGTGGAAGGCCACTTGGGGTGTGCCGCTGTGAAATCGAGAATTTAATTGCTAACGTCGTGTTTTCTTCAGCTGTTTTTGCTTGGGTGCCGTTTGACGGTCCAGCAGCATCGGCCCGCTTGAGATTTGTGTCCGATTGATTGCGACGGTGGCCGAACAACAGGAATGAAAGCGTACGAAATGGAACAAGATATCAAGGCTCTACGCCGCAGCGTCGCGACCTTGATCACGATTGCAGTCTTCGTGCTGGCTTACTTCGCCAAAGATTTGATCCTACCAATCGTTTTAGGCGTTTTGATTGCTCTCACCTTGAGCCCCCTGAACCGAGCACTGCAGCGGCTCGGGATTCCAGTGGGTGTAGGCGCTGTTCTCCTTACAATTGCACTGACTGGCGTTATCGGAGGCGTGGTCTATTTTGCGGGCGAAACGATCAGGACATGGTCAGACGACATTCCCAGTATCGCACAAGAGCTTCAAAGTAAGCTGCGCGGCGTAAGCGACACGATTGAAGCCGTTCAAGATGCGTCAGATCAGGTGGAAGAAATGGCCTCCGCTGAACCCGGCGGTCCGCAGCAGGTCATCATTGAGCAGCCGGGAATTCTGAATTCCGCGGTCACCGCGGCAGCCAGGACGGCGACGTCCATTGGTATCGCACTGATCTTGGCGCTGTTCCTTCTTGGGTCAGGCAACATGTTCTATGTTAAACTTGTGCAGGCGTTTCAAAGCTTCGGCGAGAAAAAACGTGCCCTTGCGACTATATATGACATCGAACGGCAGGTTTCTTCTTATCTGCTCACAATCACGATTATAAATGTGTGCCTTGGGATCACCATGGCCATCGCGCTTCACCTTCTTGGGATAGAGCAGGCGTACGTCTGGGGGATTGCAGCATTTCTTTTGAACTACCTTCCGATCTTGGGAGGGCTGGTTGGCACCTTTTTGGTAGGTGTGCAGGCGATTGTGTTTTTCGACACGCTGTCAGAAGCCATCGTGGTGCCGATCGTCTATCAGTTTATTACTGCGTTTGAGGCCAACTTCATCACGCCATACCTTGTTGGGAAGCGAATGAAGCTCAATATCGTAGCCGTTTTCTTGACCGTTGTGTTGTGGGCGTGGCTTTGGGGAATAGCGGGTGCGCTAATCGCCGTGCCATTCTTGCTGGTTTTCAAGGTGGTGTGTGACAATATCGATAGTTTGAAGACCGTTGGAAACTTTCTGGGTGCGGCAGAGGGTGATGAGTTACTCGAGGTTGAACCCTAAAACTGCTAGAGCCAAGCATTCAAGATAGGGGACGCTTACATCATAGGGTAAATTGCAGACACCTCTTTCAGGATGTCTTACTGGGTATCTCGAAGAAAAATCGGATCATTTCGGCGCTGGCGTCGGGGCCCTTTGGATCGGTATAGGACCCGGCGGGTTGCCCTCCGGACCACGCATGTCCTTGACCTTGGATGATGAAGTGTTCGACCAAGGCCGTTCCGTTCAGATCGCTAGAGACCGCGCGAGTATACGTCCGGCCCCCTGCCTTGCCAGAGATGGTGGTTTCAATACTTTGGCAGGCATATGAGTCACGGGCTCGGCGCGCGATACTGTCGCCATTCAATTGATGCACGGTGTTGTCTGCTGTCCCGTGAAAAACAATGGTACGCACAGGGTCTGTGGTCGTTGCCACATCTGGCGCTTCCAGTCCATTTCCAGCCATGGCCGCAAAAGCGGATGATACGTCTTTTGCAGACCCAAGCGGCAATCCTGAATGTGCACCCACCGCTGCGTAGACGTCTGGGTAAGTATCTCCCAAGATGACCGCCATGGCCGCCCCGGCTGAAAGTCCCGCCACGAATGTACGTTCCTGCCCAATTCCGTGCTCTGTACAAACCTGCCGCGTCAGTGCTGCCAGCAAAGCAGGCTCGCCGCTTCCGCGCCGCTGGTCGCCGCGATTGAACCAGTTCCAACAGGATTGCGCGTTGTCAACGCGAGATTGTGCTGGATAAACCACAACAAAGCCGTGTGCGTCAGCAAACGTGTTCATACCGGTTCCGACGGCAAAATCCTCGGGGGTCTGGGTACAACCGTGCAGCATGACGAGTACCCCCGCTGCGCCTGCGGCGGCCTTGGCTGGGACGTAGGTGCAAAATCGGCGGCTACCGGCCTCGCATGTAAACGTGCTGTCCTTGAAAGTGGCACCATTGGGTACTGCGGCCCGCGATGCGCCGGACCAACTTTGAGAAGGGGAGAAGTTTGCTAGGATATTATCAAGCGCTGGCATTGCGGGCTTTTCTGCTGGGCTGCTTTGGTCTGCAAGTCCGTGTTGGGCTAGGGTTCGCTGAACAAGTGAATTGGCAGCCGAAAGCCGAGCGCCGCTTGTCGCCGAGCGCATTGCGCCGACTTTTGGAAGTTTCATTGTCGTTCCTCATTGTGGTTCTCGCGATCTATTTGATGCGGTGGCCAAGTGCCTTTTTGACATCCGCGCTGGCCTGCAGTCCGCCCAACACGGTGATGGATCCGATGGTTTGCAAAGCGAGGTCGGGCGTGACGTCTGCTTCAATCCGCGCCAGCCCCACGACCTTAACGTGGAGCATTTCGCCTGCATCCCGGAGCGCCTCCAAGTCGGCAACTGAATAGTCTCGCAGCCCCAATTCCATGGTGTGTCGCGCAAGCGATCTGCTGACGACCTCGCCATGGCTTTCAAGCTGGTTTCGGATTGCCGTTCGGATCAGGTCGCTTCGATTCGAGTAAAATCCTTCCTGCACCAACAGGTCGATGCGGCCCAGATCGACGAAGCCAAGGTTGATCGTGATCTTCTCGTTCTCAGGCTGCTTGTCACGCAGTTGCTTGACGTTGGGCAAATTTATACTCCATCTGTATGGATGGTATGTGGATGTTGATGTCGTGGAGTTCAATGCCAAAAGCTCAGAAGCGCGCCATTCCACTGAAGTGCCTCGTTTAACAGCACGGAACTAAAACGGTGGTTCTCGAGTTCACTCTTTGAACGCAAACGAAGGTGGACGTTAAAGTGCAAGCTTATTTTTCATTGGTTTTGAAAGTCACCGGCTCAAACCTCGCCATCCAACAGAAGGTGTGACGCCACAATGGCCGTAAAACTTTTTCTAGCGCGAACTTTCCACACCGTTGAACGCGTGATAGACGCTTTGAAGCGTGTCAGCTTGCCCAGCTCTTCGGTAATCGATTGCTACGGGGGCTACACGGCTTCTGATCACATCGTGGTGCGCGGACGGGTACTTGTCAGCGAGCGGATGACCAGCGGGAACGGTCGCCAGTCAAGGTGGCAAAACTTCAAAGACTTTTTGCAGCTGTTTTTCACTGACGAATTGCAAGACGTCACTGTCACGGCGCCCGCGTACGATGTGACGACAAGGTCGGATGAAGAAGGGTTCTTCGTACTGGCCGTCCCCCGTCGCGAACAGGTTCCGTCATCAATCAAGGTATCCGCCGAAGGCATGGAGCATCCGCTTGCGGTACCGGTTTATTCGTCTGAGAACGCAGCGTTTGGCGTGATCTCGGACATAGACGACACAGTTCTACGAACAGGTGCGTTTTCGCTCATCAAAAACCTTTGGACATCTGCGACCGGGAACGTGCACGAGCGTGAAGTTTTCCCAGATGCCATCGAGTTGATGAAAAGCCTTGCGGGAGAGGGGGCCAGTTTTTTCTATGTCAGTTCGTCGCCTTGGAACCTGTACGACTACCTTCAATCAATATTCGCAAGGACTGAGCTGCCGCTTGGCCCGTTCTTCTTGCGTGATCTTGGGATTTCGCCAACCCAATTCATCACGGGAACACACGGCGATCACAAGACGGACGCTATCGAACGGATTTTGGCGGCAAACCCGCAGCTGCCCTTCACCCTTATCGGAGACACCGGACAGCATGATCCGCATATCTACGCTGATATCGTAAGCCGTTATCCCAATCAGGTTGTGCGCGTCATCTTGCGCCGAGCGGGAACAAAACCGCTCTCTGAGGTCGTCAAAGCCGACGTTGTCATAATTGAAAATGCCGGGGTATCTGCAAGCGTGGTGCAGGATTACAGGGCACTTACATGAGCGGTGGGACGAGTGAAACGATCAGAATATAGACGATGATGGCAAAGGAGAGATATTTTGGATCCAGTAAGAATCTTGCTTGAGCAGCTGCGCGAGATAGCAAGAATATCGATTGAGCTTTTGCCTCAGATTGCCGTCGCCATCGTAGTCATATTGCTTACGGCCGGGCTGAATAAGATTGTGAAACACGTGGCCGGGCGTGTATTTGCAAAAACGAAGCTTCGTCAAAGTCTGAAAGAACTCTTCACGCTTCTGATGTCGATATTCGTTTGGGTTCTGGGATTGATGGTCGCCGCGGTCATCGTGTTCCCCGGCCTGACACCATCCAGTATCTTGGCGGGTCTTGGTATCGGTTCGGTGGCGATTGGTTTTGCCTTCAAGGATGTTTTTGAGAACTTTCTTGCTGGCATCATAATCCTTTTTCGTCGCGAAATGCGCATCGGTGATATTATTGAGTGCCAAGGAATCGAAGGTGAGGTTGATCACATTGCCATCCGTGAAAGCCATATTCGCCAAACGGATGGACAGCTTGTCATCGTGCCGAATTCTATCTTGTTCAAGAACCCTGTGGTCGTTCGAACGGATCGTGACCTAAGACGCGTTACGGTCATTTGCGGGGTTGCCTATGACGTTGATGTGGACGAAGCGCGCGACGTTATCTGCGACGCTGTAAGCTCCTGCGACACTGTCGTACAGGATGAGAAACCGATCCAAATTTTTGCTCAGGAATTTGCAGAGTCGTCTATCAACTTTGAAGTCACTTGGTGGACAGGGTCCAGACCGGTCGAAGTGCGCACGTCGCGTGATCAAGTCGTGTCTTCTGTGAAGCGTGCCTTAGACACCGCTGGCATCGAGATCCCATTCCCATATCGCACACTGACGTTCAAGGAGCCATTAAACCTTCGACAAGGTGCTGACAGCGGGCAATGACGAGAGACTTGGCCTGAAATGGCTGTCCGATTTGAAAGCAATCCGGCAGAAGGCAGGGCACCTAAACTAGGAAACGCGGATATGATCGAACGCGCAAATAAGTCCATCATATTTTTCCCCGACACCGAACCCGGCATTTCGCGGATTCGACGGGGCAGAGGATTTTCTTACCTTGCTGCTGACGGCACGCGGATTGACGATCAACAGGAGCGAAAACGGCTTGCTTCTATGGCGGTACCCCCGGCCTACAAAAACGTTTGGATGTGCCCATTCGATGAGGGCCATCTGCGCGCAACAGGAAGAGACGACAGGGGTCGAAAGCAATACTTGTACCACCCGGATTGGCGTCGTCTTCGTGAGGAAAAGAAGTTTGATCATCTGGCTGATGTCGGGGCAGCGTTGCCCGCTATGCGTCGATGGATCGAACGCCATCTTGGTGGCGAAGTCGGAGATCGATCAACCGCCATCGCTGCGGTCATGGCTCTCATAGACAGGGCATCGCTTCCGCCGGGCGATCCGCGCAACACGCGGGAAAATAATAGCCATGGTGCCACGACCCTGCGCAACGATCACATCGATTTTGAAGGAGAGACCATCTTTTTGGACTATCGCGCAAAAGGCGGAGAACATGTCCAGAAAAGCCTACGGGGCAGTCGTCTTGCGCATGTACTCGAGGCTAGTCGGCACCTCCCCGGAGCAGAACTTATCTCGTGGACAGATGAACAGGGCAACGCGAGGATTGTACGAACAGAAGAGATCAACGAAGTGTTATCGTCATTCAGCGACACAGATTTTACAGCGAAATCTCTTCGCACTTGGAACGGTACCCATGCTGCGTTTATGGCTGCTATCGAAGCAAAGGCGCCGACGATTGCGGATCTTTCAAAAGCGGCGTCTCAGCGGCTGCACAATAACCCCGCGATTGCGCGCAGCAGTTACATTCATCCAAGTGCCATCGAAATCTGCACTTGGAAAAACCGGGCACTGAAAGATTTCCGAGCTGATATCGATCTTGCGCCCAAAGCGCCGTATCGGGAAGGCGAAATTGCGCTTTTGGCGTTTCTGGAAGACAAACGCTGCTCTCGCGACATCTGAATGTATGGCGCGGATCCGAATGCCCCTCTGACCAAGCCAGATGTCGCTTCCGCGGCATGGAAAGAATCTATCGATGGGGCACGCGTTGTACCAATAAATCTCGGCATTTGCGGGGCGTCTATACCTCGGTCGAGACGGGATTGTCAGAGTAAACCAGCTAGAGACGGGCAGGGCGGTTTCCACTTTCACCTCGAAACGTGGAGGATCTGCTGCACGAGCGCGAGATCGAAATCAGTCATGAGAGGGTTCGGTTCTGGTGGAACCGGTTCGGTCCGATATTCGCAGCCGAGATTACGAAACGCCGAATTCAAGGCATAAGGTCAAGCAAGTGACGATGGCATTTTAACGTGCTTCAGAAACAGAGAACAGGCCGCTGGCTGAACAATCGGATCAAGAACTCTCACCCCCCATTTCGACGAACAGAACGGGAAATGCTCCGGTTCAGGCACATGGATGTTTGCAGAAATTCGCGTCCGCCCATGCCTCAGTTTGCAACCCCTTCAACCAAGTGAGATCGCTTTCAAGTCGAGACATTTTCAAGCTGAAACGCGCCACCGCACTTACCGAATGGCGCGGTCTATGCGCTGCATAAGGGTCAGTCTCGCTGTCCTGCCAGCGACTGGTTCGCAGTCGTCTGATAGCACCCTTGCAACCGTCACAGATCACGAAAGCGTCAAATACGGCCCCTTGCTGTCTCGAATAATCGTACCCAAAAGGATAGCTGTATCGCTGACATGTCCGCACGGAAATTCAACCCCCTCAGGAGGCTCGATGGCTACCCCAAATCCGCCGCTCCGAATTGACATTATTTCTGACGTGATGTGCCCGTGGTGCGTCATCGGGTACCGTCAGCTTGCAATTGCTTTGGAGGTCAACGATGTCGATCATGAAATCCACTGGCATCCGTTTGAGCTTAATCCGAACATGCCCGCTGAAGGGCAGGATATGCGTGAGCATTTGGTCGAGAAATACGGAACGACACCAGAACAATCTGACGCCAATCGTGCCAATATGGCTGAACGCGGCGAAGAACTTGGGTTCGAATTTAGCTTTGAAGACGGATTTCGGATGCATAACACTTTCAAATCGCATCAGTTATTGCATTGGGCAAACGAAACCGGCCGTAAGCACGACCTGAAGCAAGCATTGTTTGCCGCGCACTTCACGAACTGTCGCGACCTTTCAGATGATATTGTTCTGGCTGATATCGCGTCCGAAATCGGCCTTGATCGCGATGAAGCAACGGCTGTTCTGGCTGATCAAAGATTTGCAACGGAAGTGCGTCAGGAAGAGAAATTCTGGACACAGCAAGGCATTAGCGGCGTCCCTGCGGTTGTCTTTGATCGCCAACATTTGGTGACCGGTGCGCAGGGCGTCGAAAATTACAAGAGCGTGCTTAGTCAGCTCGAACAAATGCGAAGTTAGTGTGGGGCAGTGCCTAAACCTGCCGTTAAATGAGGAAACTGGCGCCGCAGGCACGCTTTATATCCACAAAATGGAACCGGAGTTTTCCAAGAAGGACATAAGATGACATATGAACCCCCTAAAATTTGGTCGTGGGATTCCGAGAACGGCGGTAAATTCGCCAATATCAACCGCCCCGTCGCCGGTGCGACGCACGACAAAGACCGCCAAGTCGGCAAGCACCCGTTCCAGCTGTATTCACTTGCCACACCGAACGGTGTCAAAGTCACGATCATGTTCGAAGAACTGCTGGCTGCAGGTCACACAGGTGCTGAATACGATGCGTGGATAATCAACATCCAAGAGGGCGAACAGTTCTCGTCTGGCTTTGTTGAGGTGAATCCGAACTCTAAGATCCCTGCTCTTTACGACGAAACCAACGGTGTGCGTATCTTCGAATCCGGTGCGATCTTGTTGTATTTGGCCGAAAAATTTGGATCTTTCCTGCCCGCCGATCCCAAAGCCCGCGCCGAGACCATGAACTGGCTGTTCTGGCTGCAAGGCTCTGCCCCCTATCTGGGTGGTGGTTTTGGCCATTTCTACGCCTATGCGCCTGAAAAGTTCGAATATCCGATTAATCGCTTCGCCATGGAGACCAAGCGGCAACTTGATGTGCTTGACCGCCGTTTGGCCGAAAGCAAATATTTGGGCAGCGACGATTTTTCCATCGCGGATATGGCGACATACCCTTGGTACGGCGCCCTTGTGCAGAACCTTGTCTATGACGCGGCAGAGTTCTTAGACGTCAAATCCTACAAGAACCTCAATCGCTGGGTTGACGACATCGCAGCCCGTCCGGCTGTGATCCGTGGCAAGATGGTGAACAAGTCTTGGGGTGACGAAGATCAGCAATTGCGCGAACGCCATGACGCGTCTGATTTTGAAAACCGGACTTGGGACAAGATCAAACCGGCTGATGCCGAGTAATAAAGACATCAGCATCAGGGTCGGCCGGGTATGCAAGACTAAGCATTGCGGCCTGCCCCGGGTGTTGTCAGAAGAAACTGCCATGAGGCGGACAGGTCGCCGGTCTAGCCTTGCTCGGCATGTGGTCAGGGCGCTGCTGTGTAATGCTTAATCTTGCATGAACATAGATCAAGTACGTGAGCGTGGGTTGTGCCTCGCCGCAGCCAAACCTAGCTTGAGAGGCAAAGGAGACACGCCATGACCAGTGCTTTGCTGCAAGAGTGGGACACGCCATTCCAGATTGCCCCATTTGACAAGATTTCTGATGATGAATTTGCGCCAGCGATGGAACACGCGTTGGCAGAACACCGCGCCGAGATCGATGCGATTGCGTCCAATTCTGAGCTTCCGAATTTCACGAACACCATAGAGGCACTGGAAGCCGCGGGCGATGCACTCGACAAGGTGCTGGGTGTGTTTTTCACGGTGGCGGGGGCTGATAGCAACCCGGTGCGCGAGGAACTGCAACGCCAGTTTTCACCCAAACTTGCCGCACATTTTGCCGAGATTTCTGGCAACAAAGCGCTCTTTAGCAGGGTCGCTAAGGTCTGGGATCAGCGTAATGAGTTGGATCTAAGTGACGAGCAGGCACGAGTGTTGATGCTGTCGCACCGAGGTTTTGTGCGATCTGGCGCAGCGCTGGCTGGGCAGGAAGAAGCCCGAATGAAAGAAATCAAAGGGCGGCTGGCCGTGCTGGGCACCGAGTTCACGCAGAACCTTCTGGCAGACGAGCGTGAATGGTTCATGCCACTGGGCGAGGGCGATCTTGACGGTCTGCCGGATTTTGCACTCGACGCGGCGCGGACAGCAGGGGTCGAGAAAGATGCTGGCGGTCCGGTGGTAACGCTGTCGCGCTCTTTAATTGTGCCGTTCTTGCAGTTTTCGACCCGGCGCGATCTGCGGGAACAGGCGTTCAATGCATGGACCGCTCGAGGGGCAAATGGCGGCGAGACTGATAACCGCGCTATTGCCGCCGAAATTTTGGCATTGCGCGAGGAACGGGCCAATCTGTTGGGCTATGAAAATTTTGCCGCATACAAGCTTGAAACCGAAATGGCCAAGACGCCGCAAGCCGTGCGCGACCTGCTGATGGCTGTCTGGACCCCTGCCCGGATGCAAGCCGAGGCCGATGCCAAAGTCCTGACAAAGATGATGCAGCAGGACGGTGTAAATGGGCCATTAGAACCTTGGGACTGGCGCTTTTATGCTGAGAAGCGGCGCTTGGTGGAACATGATTTGGACGCGGCGGCATTGAAGCCCTATTTTCAACTGGACCGGATGATTGATGCGGCTTTTGCTTGCGCTAACCGGCTCTTTGGATTGGAGTTCAAACCCCTTGATGTGCCGCTGTATCATGCGGATTGCCGGGCATGGGAAGTCACCCGCGCGGGCGCACATGTCGCGGTCTTCATCGGCGATTATTTCGCGCGTGGCTCAAAACGCTCTGGCGCGTGGTGTTCGGCCATGCGCGCGCAGGCCAAATTCCCCAAGCCACAGACGCCTGTGGTGATCAATGTCTGCAATTTCGCCAAAGGAGATCCGGCACTTTTGTCTTATGACGACGCGCGCACGCTGTTTCACGAATTTGGCCATGCGCTGCACCAGATGTTGTCGAATGTGACCTATGAAAGCGTTTCCGGCACGTCAGTTGCACGCGATTTTGTTGAACTGCCTAGCCAGCTTTATGAACACTGGCTGGAAGTGCCCGAAGTACTGGCCGAATTCGCCACTCATGCCCAAACCAGGGCGGCAATGCCGCAGGATATGCTGAACAAGGTGTTGAATGCGGCGACCTTCGATATGGGGTTCCAGACGGTGGAGTATGTTGCTTCTGCGCTGGTGGATCTGGCGTTTCACGATGGTCCGGCACCGAGTGATCCCATCGCAAAACAGGATGAGATCTTAGGCACGTTGGGTATGCCGCCTGCGATTGGCATGCGGCATGCAACACCGCATTTCGCACATGTCTTTGCAGGCGATGGTTATTCCAGTGGCTACTATAGCTATATGTGGTCAGAGGTGATGGACGCCGATGCGTTTCAGGCATTTGAAGAAGCAAGCGGCCCGTTCGATGTCGAGCGTGCACAGGCGCTTGAGGCGCATATCCTGTCGACCGGCGGCAGCCGCGATGCCGCAGAGCTTTACACTGCGTTCCGGGGACGTTTGCCGGGAGTTGAGGCATTGCTTAAGGGCCGCGGACTAGCCACTGATTAGAGCGTCGCGTGGGTTCGTCACTTTGATCGCTAGTTCCAATCAGTTTATCTCGGCTCGACTTAACTTGCCTGAGAGGCACCCACACCAGTGCGAATGACGAACGCCGCTGTAGCACCGGCGAGCGCGCCGAAAAGGTGGCCTTCCCAAGATACGCCGGGCTGGCCAGGAAGCACGCCCCAGATTATGGACCCATAGAGCAGAACCACCAAAAGCGCTGCTCCAAGCGTCAAAGGGGACCGATCCACAAGGCCGCGCATCACCAGAAAACCGAACCATCCGAAAACCAGACCGGATGCACCGATATGAATACCTGAACCACCAAAGAGCCAAACCAGTGCTCCGCCCAAGACGACGATGATACCGTTTACGGCCAGTAACGCGCGCGTTGCTGTCGCTGCAAGCAGCGCGCCCAATAACAGAAGCGGCACAGTGTTCGATATGAGATGCGAGAAACTGCCATGTAGGATCGGCATACCGACGATCCCGTCGAGCCCAGAGAATTGTCGCGGGATGAGACCGAACCTGAAGTTCAGGCTATAACCTGTCGCCCAATTCAGGGTTTGGATCGCCCAAAGGGCACCTACGAAAACAGCGAGAGCCAAGAGCCTTGCTCGGAAAACGGGACTGTAATTGGGAACAATCATCTGACCTAGGTTAATCTCCAATCAGAAACTATCAAGACTTGGCGAATGGTTACATGTAAGCAATGTCATTGGGACGGGTGCTTGTCTTTGCAATCGTCTTGAGCCGTCTTTCTCGTTCTCGACACAGAAAGGTGTCATTAATGAACCCACAAAATGCCGATCCCGATGTAAGGGCCGAACTTGCACCCACTGGAACCCTGCGCGCTGCAATAAACACTGGCAATTTTCTTCTGGTGAATAGCCAAACAACCAACGGCGACCCCACCGGTGTCTCACCCGATATTGCGGCCGAAATCGCGCGTCGTTTAGGAACACCGTTAGAGCTGGTGCTTTATCCAGATCCGGGTTTGCTAAGCGATGCCGCAACGGCTGGCGAATGGGACATCGGAAATATCGGAGCAGAACGCCAACGCGCACAGTCGATTGCGTTTTCTGCTGCATATTGCGAGATTGCATCAACTTATCTGGTCCCCGCAGACTCTCAAATCCACGCCGTCGATGAAGTGGATCGCCCAGGCAACCGGATAGCTACCAAGGGGCGGGCAGCATATGGTTTGTGGCTTGAAAACAATCTGCAACATGCTGAACTTGTTCGCAGCACAACCATTGACGATTCTTTTGACACCTTTGTCGAACAAAAGCTGGACGCTTTGGCGGGGCTGAGACCCCGTCTTTTGTCGGATGTCGCCCGGCTTCCCGGCGCACGTATTCTTGAAGGGCAGTTCAGCGCCGTCCAGCAATCTGTTGGAACCCTACGCGATCGGCATGCGTCAGCGGCTTGGATTGCCGAGGTTGTCGAAGACTTGAAAGTATCAGGCTTCGTGGCCGAGGTGATCGCAAAACACAATGTCAGTGGCCTCAGCGTAGCACCTTTAGCCTCAAGTCGTTCGCTCACAGGATGATATCGTTCTTTTCAGTGATCGCCATCATTGCGTGTTGGATAGTTACAGAGGGCATTGTGAAGTACAGTGGCACGGTCCTAGCAGAGACTGGTTCGCACTAGTCTGACAGCACCTACTGGCCAACGCCGCCAGTTCAGACCCTGAGGTACGTCATAAACGCCTATGTGATTGCCAAATTGCGTGGGCTGGGCGACCGTTGCTTTCTAAAGTCTTTGGATGTTGCCTATGCCCGACCAGAACCTGAGTTATGACATCGCCTTTTTCCGCGCGTTCCAGCGGCCCGCTTGGGTTGTGATGATGGTTGCTCAGATGATCCTTGGTCTTGCATTGGCGATCACGCTGATCCTGAAAATCTATATGCTGGTCTTTAGTCCTTATGCCTGTACGGCGGATGGTGAGACTTTGGGCAATATCATCCGCTGCACCGGCACGCTTGAGACGATTGCGCATTTTCTGCTGGCGATGGCCGGGTTCCGGGTTGCGGCGTTCATGTTCGTGGACCGGCCTCGGATGCTTTTGGGGCCGCTGATGTTGGGGATCGCCGGGGTGCTTTTGTTGTTCCTGTCCGGCTTGACCTTGGCCGAGGCAAGCTGGCCGGTGGCAGCGGTGATTGTGGTTCTATTTGCCTCGATGACAGCGATTGTCTTGGGGCAAACCCTATTGGCGCGTTGGCGCGGGCGCGGTGCGGATACCAATAAAGAGACGTAAGGTTACGCGGACGCACTTTGCGTGATCAGCGAATGTGCTTCCTTCGTTCACGCTACTCCCATGCCACTTGCCCAATGAAAGGGCGGGGCGAACAGAAAAACTTTGGGAGGACTCTTATGAAAAGAGCATTGATGGGATCGCTTTCTGCGATTGCTTTAACCGCAATGACAACGGGTGTGATGGCTGACGGCCATTCTGGCCCAATCAAAATCGGTGTGCTGGCGACGCTTGAAGGCACATATACTGTTCTGGGTGAGGACGGCGTGCGCGGTCTGAACACCGCTTTGATCGGTGCCGGGAACAAGGCCGGTGGCCGCGAGATCGAATTGATCATCCAGTCGACTGACACTTCGCCGGACAGCGCATTGCGCGGCGCGCGTAAGCTTGTCGAACAGGACGGCGTTGAAATCGTGATCGGCCCGCTTTCGGGTTCCGAAGGAATCGCGATCCGTGACTATTCCAAGACGGCTCCGGGCGTGACTTTCATTAACGGTGCCTCGGGTGCGATGGAGACCACCTATGTCACGCCCTCCGACAACTTCTTCCGCTTTAACACCGATGGTGCTCAGTGGTCAGTTGGCCTTGGTGACTATGTGTTCAACGAAAAGGGCTGGGAAACTGTTGCGACTGTAGGCGAAGATTATTCCTTTGTTTACACGCAGATATTCGGCTTTGCGAAGGACTTCTGTGAAGCAGGCGGCGAAATCACCGAGCGTCTTTGGGTGCCACTTGGTACAAAAGACTTCGGGTCGATCATCGCAGCTTTGCCAGATGATGTTGACGCGATCTATCTGGGCCTTGGTGGCGGCGACGCTGTCAATTTCCTGAACCAGTATCAGCAGGCTGGCGGTGACGCGAACCTGATCGGTGGTACTATTATGGTTGATGGCACGGTTCTGTCTTCGGAAGGGAACGCCAAACAAGCCTTGATCGGTACGCCGTCGTCTGGACCACAAGCCGATACGTGGGATAACGAGAACTGGCAGACGTTTGTGAAGTCCTATCAGGATGCCTTCCCACCAGATCAGCGTTTCCCGTCGCCGTCGCTTTTGGCAACGACATACTACAACGCGACCAGCGCTATGTTGCAGTGCATGGACGACGTAGGTGGTGATTTGACGGACGGTCAGGCGAACTTCCGCAACTGCTTGACGAACCTTGAGCTTGAAGCGCCAACCGGCACGATCACGCTGGATGAAAACCGTCAGGCTGTTGCATCCAACTTCGTGTCCGAAGTGGTTGAGCTGGAAGACGGCACGCTGGCGAACGCCATGATCTCGAAGGTCGATAACGTGAGCCAGACACTGGGCCTAGAAAAGGCAGCGTTCGACGCAATGGGTCTGCCAAGCCGTGAAAATCCAGAATGTAAAACGTCGTACTAAGCGACACATTCTATCGTCCGGGCGGCTTTTTGCAGTCGCCCGGATCTCACCACTTTGATTTTTAACATTCGATCCGGGGAGTGAGAGCCATGACGCTCATCACTTATCCAAGCCGTGTGCATTTTGCGGATGGCGTTCTGGAAGAGGCACTTTATTCCGAACTTGAACGCATCCAGGGTTCGAGCTTTTTGCTTGTGTTTCACAAGGATGAAACGGACAGCGAGCTGATGGACCGCGTTCTGGGCGGGTTGCCGTCCCGGACGACGCAAGAACATGTTCTGTTCGGTGACACGACGAACCTGCGCGAGCAGGCCTTTGAGATTGCCGAAACGCCCGTTCAACCCGGCGCAATCATCGCGTTTGGATCGTCAAAAGCGATCGAATTTGGCCGGAAAATCCGGTACACGATTGATCGGGCAAGCGGAATGCGCCCTGTTTTGTTCGGCATTCCTGCGATTGATGGCTTGCCGGACCCCTGCCATCGCAAGATCGAAAGCAAACAAGCGGGCCTGCCTTCGGTGATCATTTGCGACCCGACCGTCATTATGGGGGCAGGCGAGGGCGAAAGCCGGGAAGCGGCGATGATGAGCTTGATCCGCTGTGTCGAAGCTTATCTTTCGGCGACCTATAACCCGCCTGCGGATGGGATTGCGCTTGATGGGTTAAGTCGGTGTCTGACCAGTTTGCATAAGATTGGTGAGAAAGTTGGGTTGGACCTGTGCCGCGATGTTATGGCCGCCGGGTTGAACGCGTTTCTTAGTCAGGAAAAAGGCGTTGGTCCGGCGCAGACGATGACACAAAGCATGATGACCGAGGCACCAAATGCGCAACGGGCAGCCATTGCACGGCTCGTATTGCCGGGTGTTCTTCGGAATCGGGCCATTGATGATCAGAAAGCCGATGTGTTGGGCAAGGTTCTGTCAGACGTCAAAGAGCCCTTGGCAGAGGTCACGCGGCGCATTCTGTCAAATGTGCAGATGCCGCGGACATTGGCGGATATAGGTGTTCCGCACAAAGCGCTGGATCCGGCGGCTGAATCGGTGGCTGGTCAATCCGGGCTGACGTTTTTGCAGGCGCGGGCAGTTCTTGAAGAAGTTTATGAAGGTGCGTGACGCATGAAGCCTCTGTTCATTGGTGGAAACCATGTGACGACGTCGCACGGTGTCGACAACATCAACCCGTCTGACACGAGCGATATCATTGATGTCTATGCTCAGGCCGGGATCGCCGAGACCGAAGCCGCGATTGCTGCGGCGACCGAAGCGGCTGGTCCATGGGCCTTGAGCGGTCCGCAACAGCGCCACGATATTTTGTTGGCGGCGGGCATAGAAATTTTGGCGCGTAAGGCCGAGCTTGGGGAATTGCTGGCGCGGGAAGAAGGCAAAGTATTGCCCGAAGCCATTGGCGAAGTGACGCGGGCGGGGAATATTTTTTTGTTCTTTGCAGGCGAGGCTTTGCGGCAGGCGGGCGATATTCTTGCTTCGGTGCGTCCGGGTGTTGGGGTTGAGGTGACGCGCGAGCCGGTCGGCGTTGTGGGGATCATTGCGCCTTGGAATTTCCCAATCGCGATACCGGCGTGGAAGATTGCACCGGCGCTATGTTTTGGCAACACGGTGGTTTTTAAACCTGCCGAACTAGTGCCGGGATCAGCTTGGGCCTTGGTCGAGATTTTGCACCGCGCTGGTTTGCCGCCGGGGGTACTGAACCTTGTCATGGGGCCGGGGCGTGTTGTTGGGCAGGCGATGCTGGATGATCGGCGCATTGATGCGATCACATTTACCGGCAGTCAGGCAACGGGTGAGCGTGTTGCGGCGGCCAGCCTACCGTTTCTGCGCAAAGTTCAACTGGAAATGGGGGGTAAGAATCCCTTGGTCGTGTTGGACGATGCCGATCTGGATGTTGCGGTGCATTGTGCGCTGGATGGTGCGTTCTTCTCGACCGGCCAACGGTGCACGGCGTCGTCGCGGTTTATTGTGACAGAACGCATCCACGACCAGTTTGTGGGGCGTTTGGCGGATCAGATTTCAGCCCTGCGCGTTGGTCATGCTTTGCAGGAGGAAACCCAGATCGGGCCGGTTGTAGACGAATCGCAATTGGCTCAGGATATGGACTATATCGAGATCGCGCGGCGGCAGGGTGGCGTTTTACGCTCTGGCGGCGAGAGGGTACGCCGCGAGACTGACGGATATTTTTTGCAGCCTGCGCTGATCACCGAAACCACGGGTGATATGCGGATCAATAGCGAGGAAGTTTTTGGGCCCGTGGCCAGTGTTATGCGGGTTCGGGACTATGATGCGGCTTTGGAACAGGCGAATTCGGTTGTGTTCGGACTAAGCGCCGGAATTTGCACGACCAGCCTGAAATATGCGTCGGATTTCAAGCGGATGGCGCAAGCGGGGATGGTCATGGTCAACTTGCCGACGGCCGGTGTGGACTATCATGTGCCCTTCGGTGGGCGGAAAGCATCAAGCTATGGACCGCGTGAACAAGGCCGGTATGCCGCAGAGTTTTATACGACTGTCAAAACGGCCTATACGGCACCCTGATGTGCTGCAAAGCTTCATCACCAGAAGTTCGCACGCGTAACCTAAGGTATGATTCTTGATCTAAGCGACTTGTTTGGATCACGGAAATATGTGTCAATTGGCCATATAGATTGACCAAAACATCAGATTTTAGGCAATCAAACCGAGGTTTCGAGGGCAGGGGAGGGTCTGAGAAATGAGCCAGGCTATTGCTGTCTGCCATGGAGAGTTCGGTCGTGCCGCTTTGTACCGACTGAACAAAGAAATTATCACGCACGCACACCGTGAGGGGCATCTGATATTTTACGTCGATGGCCCAAGCGCGACATGTGTCAGCGGGGGACGTACTTGCAAGGTCGATGCCGACCATGCCGTTGCCGTTAGCCCTTGGGAACCGCACAGCTATCACCCTGCTGGCGAAGACCCTCAGATCTGTCTGGTTCTTTACATCAAACCGATGTGGTTCCTTGAGAATTCGTCCTCGGCGGAATACGCGCTGAAGTTCGGAAGCGAAGACCTGACTTTGAACGAGGAAATCAAAGGGCACCTGAACCGGTTGACCTGTCTGTTGCTAGACCACGAGGGCGAGGCGAAATTCGATTCGCTGTTGTTTGCTCTGACGAAAGCCTGTTTTGACCTGTCTTGGGCCGGATCGGAAACCGATTATCGCGGCCAGATTTATGATCGGTTCAGCGATTACCGGGTGCGCCGTTCCTTGCGGTTGATTCAGGAAAGCGTGGGCGAAGACATGGAGATGGAAGAACTGGCGCGTAACGTCGGCTTGTCACGTCCGCACTTTTTTAAGCTGTTCAAGCAATACACTGGCGTCACGCCGAACGTGTATATGAACACGCTGAGATCTGAACGCGCGATCGAAGAGCTTTTGAACTCGGATAAGACGGTGACTGACATCGCATTTGATCTGGGTTTTTCAAGTCAGGCCAGTTTCACACGGTTTTTCTCGTCGAACGTAGGCATTGCTCCTAGCGAATACCGCAGGGTCGCCCATGTCTCGAATGGCGCTTTTCCGATGATGTGAAAACGCAGAAGACTTTAAGGTACGCCTGAAACTTCACATCGCAATAGCATGACCTTCAAGACGAGCCCGCAAACGGGCCTTGGGAGGTTCAATGCCAACGTCGACCGAAATCGCTTTTTGGCGTGATCGCATCCTTTGTGATGGGATCACTGCATGAGACGGTACGCCAATGCGCATCCCATCTGGACTGGGATCATCGCGATTGCTGTGGTGATCCTGTTGTGGCTGATCTTTGCTGTCTGGCCTCCGGGTTTGGTTGACGTCATTGGGCGTAAGAAGGTTTTCCTTTCGGCGCTGTTCAATGGCATCACCCTTGGCGGTTTGTACTTTTTGGTCGCCAGTGGCTTCACGCTGATTTTCGGGTTGATGCGGAACGTGAACCTTGCCCACGGAACGCTGTATCTTCTGGGCGGCTATGTCGGCTTTCATGCGGCGAACATCACCGGCTACTGGTTGTTGGCGTTTCCTGTTGCCTTTGTCGTCGTTGGTATTTGCGGCGTGCTTCTTCAGGTTTTGGTATTCCGCCGGATGGAAGGCGAGGATTTGCGCCAGACGCTGGTCACCATCGGTATTTCCATTGTTATGGCAGATTTGATGCTATGGGGCTTTGGCGGTGATTTCATCAACATCTCGCCGCCCTCTTGGTTGTCTGGCCCGGTCGAGACGTTTTTTGTCACCGCAGAAAGGCGCAACGGAGATCTGGTGTATCTGAAGTACCCGGTCGTTCGCATCGTGATCTTTGTGGCGGCGGTTGTTTTGGGCGTCGCTATGTGGCTCGCACTGAACAAGACGCGGATTGGGATGATGATCCGGGCGGGGGTGGATGATCGCGATATGCTGTCGGCGACAGGTGCGCGCATTCAGATCGTTTTTGTCGGCGTCTTTGCCTTCGGGGCGGGCCTTGCCGGTATCGCGGGTGTGGTTGGTGGTACGTTCCAGTCGATTGCACCGGGCGAGGACATCCGGTTTTTGTTGGCAAGCCTTGTGGTTGTGATCGTTGGCGGGATGGGGTCGATCCCCGGCGCAGCACTTGGCGCTTTGCTGATCGGGTTGGCCGAGCAGTTTGGCTCGGTTTACTTCCCGACCTATGCGGTGGTTCTGACTTTTCTGATCATGGTGGTCGTGCTGGCCTTCCGTCCGCAGGGCCTATTGGGGCAAAGCGGATAGATGGCGGACGCAACCTCAATCAACACACTGCCTGCTCAACCGGGCAATTGGTTTGACCGGGTTCCGCCGGCCTACTGGGTGTTGGGCTTGGTCTTGCTGGTTGCTCCTGCTTTCGTCAGCCCGTTTATCTTGGGCGAGGTGTTTTCGCGCGCGCTAATCTTGGGCATGATTGCCCTGAGCCTGATGTTTTTGGGCGGTTATGGGGGCATGGTCAGCCTCGCGCAAATGGCTTTTGCCGGGTTCGCTGGCTACATGGTTGCCGTCTTTGGAAGCAGCGCGGTTGTCGAAATCAGCCAAGGCTGGCCGTGGTGGTTGGTGATCCCACTGGCGCTGATCCTGACGGTGATTTTCTCGGTCGCAATTGGTTGGTTGGCCGTGCGGACCGAGGGCATTTACACCATCATGATCACGCTGGCGATTGCGGCCGCTTTCTTCTATTTCACCCGACAGAATTACGATATTTTTAACGGCTTTCAGGGCTTTAATTCGGTTGAGCCGCCGCGATTGTTTGGTGTGGATTGGCGGGGTAATTATGCGTTCTATTTCCTGACTCTGTTCTGGGCCGTCGTCTGTTATGCGGTGGTGCTTTATGTCAGTCAGGCACCTTTCGGGCTGGCTTTGCAGGGGGTTCGCGACAACCCGCGTCGGATGGCAGCGCTTGGCTATAACGTGACGGCGCACCGGGTGGCTGCCTATGCTTTTGCCGGTGTGATTGCCGGGCTAGGCGGTATCCTTTCGACGTGGCAGCTTAGCCAGATTTCACCGGGTACAGTCAGTATCGGTGCGGCCATTGATATCCTGGTCATCGCCGTTGTGGGTGGTCTTCGTCATCCGATCGGGGCGTTCATCGGGGCCTTTGTCTTTGTGCTGCTCGAAACATTCGCCAAGGACTTTTTAATAACGCTGGGGATGGCGGGCGAGCGATTTCAGTTGGTGATCGGCCTTGGCTTTTTGCTAATTGTCTTCTTTTCGCCAGACGGCCTTTTGGGGCTTTGGGACAAGTTCAAGGCATCGCGCAACAGGGATCCGTTGACTGGCGAAGACAAGGGGGAGCGGCCGCTATGACCGATGCCTCTGTCATGACACGGAACGATAATTCCGCCCAAGGCGGTGCTGGCTATGCGTTAGAGCTGCGCGATATCTCGAAGAAGTTCGGGGCGTTGGAGGCGCTTGGCGGCATCAATATGACCGTGCGCCCCGGCGAGCGGCGCGCGGTTCTGGGATCGAACGGCGCGGGCAAGACGACGCTATTTAATTGCATCACCGGAGACTTCCCACCGACGACGGGCGCGATCCGGTTTTTCGGCGAGGACATTACAGTGTTCCCGGCGCAAGAACGCATTCGACGTGGGCTGCGCAGGACGTACCAAATCTCGCTTTTATTCACCGGGCTGACCGTCCGGGAAAACGTGTATCTCGCCTGCCGGGGCGTCTCACGGGGGCGATTTTCCTTCATCCGTCCCCGGCGGGGAGATGCTCTTTCGCAGACGACCGAAGAACTGGTCGAAACGGTCAACCTGCAAGACGCGATCAACACGCCGGTCAACGAGTTGTCTTACGGCCAGCAGCGGCAGTTAGAAATCGCGATGGCGTTGTCCGGCGCGCCGCGGTTCATCCTGTTCGACGAACCGGCGGCGGGTCTGTCACCGACGGAGCGGGTCGAGCTGATCAATATCCTGACCGGTCTGCCAAGCCATGTCGGCTACATTATCATCGAACACGACATGGACGTGGCTTTGCGCGTTTCGGAAATGGTGACGATGATGCACAACGGGCGCATCTTCAAAGAAGGTAAGCCCGCCGAAATCGAAGATGACCCGGAAGTTCAAGCGCTTTATCTGGGGGGCGGCAATGAGTAGAGGCGGCGTCCCCATCCTTGAGGTTCGTGACCTGAACGTCTTTTACGGGCAGTCCCATGCGTTGCAGGGTGTGAACCTGACGCTTGGGTCTGGCGTGTTGTCGGTTGTTGGCCGTAACGGAATGGGCAAGACGACGCTGTGCAAAGCCATCATGGGGCTAGAGCCGACGCGGTCGGGGTCGATCAGTTTTGATGGACAGAACCTTGCAGGCCGGACTTCGGCCGAGATTGCGCGGCTGGGCATCGGTTATGTGCCGCAAGGGCGGCGGTTGTGGAAATCGCTGACGGTGGACGAGCACCTGAAGCTGGTTGCCACGAAAGGCGGGGCATGGACACCAGAGCGGATTTACAGCGTGTTCCCGCGTCTTGGCGAACGCAAAAGCAATGGTGGCGCTCAGCTTTCGGGTGGCGAGCAGCAGATGCTGGCGATTGGTCGTGCGCTGTTGTTGAACCCCAAATTGTTGGTGATGGACGAGCCGACCGAGGGTCTGGCCCCCGTGATTGTCAACCAAGTGGCCGAAATGCTGGTTCGGTTGGGTCAGGAAGGTGACATTGACGTTCTGGTGATTGAGCAGAACATTGGCGTTGCATGTTCGGTGGCCGAGCAAGTCGCCATCATGGTCAACGGTAAGGTCAATCGCGTGATGGATGCCGGTCTTTTGGCCGGTGACCGCGATCTGCAACAAGCGCTCTTGGGTGTGGGTCGCCATGCCCATGATGACACACCCGACGACGCGGATCAGGCCTCGGAAAATGCACAAGATGCGTCCGCCACGCCAACCAGCGCGCGCATCTATCTGGCAAACCCAGTGGTGCCAACGCGGTGGACGCCCGAGGTGCCGGTTCGCGTAATCGCACAGTCGGCAAGAACCGTGACGGTGGCGGATACTCCCACTGCGACTGTCACGGCATCAAATGTCGAGGCGAACCGCCACGGCACTGTCTATGTCTGCGGCACGCTGGATACCAAGGGCGACGAGCTTCGGTTCATGGCCGACATTCTGAAAGAACGCGGTACGCGGGTGGCTCTTGTCGATCTGTCGACCAGCGGCAAACCTTCGGGCGCCGAGATCACGCCCGCCGCCGTTGCGGGTTTTCATCCGCGCGGATCTTCAGGTGTCTTTACCGGTGATCGCGGCACAGCCGTCGCGGGTATGACGATTGCGTTCGAACGTTGGATTGCGAAACGGAGCGATGTCGCTGGGGTCATCGCGGCCGGCGGTTCGGGGGGCACGGCGCTTGTTGCGCCTGCCTTCCGAGCATTGCCTGTCGGCGTGCCGAAAATGATCGTTTCGACCGTCGCCAGTGGCAACGTTTCACAATACGTCGGGCCTTCAGACATCACGATGATGCACTCGGTTGCCGATGTGCAGGGCATCAACTCGATCACGCGCGACGTGCTGAGCAATGCAGCGCACGCCGTTGCAGGTATGGTTGCCGGGCGAATGGCTGCGAAGCCGATTGAAGACAAGCCTGCCGTCGGACTGACAATGTTTGGTGTGACCACGCCTTGCGTGCAACAGGTCTCGGCTCAGTTGAACGAAGATTACGATTGTCTGGTGTTCCACGCCACCGGCACCGGCGGGCGCGCAATGGAGAAGCTGTTGTCGTCCGGCATGTTAAGCGCGGTTATCGACATCAGCACGACCGAGGTGTGCGATATGGTTGCGGGCGGTTTCTTTGCCGCTGACGAAACCCGGTTTGATGCAATGATCGCTGATGGTCGCCCTTACATCGGGTCTTGCGGGGCGCTGGACATGGTGAATTTCCATGCGCCAGAAACCGTTCCCGAAAAATACCGCGGTCGGCTGCTCTATGAGCATAACCCGCACATTACGCTGATGCGCACCACGCCCGAAGAGAACATCGCAATGGGCAAGTTCATTGGCGAGAAGCTGAACCAGATGACCGGTGTTGTCCGATTTCTGTTGCCCGAAGGCGGTGTTTCGGCACTGGATGCGCCCGGCAATGCATTCTGGGATCCAGAAGCCAACAAGGCCCTGTTCACCACATTAGAAAACACCGTGCGCGCCACGGCCAACCGTCAGCTTGTGCGCGTGCCTCATCACATCAATGACCCGGAATTTGCCGAGCTTGTCGTGAAGACCTTCCGGTCGTTTCACGTCCGCCCGTCGCAGCCGCTTAGGAGAGCCTGACACATGTTTGACCGCAACGAGTTGATGAAAAAGTTCCGCGATATGCGCGACCGGGGCGAGCCAATTATCGGCGGCGGCGCGGGTACGGGGCTTTCTGCTAAATGCGAAGAAGCGGGCGGCATTGATCTGATCGTGATTTACAACTCGGGGCGCTACCGCATGGCTGGTCGCGGCTCTCTTGCTGGTTTGATGCCATACGGCGATGCGAATGGTGTCGTGATGGAAATGGCGGGCGAGGTTTTGCCTGTGGTTTCCAAGACGCCGGTTCTGGCCGGTGTCTGTGCCACTGACCCATTCCGCTTGATGGACAAATTTCTGGACGATGTAAAAGCCGCCGGGTTCTCTGGGGTTCAGAACTTCCCGACCGTGGGCCTGATCGACGGCAACTTTCGCGCGAACCTGGAAGAGACCGGGATGGGCTATCAACACGAGGTCGACATGATCGCGGCGGCCCATAAGAAAGACATGCTGACCACGCCTTATGTCTTTAGCGAAGACGATGCGCGGGCCATGGCAGGGGCTGGGGCCGACATCATCGTTGTGCATCTAGGGCTGACGACGGGCGGTTCCATCGGCGCGGAAACGGGATGCACTTTGGACCAGGCCCCCGCCTTAACCGACGCTTGGGGCAAGGCCGCACTGGACGTGAACCCCGATGCTATTGTTCTGGTACACGGCGGCCCGGTCGCGATGCCCGAGGATGCCGAATTCGTTCTGAAGAACACAAAATATTGCCACGGTTTCTATGGCGCTTCCTCGATGGAGCGTTTGCCGACCGAGGTCGCGCTGACTGCGCAAACCAAGAAATTCAAGGAAATCAGCCGCTAAGGCTGTGGGAGGACCGAGATCATGACCGGTGAACTGATTGGACAACTGATCCTGTGGCTCATTATGGCGGTAATCGTCATCTTCATCCTGTATTGGGTGATGAACTGGCTTTACCGCCGCTCGACCAAAGAAATCGCGTTCGTGCGAACGGGTTTCCTTGGCGAGAAAGTCGTCATCGACGGCGGTGCTTTCGTCTGGCCGATCATCCACGACATCACACCAGTCAACATGAACTCGATGGATCTGCATGTTGTCCGCGAACGCGGTGATGCTCTGATCACAAAGGACAGGATGCGCATTGATATCGAAGCCTCGTTCTATGTGCGCGTCGAGCAAACGAAAGAATCCGTGACGCTGGCCGCCTCGACCTTGGGTCGTCGCACGCTTGAGCCAGAGCGCATTCATCAGCTTTTGTCGGGCAAGTTCATCTCTGCCATGCGCTCGGTCGCTGCTGCGATGACCATGGAAGAACTGCACGAACAGCGCAGTGACTATGTGAGCCGTGTTATCGCGATGGCCCAGGAAGGGTTGGACAAGAACGGTCTGGAACTGGAAAGCGTCGCGATTTTGGATATCGACCAAACCGAGATTGAGTATTTCAATCCATCGAACCGCTTTGACGCCGAAGGTCTGACAAGTGTGATTGCAGCGGTCGAAGAACGTCGCAAACTGCGCAATGACATCGAACAAGACACGATGCTAAAGATCCGTACGCGAAACCTTGAGGCTGAGAAAGAAAGCCTTGATATCGAGCGCGAAAGCGAATCCGCCCGCCTTGAGCAGGAACGCGCGATTGAATTCCAACGCGCGCAGCAGCGGGCTGAACTGGTTCGCGAAAGATCCGAGCGCGAGAGGGAAGCCGAGCAGGCGTCTTTAATCAATCGCGAGGCAATTGAAACCTCACGGATCGCAAATGAAGAGCAGATCGCTCAGGCGCGCATCGCGTCGGAACGCACTATCCGCCAGCAGGAAATCGAACGCCAGCAGGTGATCGACTCGGCCGAAATCGCCACGCGTGAAACGATTGAAAAGGCGCGGATCAGTCAGGAAAAAATCCTGACAGAAACGCGGATCAAATCCACCAAGGATACCGAAGCAGCGGATATTGCGGCCAAAGAAACCATAGAGAAAGCGCGCATTGCGCAGGAACGCAGTTTGACCGAAGCGCGCATCGCCAAGGATTTGGATGCGCAAAGCCAAGAGATCGACCGCAAGCGCACGATTGATGCCGCTGAGATTGCCGCAACAGAGTTGGTCGAGAAAGCGCGTATCGCACAGAACAACGAGCTTACCGAGGCCCGGATTGCTTCTGAGCGTGCCAATCGCGAGCACGAGATTGCGCGTAATCTGGCGATTGAAGAGGCTGAAATTGGTGCTCGTGAAGCAGCCGATAAGTTACGGATCGCGCAGGAGAAATCTGTTTCAGCCGAGCGAATCAATTCGGATCAGGAAACCAAGACGCTGGAAATTGAACGGCGCAAGATGCTGGACGAAGCTCAGATCGCCTCGGATCAGGCGATAGAAGCCGCAACGATTGCCCGCGAGAAAGCGCTGGCCGCAGAACGGATCGCGTCGGAACAGGAAACCCGCAAACGCGAGATCGATAAACGCCAAACGTTGGAGTCCGCCGAGATCGCAGCAGCCGAATCCACGGCCGGCGAACGGATCGCACAGGAAGAGCGTGTGCGTCATCTGGAAATCAGTCGCAACGAGGCTGTTGATCAGGCCGAGATCTCAAGCCGCGAAGCCGTCGAGAAATCGCGCATCGCAACCGAGGCCCGCACTGCCGTCGAACGGATCGAGAACGAAGAGAAGACCAAAGAGCGTGACATCAAGCGTGACGAGGCCGTCGCTATCGCCGAGACGGCACAGCAAGAAGCGGTGGAAGCGCAGCGCATCGCGAAAGAGAAAAAGTTGGCCGCCGAGCGTATTGCTTACGAGCAAGACATGCGCGAACGCGAGATTGCGCGGAACCGGGCTGTTGACGTGGCGAACTCTGCCGCGACAGAACAGATCAACGCCGCGCGCATCTCTGAAGAGGGCAAGACACGCGCCGCCGAGATAGCCAAGGACGCCGAAATTCGGTCTCGCGAAATCGAGAAGCAAGAGGCAATCGAGGGTGCTGAGATTTCCTCGCGCCGCTTGGTGGATCAACAACGGATCGAGAAAGAGGCCGAGACAAGCCAAGAGAAAATCGCGCGCGACACAAAAATCCGCGATCTGGAAATCGAGCGGAACAAGGTGCTGGATGCCGCTCAGATCGCAGCGGACGAAGCCATCGAGGCCGCACGTGTGGCCAAAGAAAAGACGGTGGATGCCGAGAAGATCCTTGCCGAACAGGAATTGGACTCCAAGAAAATCGACCGCAAGAAGGTGGTCGAACAATTGGAAATTGGACGTGTTCAAGCATTGCGCGAGGCCGAGATCGCCAGTCAGGAAGAAGTCGAGCGCGCCAAGATTGCATCCGAACGTGGGCTAGACGATGCGCGTATCGGACATCAGACCGAGCGCCGCAAGTTGGAGATTGGTCGCGAGAGGGCCGTGGAAGAGGCCGGGATGGAGAAGGCCATTGCGCTTTATCAGAAGTCGCTTGATGAAAGTGCGGCTGCTGTTGAAGCCGAGAACGCCAAGTCGCGCGCTTTGGAGGCTGTCGAGAAATCCAAAACCGCTGTCGAAACCGAAAGCGTCAACCGAGAAAAGAGCCTCGACATCCTACGTGCCGAGAAAGAGGCCGAGCGTACCCGCGTGATCGCGGACGCCGAGAAGGTAAGGCAGGCCGTCGTGGCCGAAGCGCAGCGCCTAATCAACGAGGCCGAGAACGTGCTGACCGACGAAGCACGCCACAGCCTGTTCAAGCGCAAGATGCTGGAACATGTCGAAGGTATCATTGCTGCCAGCGCCAAACCGTTGGAGAACGTCAGCGATATCAAGATCATGCAGCTTGGCGGTTCGGGCACTCAAGGGCTCGACTGGGCCAATGGCGGCGGCTCGGGCGGTGGCGGGGGTGGCGATGGGCCAAGCCCGACAGACGAGGTGATGAACTCGGCTCTTCGCTACCGCGTGCAAGCGCCGTTTGTTGACAGCCTGATGAAGGACATCGGGATCGACGCCAAGGACATGGGTAAGTCAGACATCTTCCGCAACGCCAGTGACATGACCCGCGCACATTCGGAAATCGAGCGGGCCAAGGCGGCGAAGAAGAAAGCCGACGATGACAAGAAGGGCAGCAAATAAATGGCCCGTGTCTTTACCTCAGCGGTGATCAACGCACCGGCCAAGGACGTCTGGGACCGCATCCGCGATTTCAACGGCCTACCCAAATGGCACCCGGCTATTCGCGACAGCAGGATCGAAGATGCCCTGCCCTCGGACAAGGTGGGCTGCATCCGTAACTTCAATCTGCAAAACGGCGACAACATTCGCGAACAGCTTTTGGGCATGTCTGACTATGACATGTTCGTCAGCTACTCGATCTTGGAAAGCCCGATGGCTTTGACAGACTATATCGCCACGATCCGGCTGACGCCGATCACGGACGGCGACAAGTGCTTTGCCGAATGGTCAGCCGAGTTTGATTGCGGGCTGGATGTTGAAACAGATCTGGTCGGCCATATTGGCGGCGCGGTTTTTCAGGGCGGGTTCAATTCACTTAAACGACATTTTGGCGGGTAGAGAACGTGGTCAAAGTTCTTCGCAGTACTATCCTTGAAGCACCGATCGAGGCGGTTTGGGATCTATTGCGCGATTTCAATGGGCACGACCGTTGGCACCCCGCTATCGCGACCAGTCAGATCGAACGGGGCCGCGATGCTGATCGGGTCGGCTGTGTGCGAAAGTTCAAACTGGCCGATGGCGCCGAGCTGCGAGAACAGTTGCTGGCCCTGTCAGATGCGGACGCCAGTTATTCTTATTGCCTGCTCGATACACCCGTGCCGCTGTTCAACTACGTCAGCCATGTGCGGCTGATCCCGGTGACTGACAGCGATCACACCTACTGGCAGTGGGAGGGCAGCTTTTCGACCTTCCCCGAGCAGAAAGATGATCTTGCCCGCATGGTGGGCGATGACATTTATCAAGCCGGGTTCGACGCGATCCGGGCCGAACTGGGGCTGGAGGACACGCATGCAGGTTGAGACATTTTCCACATTGCAGGAAGCCTCGGGTGCTGTGCACGACCGGGCGCAGTTTTTGGCGGGCGGCACGATTCTTATGCGGGCCGTGACTTACGGCGACCAAAGCTTTGACACCATCGTGCGCGCCCAGCAGGTGGATCGTTCGATCGGTTCGGACGCGGGCGGATTGCGCATCGGGGCGGGGGCCACGATGGCGGATGTGCTGGCGTCGCGCGATGTGGATTTCCTGCACCCCGTTGCTCGCGCCATTGGGGGACCACAGGTGCGCAATATGGGGACTGTCGGTGGCAACATCTTCGCGCGCAATCCCTATGGTGATTTTGCGGTGGCGTTGTTGGCGCTGGACGCGCAAGCCGTGATGGCCGACGGGCGCACAATGCCGCTTGGCGATTTGCTTGCCACCCGAGAGCGTCCGGGCGGTTTGGTTCAGGCGGTGACGATAGCGCGGCCCGAAAGCGGTACCTTTCGGTTCCGCAAGGTTAGCCGCGTCAAACCCAAGGGCGTGTCCGTGATGTCTATCGCGGCGCATTTGAAACGGGGTGATCCGCGTGTGGTTTTCGGAAACATGGCTCCGACGCCGACACGCTCGGTCGGGGCGGAACGCGCACTGGCGAACGGCACTGATGCGGGTGCGATTGCGGCGGCTTGTTCGGCTTGCCTGGAAGGACTGGCCCCCGCTGACGACCCATTGGCCACCGAATGGTATCGCCGCGAAGTGGCGCCCGTGCACCTGAAACGATTGCTGGAAGAGGGGGCGCGGTACTGATGGCCAAGACACCTGTTACCTTCACCTTGAACGATATGGAGACCGCGCTGTTCGTCGATCCAGGCGCGAATCTAAACGACGTCTTGCGCCGAGGCGCTGGTGATTTGACGACCAAGAACGGCTGTGGTCAGGGTACCTGCGGGGCTTGCACAGTTCTGATCGATGGTGTGCCACATCTGTCGTGTCTGACGCTGGCCGAAAGCACTGAAGGCCGCCGCATTGATACGACCGGCGGCTTGGCAGGCGGGCCGGAATTGCACCCTTTGCAAACCGCTTTCATGGAAGGCTTTGCCGCCCAATGCGGGTTTTGCACGGCTGGAATGTTGATGGCGGCGAAAGCCTTGTTGGACAAAACGCCAAACCCGACACGCGAAGATGTGGTCGAAGCGATCTCGGGCAACCTCTGCCGGTGCACGGGATACGAGCCGATCATTGACGCCATCCTGACGGCGGCGGCACGCATGCAAGGGAGGGCGGTCTGATGTCGAGCGTTGAATTTCGCAAGGACTTGTTCGCAGACGAACGCGACGACAATTTGAAGGAAATCGGCAAGCCAACCATTCGGCAGGATATTCTGGGTCATGTCACCGGACGCACGCCGTTTTACGACGACCACCAATTCGACGGGCTGTTGCATATGCGCGCGGTTCGGTCGCCGCATCACCACGCGCAGATCCGTGGAATTGATACCAGCGCCGCCGAGCGCATGCCGGGCGTACGTCGGGTTTTGACGGCTAAGGATGTGCCCAACAATCTAAACACGCTTCTTAGTCTGATCAACTTTGGCCGCGATGACGAACCGCTCTGCGCTCATGACAAGGTGCGGTTTATGGGCGAAACCGTGGCTTGGGTTATCGCCGACACCGAACGTCAGGCCCGCGATGCTGTTGCGGCTGTGCGGGTTGATTACAACGTCTTGCCCCATGTGCTGGATGTAGAAGAGGCCTTGCAGCCGAACGCGCCCGTCGTGAACGAGGTCTATCCGAACAACACCTTCGATTATAACGGAAAATACGATCATCAGAAGCTGCGCTTTGGTGATGTGAACAAGGCCTTTGCCGAAGCCGATCATATCGTTGAAGCCGAATACCAGATGTCGCCGATTGAGCAGGCTCCGATTGAAACATGCGGTGCCATCGCAGCGCCCGAAACGAATGATCGTTTTGTCTGTTACACCAACACGCAAGCGCTGTTCTTTTCGCTGGGGACGACGTCCAAGCTGTTGGATATCGCGTCGTCGCGTCTGCACTTTATTGGCGGTACAGCGGGTGGCGGCTTTGGCGGTAAGGTGGATTCGATCGTTGAACCGACCGCCGTGCTAGGCGCGATGCTGACTGGACGGCCTGTGCGTTTTGCATGGGATCGCGAAGAGGAAATGCAGGTCGGCGCGCCGCGCGGCGGTGAACGCTGGCGGATTAAGGATGGCGTGATGAACGACGGGCGTATCATCGCGCGAGAGTTCACCGGGTTCTTTGACAGCGGCGCTTATGTTCGCTTGTCGTCTTACGCAATTGTGAAATGCACCGGCCACATTCCGGGGCCCTATACGATCCCGAATGTTGCCTCGAACATCTATTGCGTGGTGACCAACCGCACGCCCGCAACTGCCATGCGCGGCTTTGGCATTACAGCAGCGGACTTTGCCATCGAATGCCACATGGACCGCGTGGCTGAAACCGTTGGCATGAACCCGATCGAGCTTCGGATCCTCAACGCTTACCGTGACGGCGACATGAAAGCGCACCGACGGCCAGCTAAGAACACGGCGTTGATCGAATGTTGCCAGGTTGCGGCGGGGAAGGCGGCTTGGCCGATTTCGGCGGATGCAGCGGCGCAATCGTCCAAAGTTGGCGGAGGTGTAGGCGAGCGGGGCGTGATACCTGCATCGGTCACCGACGAAGACGGCAAGATCGGTGATCGCCGCGCGGGACGCAGCGAAGGCACGTCGCCCTCTAGGCGTGGCACTGGCAAAGTGGCTGCGGGCACACGTGTCGAAGCCAAGACCGAGGCCCATATGCAAGATCCGGACATGGCGCTGGAAGCGGACCGGATCGGGCATCGGATGGGGTCTGCTTCGACGGCACCGCCTGCACCGGCTCCTGCCGCCACCCCGGCACCTCCGGCGCCCGCACCTGTGGCCGCCACTCCGTCACATCCACAACCGACGGCACCAGTGCCCCCCGCACCGCAAGTGCAACCTTCGGCACCAGTACCAACTCCGCCGCCTGCCGCGCCCGAACCCTACCAGCCCGAACAACCGTTTCAGCGCGGCCTCAATCGCCCGGGCACATCGCGCTTCACTTCTGGTTTTAGGAGACGTTGAGATGACCATTCACAAAGGCCGCGGCTTTGCCTGCATCAACTATCCCATCGGTATGAATTTGGGCGGCGACCCGTCTCAGGCGCTGGTGCATTCGACGCCGGACGGGAAATTCATGGTGGCGCTTTCGTCCATCGATTTGGGCCAAGGTATGAAATCAGTGACCCGCCAGATCGCGTCTGAAACGCTTGGCGTGCCGGTTGAAGACGTCTATGTCGACACCGCCGATAGCGACACCGGTCCGCATTGCATGGGTTCTTTCGCGTCGCGCGGAACGCACCGTGTCGGCAACGCCGTGATCCGCGCCGCAGCCGAAGCGCGCAAACAGATGCTGGATGCCGCCGCCGAAGAACTGGAAGTCAACGCCACGGATCTGGAAACGGATGGCGCGGGCAGCATCCACGTCAAAGGTGCTCCATCACGGTCGATCACTGTCGCCGACACGGCAATTGCCGCGCAGTTCAAACAGGGGCGCACTTTGTCGGGGCGCGGTATTTTCCTGATCCCACCCAGCGATGTTGACGGTGAAACTGGCGAGATGACACCCGTCACATGCTTTGCGCACGCGGCTCTCGTCGTTGATCTTGAGGTTGACGACGAGACCGGCGAAGTCGAAGTGAAGGAAATCAATTCGGCCTATGAAGTAGGTCGCGCGCTGAACCCGAAACTGGTCGAACAACAGCTGATCGGTGGCGCTTGGATGGGTGTCAGCCACGCACTTTATGAAACAACCGAGCCGACATACCCCGAGCGGGATCATCGCCCCGTCGATTTCAACACCTATTTGATGCCAGGTCCGGCCGAAGTGGTGCCGCACAATCTAGCGATTTTGGAACGCCCCGCCGAAGATGCGCCCTACGGCGGCAAGGGCCCCGGTGAAATGTGCGCCAATCCGGTGCTGCCTGCGGTTGCCAACGCGGTATACAACGCCGTTGGTGTGCGCTGCGACCGGCTTCCAATCACGCCCGAAAAAGTGCTGCGCGGCATTCGTGAAAACGGTGGTGCCCGGCCACAAGGCACACCTAGCTAATGGCAGTTTCGCCAAATATTGCAGGGATCATGGATCCCGAAGGGCTCAAAAGAGCCCTGACCGATGCGCAGTATCTGGCGGATGATGCTTTGGCGACGGCGGCGTACCTTGGGCTGGCTCTTGGCAAACCGCTCTTGTTGGAAGGCGCGCCCGGTGTTGGCAAAACCGAGGCCGCCAAGGCACTTGGCGGCGTTCTGGGGCGCAGCGTGATCCGGCTTCAGTGCTTTGAAGGGATCGACGCGGCGGCAGCTTTGTACGAATGGAATTACCCGCAACAGATGCTGGCGATCCGGCAGGCGGATGAGGGGCACGTGAACCTTTACTCCGATGAGTACCTGCTAGAGCGGCCCCTGTTGCAAGCCCTGCGCAATCCCACAGGCACGCTTTTGCTGATCGACGAGATCGACCGCTCGGATCACGAATTCGAAGCCTTTCTGCTTGAATTCCTCTCGGACTTTACCATTTCGATCCCAGAAGCCGGCACAGTGCGGGCAACGCAAGCGCCCGTGGTGGTTCTCACGTCGAACCGAACCCGCGATTTGCACGAAGCGCTGCGCCGCCGCTGTGTTTATCACTGGATCGACTACCCGGATGCCGCGCTTGAGGCGCAGATCGTCATGACCCGCGCCAGTACCGTGGCACGCGGCACCGCGGATGCAGTTGTCGCATCAGTAGGTTTGCTGAGGGCGGAACCTTTGGCGAAACCACCCGGCGTCGCTGAAACCGTCGAATGGGCCGAGGCCGCGACGCTTTTGAACAGCCAAGGTGCGCGCTGGCCGGAAGCATTTATGCGTTCGATCGGGGTCGCTCTGAAGGACCACGACGACCTGATCTATATGTCGGATCGTTTGTCGGCCATCTTGCCGGGAGAGGCCGCATGACCACGCCGCGTGCTCTTCAACCGTTCATGCGTTTGCCGCAAGCTCTGCGCGGGGCTGGATTTGCGGTGTCGCCAGATCAAACCATTGATTTCATCGAAGGCGTCGGACTTCTAGGCCCGCGCGACATGACCGATATCTGGCGCGCGGGTCGCGCACTTTTCTCAATCCCGCAGGAACGTCTGGCCGAGTACGACGCGATTTTCCGCGCGGTCTTTCTGGATCAGGTCATGCAGGGCCCCATCGGTGATGAGGACGATGACGAAGTTGAGGCCTATGAACCAACCGGCGATGTTGACAGCGTTGAAGCGCCAGATGACGAAAGTGAAGTCGGCGCGGAAGCTACGGTGGTGGAGCGCCTTGGCCAACGCAGCCTCGGCGATACGGTCGACGCCGCTTTGGATCGGATCAAGCGTGAGGCGTCGCGCGCTCTGCCCCGACGGGTGTCGTACCGTCGCAGTTCGGTGAAAAAGGGCGACCGTTTGGATATGCGCCGCACCTTGCGAGAGGCAGTAAAGCGCGATGGCGATGTTCTGCGGCTGTGGGAAACCAAACGCGCGTTGCGGCAACGACGCGTGCTCTTGTTGATCGACGTTTCGGGCTCGATGAAAGATCGCTCAGAGGCGATGCTGCGATTGGCTCATGCGGTTGTGCAAGCCGCTGACCGTTCCGAGGTGTTTACGCTTGGCACGCGTCTGACACGCATCACCGAAAGCCTGAAACCCGCTGACCGAAGTTCGGCCCTGTCACGCGCCTCGGCCGCCGTTGCAGATTTCGACGGCGGCACACGGATCGGCGAAGCACTGTCGGCCTATCTGGCAGTGCCACGTTTCGCGGGCTTTGCGCGGGGGGCCGCTGTGGTGGTTCTGTCGGATGGATTGGAGCGCGGCTCGCCCGCGGCGCTGATTGATGCGGCCAATCGGCTGTCGCGACTGGCATGGCGGTTTGACTGGCTGACACCTCTTGCCGCCGACCCCGAGTACACGCCCGCAACCGAAGGCTTGTCCGCAATTCTGCCGATGATTGGCCATTTGGGGAGTGCTGCCAATACGACCGACATTGCTGATCACATTCTGACAATGGCGAGGGCAGCATGATCGACGCGCATCATCATATCTGGCTGCAAAAAGATTTGCCTTGGCTTCTTGGACCGGAACAGCCGCGCATCTTTGGCCCCTATACCGCAATCAAACGTGACTATCCCACACCCGAATATCTGAGCGATCTCAAAGGCAGCGGCATCACCAAATCTGTCTACGTTCAGGCCAACTGGGCGCCCAATTGGTTCGCCGATGAAGCGGCTTGGGTTCAGGAACAAGGCGAAACCCACGGCACCATCAGCGGCATCGTCGGATATGCTGATATGATGGCCGAGGATGTGACGCCAGCGCTAGAAAAGCTCAAAGATTACAGCTTGATGCGCGGCATTCGCCAACAATTGCACTGGCACGAAAACCCGCTTTACCGCTTTGCGAAAACGCCAGACCTTTGCGAAAATCCGAACCTTCAGAAGAATATCGCAAAGCTGGCCGACTATGGTTGGTGCTTCGATCTCCAAGTCTTCCCGTCACAGATGACCGGCGCGGCGAAACTGGCCATGGCCTGCCCGGATGTCACGTTCATCCTGCAACACGCGGGCATGAAGGAAGATACCTCGAAAGGGGGCGAAAAGCTTTGGCGTGACGGAATGAAGCGCCTGGCCGACTGCCCGAACATCGTGACGAAACTGTCGGCCTTCGGGACGTTCATCCACAAGAACGATCCCGATTTCATCGCACGTATGATCACTGACACCGAAGATATGTTTGGTGCGGACCGCTGCATGTTTGGCTCCAATTTCCCGATCGAAAAACTTTGGACCAGTTACGCCGATCTGTTCAACGCATTCCGCGACGGAGCCTCGGGCCTGTCGAAGAAGAAACAAACCGCAATTTTCAACGATACCGCAGCCCGGGTTTACCGGCTGCAAGATGCATAAAGGGAGGGACCACATGGCCTTGCAAATCCACGTTCTCGATTATGGGGATATCGAACTTGAAACCAGCTTTCTGGTGCTGGGTCACGAATGCGGGCGTACGCGCCGCGTCCCGGTCTACGGATTTCTAATCACTGGCGGAGAATATCCAGTCGTGGTCGATACCGGCTATCGCGACAATGCGATCATGGAAAGTTTGGGCATGCGCGGGCTGCAGTTCCACGAAAACCGGATGGAAAGCCAACTGGCCAAACACGGGTTGAAGCTGGGCGATATCCGCTACGTTCTGCACACTCACCTGCACATTGATCACGCAGGCATGGACGATCTGTTCCCGATGAACACAACGGTAATCCTGAACCGCCGCGAGATGGAATTCAGCGTCTCGGGAATCATGTACCCGCAGTACCCCAAGCCCGACATCAAGCACCTTGTCGACCGGATTTATGAAGACGGCGCGATGCGTTTCATGGACCTTGAACTTTCTGGCGCAGAAGAGGTCATGCCCGGCGTTTGGTGTGAAGTCGCTGGCGCGCATACCGAAGGCTCGATGAACGTCATTGTCGAGACCGCCGAAGGTCTGGCCTGTATCTGCGGCGACGTTGTCTATGATTTCAACGACCAGATCGTGAACCATGTCCGCGTCAACAACCACATGGAACCGCAGGTGACGGGCAACCACTCGGGTTCCAAACGGGCCGAGAAAGCAGCGTTCAAAAAGCTGATGAATAACTACACTTGGGTTTTGCCGACCCACGACAAAGGGGCCAAGATCGAGCGCGGTCAGGTCGTGGGCCGCACCGGAGCGGTTGTTCCCGGCCCGCTGGTCGAGACACTGCCAAAGCGCGAATGGTTCCCGATGTAATGCTAAGGGTTGCGCCCGCTCAGGGCGCGCCCATCGTCCGAGAAGAGGGTTTCAAGAATGGCACATATTGCCGTAGACCAACGTTTTAACGCAATCATCGAAGAACACGAACCTGTGCGCCAGCTTGGCTCGGGGTTTATCTTCACCGAAGGCCCACTCTGGCACCCGATTGAAAAGACGTTGCTTTTCTCTGACATGCCCGGCGATGTGCGGCGCAAGTATACGCCGGAGCAGGGCGTTAGTGAGGTTGCGCGGCCCTCGAACAAGGGCAACGGCATGACGTATGATGCCGAGCTGAACCTGTTGATCTGCGAACATTCTACATCCTCGGTTGTGCGCATCCGCCGCGACGGCACACGTGAAGTGCTCTGCACCCATTTCGAAGGCAAAGAGCTGAACTCGCCCAATGACATTGTCGTGGGCAATGATGGCTCGATCTATTTTACCGATCCGCCCTATGGCCGCTTTCCGGTCTTCGGCGTGGAACGTCCGCAAGAGCAGGGCTTTCAAGGCGTATATCGTCTGCCCCCCGGTCACCGCCCCGGAGACGAGCCGCAGCTTGTCGTCGATCGCTATCTCTTCACCAAACCGAACGGTCTGTGTTACTCGCCCTGTCAGAAATGGATGTGGGTCAATGATACGGATCAACACAATATCCGTATGTTCGACGTGGCCGCCGACGGCAGCCTGACCAACGGGCGCATCTTTGCCAGCGGCATTGTCGATAGCCGAAAGAAAGGCGTGCCCGACGGGATGAAGGCCGACAAGGATGGCAACGTCTATGTCACGGCCCCCGGCGGAATTTGGGTCTACGACTTCCACGGCGTTTTGATTGGTAAGATCCAATTGCCCGAAATGGCGGCCAACTTGCATTGGGGTGGCGATACTTGGTCTACGCTGTTCATCACCGCCGAGACCTCGCTCTACTCGGTCGCGACAAAGACCAAGGGGCGGGACGAGCCGTTTATGACCCCCAATGTCGCAACGCCTCGGGCTGCACCGCCACCAACCAACACGACCGCACCAGCGCTGAATGTCCTGGATCGGTTGGATTTCCGGATCGACCCGCACCGCACGGCGATGATCATTCAGGATTTGCAGAACGACGTGATGATGGACGGCGGTGCTTTTGCCGCCACCGGCAGCCCCGATCATGCGCGCAGCCAAGACGTGGTCGCCAATGTGCGCCGTCTTGCGACGGCCGCGCGGGCCAGAGGCGTTATGGTGCTGCATGTCTGGATGGTCTGCGAACCGGGCCACCCGCATCTGGCGCAACACGCCGCATTGATGCAGGGGCTTAAGGGCGAAAATGCGCTTGTGCGTGACACGTGGGGTGTCCAACCCGTTCCCGGCCTTGATCCGCAACCGGGCGATCTGGTGGTCGAGAAAATGTCGATGAGCGCTTGGGAAACCTCGCGGTTGGAATCCTATCTGCGCCACGGCGGGCGCGATACGATCATCAACTGCGGCAGCTGGACCAACATGAGCGTCGAACACACAGCCCGCACTGGGGCCGACAAGGGCTTCCACATGATCGTGCCCGAGGATAGTTGTTCCACCATGAATAACGAATGGCATGCGGCATCGATCAATTACCCCATGCAAAACGTCGCCACCATAACCCGCACCGACGCGGTCATCGCAGCCTTGGGGTAAGCCACATGAATCAAGTCGCAGTTATTACCGGAGGGGCACAGGGCATCGGTCTTGCCTGTGCAAAAGCGTTGTTGGCGACGGGCAGCCGCGTGGCCCTTTGGGACATGGACCCGGATGCCTTAGCCGCCGCAAAGTCCGAACTTGGCGCGGTCGAGGCCATCCAAACCGACATCACCGATTGGGTCAGTGTGGAAAACGCCACAGCCAAAACCGAAGCTGCGTTTGGCGGCATCACGCAGGTTATCAACTCAGCTGGGATCGCGGGCCCCAATACCGTGATCGAAGACTATCCGCTGGCGGACTGGAACCAGATCATGGCGGTCAACCTAACGGGAACGTTCCACGTATTGCGCGCCATTCTGCCCGGAATGAAAGAACGCGGCTATGGACGTATCGTTTTGGTTGCTTCGGTCGCGGGCAAGGAGGGCAACCCCAATGCCTCGGCCTATTCCGCCTCTAAGGCGGGCGTCATTGGCCTGACGAAATCGGCCGGCAAGGAATGCGCCCACTTGGATATCGCGGTCAACTGCGTCACCCCCGCGGCGGCCCGTACACGCATCTTCGATCAGATGAGCCAAGAACACATCGATTTCATGCTCTCCAAAATCCCCCGTGGCCGTTTTGTCGAAGTCGAAGAAGTCGCCGCCATGATCACCTGGCTCTGTTCGAAATCGAACAGCTTCACAACGGGTGCTGCGTTCGATCTGTCGGGCGGGCGGGCCACGTACTAATTATCTAGAGACCAATCAGTCGCTAACGTCGGCCTGCAGGGCCTGAATACGCGCCTGCAACCGTGGCACAGCTTTGTTCAAGATACGCATCTGCCCTTCCAAGAATGCCAACTGACTTTGCAAGTCGGGCAAAGCCTCTGCCCCTTTGGCCTGAGACGTGACCCGCGCGCTGATCCGTGGCACCGCCTTGTTAAGGATAGCGACTTCGGAACTGGTTCGTGCGACTTGTGATGGCAGGGATTCAACGGTTTCCAAAGTCGCCTGTTGCTGCCTTAGTCGCGCATTCAGTCGTGGCACAGCCTTGTTCAAGATGGCAACATCGCCGCTGGTCCGCGTCAATTGCGACGGCAGGTCCTGAACCGTTTCCAAAGTCGCCTGCTGCGCCCTTATCCGAGCGTTCAACCGTGGCACGGCTTTGTTTAAAATGGCGACCTCGCCACTGGTCCGCGCAACGTCAGACCCAAGACCAGCCAGACCATCGACAGTGGCCCCTTGCCTCATCAAACGCTGGTTCATCCGCGTTATACCTTTTTCTAAAGTCTGCACGCGGGTCCCAAGATTATCCAATGCGCTGCTTTGCTGGGCCAAGGCGCTTTGGATCGCTGCCATTGCGCTTGGATCTGACTGAACCGTCGGGGCCGCCGCTACTGTCGGAGCGGGTGCGGCGGCTGCAGGTGCGGACGTGTTGCGCCCGATCAAAGGCGCCACGCCTAGAATAATGGCCACGATCAGACCGCCACAAGTCACCGCAAATGGGATTGAATACTCACTCCAAAGCTTTTGCATGTGCTTTGCTCCCCTATCTTTCGGAGCAATCTTAAGGAAAACTGTGCATTTGGGCACCCGGGCGCGCGAATTTCAAGACGCTCGGTTACGTCATCCGATTTTTCGCAACGGCACGGTAGTCCTTCGCACACATTATCAGACGCTAAGGCATTTCACCCCTCTCAGCGAAATTGCTTAATTCACCCACCAAACCAACCTTCTAAAAATCAATGACGGCAAAGGCCGCATTCTGTTACGGGAGGATCAGCGGACCATGTGGATTGTAAGAGATTCGATCTTTATCGGTCTGCTAGAGGCATCACCCCTTATCCTTGCGGCCATGGGGTTCACCTTAATCTATTACCTAAACGGGTTCATCAACTTCGCCTACGGCGAGAACATGACCTTCGGAGCCTATTTCGCCGTGATGCTAAACGTAGGGTTTGGGCTGAACTTCTATGTTGCGATCGTGCCCGCCGCCCTTCTTGCCGGTTGCCTCAGTGTTGCATCCTACCTCTTTATCTTCCGCCCTGCCTTGAACCGTGGCGTCAAACCCTCGGAAATGATCATCTTATCCGTCGGGCTATCCTTCATGCTGCGCTATGGGCTTGTTCTGTTCGTCGGTGCGGAAAACGCCTATCTCAACGAACCGCCCATCGGGTTTTACAACTTCATGGGTCTGGGTGCGACGAACCTGCAGCTGATCGCGCTGATCCTTGTAATCATCTTCGCTCTGAACCTCTATTGGCTGATTTATAAGACGAACTTTGGAGAAGTTATCCGAGGCCTCGCCAACAACGAAGATTTGGCCCAAGTCAGCGGCATCAACCCACACAAAGTCTCGGTCAAAGTCTGGTTCATCGCCGGCGTCGCGGGTGGCCTTTCGGGCATCTTCTCGGGTGTTTTTGCGCTTGCTAACCCTCAGATGGGTTGGAACCTGATCCTGATCACCATCATGGTGTCGATCGTTGCAGGCGTTGGCTCGGTTCGCGGCGCGCTGGTTGCCAGTATCGTCGCTGGCATCCTCACGTCCTTTATCACCCTAATTTCCAAACCGCTTTATGCAGAAGTCGTGCTGTTGGTGGCCTTCATCCTGATCCTTTGGCAACGCAGAGGAAAGATGGCCTGATGGCATACCTACTATTCTCTCTCTCGCTTTTGCTGGTTTATGTCGGGCTGGCGCAAATGCTGCATGTCCAGTTCGGCCTACTGGGAATCCCCAATTTCGGCGTTGTCGGCTTTTGGGGTTTCGGCATGTACTTTGTCGGCGTTCTTCAAGTGCAACTTTCGATGTCGTTCATCGATGCCATGGTCCTGTCATCGGTTCTTTTGGCCGTCATCAGCTATGGCCTTGGCCACCTGATCCTCAGGCTTGAACGACAAGCAATTTTATGCGCCACGATCGCCTTTTCTGCCATCGTCGCTCTGCTGATCGTCACCGAAAAATGGGCTACCATGGGTGTCGTCGGGCTTGGCACCATCCGATATCCGCTGCGCGTTTTTGAGGCCGAAGAAATCCTGCACTTCGTCATCCTGCTGGCCTTCGTCATTGGTGCACAAATTTACCTCATGCGGCTTCACAAATCGCGCTTGGGGCGTCTGATGGTTGCCATCCGTGATAATGAAGAACTGGCAGCCTCACTTGGCAAGGATACCTTCCGTGTCAAACTTCGGGCCTTCACGATCACCGCGACGATCATGGGTATCTTGGGTGGCCTCTCTGCTGCCCTAAACCAGTTCCTGACGCCCAACATGATCGTGCCATCCATCACCTTCGCGGTCTGGATTTCTTTGGTGCTTGGCGGCAAGGAACACGCTTTGGGCGGTATGATCGGCGTATTCATAACCTTCGGCATCTTCGACATCTTCATCGAAACCTATGCCCCCGTCAGCCCCGAATTCGCTGTGTTAGTGCCTAATATAAAGCTGTTCCTATACGGAGCACTCTTGGTTGCAGTTCTGCTTTACAGACCAACCGGCCTTCTCGACCGCGATACAGAACCTCGCGACATCCTAATCGGATCACTCGGCGCCATCGCCGCATCCATAACGGCAGTGGTGACAGGTTTGTCTTGGATCGCGAAAGGCTTCGAAAGCCTTGCCGCCCGTGCCAAGAAAGACGACGACGCATGAAACTTCACATGCAGAACCTGACCAAGTCCTACCACTCGGGCCACCCCGTCCTGAACGTCCCCGACGGCACTTTGGGCGAACACGGGCTTGAAGGGTTGATCGGCCCAAATGGCGCAGGCAAATCCACGATGATGGGGCTTTTGACCCGCCGCATTGCCCCCTCAACCGGCACTGTCTCGCTTGAAGACGATACCGACCTGCACACTTTGAATGCCCTGCAATCTCACGACGTGGCGCGTCTTGGGCTGGTCAAGACCAACCAACGCATTCAGGGCTTTGAAAGCCTGACGATCCGCGACAGTCTGCGCTTGGCTGCCACATCTCATGCGGATGAAACCTATCGCGGGGTTCTGACAGGTTCGGAACAGGACGACGCGATTGAGGCTGACATCGACGGCTATCTGGACCGGTTCAAGTTCGAAGACCCAGACGGTTTCGCCAAATCGGGAGGCGAGAAAAAGCTACTCGATATCCTGCGCTGCATGATCTTCAAACCAAAGATGCTGCTGATGGACGAACCAACCGCTGGCCTGCCCGAAGACGTGACCAACGAGGTTATGAAAATGGTCGGCGAAAAGGTCAAATCCAAGGAAATGACCGTCGTCATCGTCGAACACGATTTGGAACTGATCTGGAAGCATTGCAAATACGTGCACTTCTTGTCCGAAGGCGCGATCCTGTTTCACGGCACCCCGAAAGATGTGAAAAAAAATCGCGTCGTCGCCGAAAAGTACATGGGGGTGTGAGCGATGCTTGAGGTCAGAAACCTGTCATCCGGTTACGGCGATGTAGACGTCCTGCACGACATCAACTTCACCGTCGAAAGCGAGATTTTTGCCGTCCTAGGCGCCAATGGAGCAGGCAAATCCACCCTTCTGATGACGCTCGCCAAACTATTGCCACTGCGCGCGGGCAGCCTGTCGTTCCAAGATCAGGATGTGACGGAAACGCCAGCCTACGATCTGACGGCCCAAGGGATCGCCTATGTGCCGCAGGAAAGGAACGTCTTCCCCGATCTTTCAGTGGCCGAGAACCTGTCGCTTGGCGGTTTGGTGGGTACGCGCCCCAAAGAAGAACGTCTTGCCGAGGTCTACGACCTGTTCCCCCGTCTCGCCGACCGCAAAGATCAGGCCGCAGGCAGCCTATCGGGTGGTGAAGGTCAGATGCTCGCCGTGGGCCGCGCTCTGATGCAGGATCCCAAACTGATCCTTCTGGATGAGCCTTCGGCAGGCCTGTCACCGCTTTTCGTAGATATCCTATTCGAGAAGATCGCCGATGCCCGCGCAAACCGTGGCGTCTCGATCATTCTTGCCGAGCAGAACGCCGTAAAGACCTTGGAGGTCGCCGACCGCGTGCTGGTTCTCAGCCTTGGTCAGCAACACCTTCTTGAAGACGCCAAATCGCTCAATCGTAAGAAGTTGATGGAGGCGTACCACATCTGACGCCCAGGCGGGCGTTTTCACTAACTCAAAGGGAGGAAATCAAATGATTTCAATAACTAAAACTAGCTTGATGCTAGCAGCCGGCCTTGCGTTTTCGGCAGGTTCCGCGCTTGCCCAAGACATCAAGGTTGGACACCTAACTTACCACACGGGTGAATTTGGTGGCTTTGGCGAATTCTTCGATGCGGTGACAGATATGTCGCTTGATGTCATCAACGAAGATCCACCACTGGGTCGCAAACTTGTCCCAATCCATCAGGACATCGGCACCATCGGCGAAGCGCGTGCCGCCCGCAAACTGATCGACAGCGACGGCATCGACATTCTTTTGAACGCCGCCCACAACTATATGTCCTACCGCGACTACATGCTGGACAAGCAAGCCAGTGACGGTGGCCCGATCATGCCCTCTGTACATGGTGGTGCGATCGAAGCCGAGTTTGGCGGCAGCGCCGAAGAACCCCTGTTTCGCGGTTCTCCCATGGACAGCGCGCAAGGTTCTGCAGCACTTCTCTACGCCAAAGAAGCCGGTAAGCAGAAGGTCGTCTTGGTCGCCACTGAAGCTGCCGGTTCACAGCTTCAGAAAAATGCCGCCGTTGGAGCTGCCGAGAAACTGGGCATCGAGGTTCTGGAAGTCATCGACATCCAGCCCAACCAGCCCAACTATCGCTCGGTCGTCAGCCGCATCAGCAACCTCGAGCCAGAAGCCGTGATCATCTTCTCGGCGCCTGCGGATGGTGGTGCGTTCGTCAAAAATGCCGCCGAAGCGGGCAACTCGTGGTTCATCGTCGGTACGTCTGAGTGGCAAGAACCTGGCTTCATTCAAACTGCCACAACCGACGCCGTGGCCAAGCACGAAAGCGTCACGCTCGCAGCCTTCTCGAATGCCGAAGGGCCCGCTTGGGATTATTACAAACCGCAAGCCGAAGCTTCGCCCCACGCCGAAAAGATCGGTGACGTCGCGAATTCCTATGCAATCCAGTACTTCGATCTTCTGGTTGCAACGGCACTGGCTATCGAGAAGTCGGGTGATCTTAAAGGCGATGGCTGGACCCAAGCCATGTATGACGTAACCGGCGGCGACGGCGAGGTTGTCTACACTTACGCCGACGGAATCGCTGCTATTCGCGATGGCAAAGACATCAACTATGATGGTGTGACGGGAACAATGGAATATACGGATACTGGCGTTGTCGCGGGTATCTTCGGCATATTCCGCTGGGCAGATGGCGAAAACCTTGAGCGCGTCACGTTGATTGATGGCGAAGCGGTTCTAGAACTGGACCAGTAAGCTTTTTGGCGCATCCCGCTTGGGGTGCGCCTGTCCAACCCCTGAGTTTACAGCCGTCAACTTCTGTCTCACGCCGCACACCTCTCATGTCGGGATGGCACTGTCAGTAGACACCAGCTTAAGGCGGTCTGCGCGGTCTACAAGCGCCTTAAGGAACAGTCTCAATTTCCTAGCAACCACCGGTTTGCAGGCGTCAGACAGCATCTTTTGCATTGATTTTATCAACAATGCTTGGAATTTGGCCGCACCGTCCATCAATTTACTTATTGTCGCCATATTTCTACTGGAAGCAGAGTTATCGCATGCAGCGACCCCGTCCTGTTGGGCGTTCTCTGCGAGCTTTCTATTGATCGATGGGCATCGTGCAAACAGTAAGAGACGACAGAATTACGCCGCTTGACCTGCCCGCGCGTCCGGTGCTGTCTTTGGTGGTACCGGTCTATAACGAGGCAGCGGCCATCCAGCCATTCTTCGACGATCTTGCCCCCATAGTCAGCGAAGTCCTTGTCGAAATCGACTTAGAAATCGTCTTCGTTGATGATGGTAGCAGCGACGATACAACCGCACGCATCGTATCGGCTGCACCTCAAGGCGTTGCGCTCTCTATTGTGACCTTGTCGCGCAATTTCGGCAAAGAAGCCGCTCTTTTCGCAGGTTTATCGCACGCGACCGGTGATGCTGTCGTTCCGCTTGATGTCGATCTTCAGGACCCGCCAGCGGTTATCCTCGAAATGATGGTTCTGTCGCAAACTATGCAGAGATGTTCTATCAGTTCGCATGACATGTCGATGGGGTAAGACGATGTTATCTTTCAAAGACGCGCAATTTCCAAAAACCGTTATCCTGCACGCCGTCTTCTTCTACGTCAGATACGGCGTGTCCTATCGCGATTTGGAAGAAATTCTGGCCGAGCGTGGGGTCCGTGTCGATCACGCGACATTGAACCGTTGCGTTGTAAAATACGCATCTACCTTGGCGGCCGTGGCGCAGCGGCGAAAGGCACAAACCGCGCGGTCGTGGCGCCTTGACGAGAACTATGTGAAGGTCCGGGGTCGCTGCTGTTATCTCTATCGCGCTGTGGATCGAGCGGTGCAAACACTTGATTTATGTTGTCTGAGCATAGCGACGAGGCTGCGGCGCTTCGTTTCTTGGTCAAGGCGATTGGCTCAATTGGTCTGCCAAGGGCTTGTGCGATCGACAAGAGCGGGGCGAATACAGCGGCTTTCGAAAGTCTGAACGAAGCATTGAAAACGGCAGGCTCACAGCGACAGGTTATAGTTTACCGCTCAAAATACTTGAACAATATCGTTGATCAGGACCACCGCAACATAAAGAGACGCGTCAGGCCCATGACGGGATTTAAGACGCTAAGATCAGCGGCAGCAACTTTGAACGGTATCGAAATGGCACACACGATCAGGAAGGGACAACTCGGAGCAGGATGCCCGTTCGCGATCTATGCAAGTCTCGCTGCTTGAGCAAATTAAGATCAGACCAATTATTGATCGGACCGAAAGTTTGCGACAGAACCCGTAATGCATCAAATTTCTATTCATTGCTCTCAATTCCGCAGAATTATCATTCTTACGCCACACTCTTGCCGAGGTTTTCGATCTGATTAGCCTCACGGCCGTGCAAGGGATCTTGGAATGAAGTTGATCGTGCAGATACCTGCTTTGAACGAGCAGGAAACTTTGGCTGAGGCTGTGGCAGCTATACCGCGTGAAATCGCCGGAATTAGCACCGTTGAGATTATGGTAATCGACGATGGTTCGACCGACCGAACCGTCGCAGTCGCACGCGAAGCTGGCGTTGATCACGTCTTGCGGATGAGCAGTCATGTCGGACTGGCGCGTGCGTTTACGGCGGGCGTGGAGGAAGCTTTGTCTTTGGGCGCTGATATCATCGTCAACACAGATGCCGACAATCAATACTGCGCCGATGATATTCCAAACCTGATTGCGCCCATTTTGGAACGTGAAGCGCAGATCGTCATTGGCGCGCGCCCGATCTCGGAAATTGACGACTTTTCGCCCCTAAAAAAGGCTCTTCAAAAAGTAGGCTCGTGGGTCGTTCGTCTGGCCAGCGGGAGCGATATCTCGGATGCGCCAAGTGGTTTTCGTGCATATTCTCGCGACGCTGCCGCACGCCTTTGTGTCATCAACACGTACACTTACACCATTGAGACTATTATTCAGGCGGGTCGCAAGCACATCCCAATGGTCTCGGTGCCTGTGCGGGTCAACAGAGTTACCCGCCCGTCACGGCTGTTCAGGTCGACGGGTGAATATCTGCGCCGGACCGCGCACACAATCCTACGCGTGTTTGTGATTTACGCACCGCTGCGCTTTTTCCTTTCAATTTTTGCGCTTTTTGCCATTCCGGGTATATTGGGCGTTTCGCGCTTCTTGTATTTTTACGCAACCGATGGCGGGGCCGGGCACATCCAATCGCTTGTGTTGTCGGGCGTGCTGCTTGCCATGGCGACAATCATGTTCGCTGTTGGCATTCTTGCGGACCTGATCGCCACAAACCGGAACCTTCTTGAAGACATCCGGGCCCGCGAACTGCTTCGCACCACAAGAAAACCGGCTTCTGTCGCCAGTATAGAGCGATCTAAGGTCGCCTAGCATGGTTGATCAGACCATAGATGGAGGCGTAGCGCGGCAAGGACCGGCGAACTACGCTCTGTCTTTTGAGCGCATGGCCATAGCCGCTGCGTTCCTTGCACTTTGCGTTTTGTCTTACACACGCAACGTGAATTGGGACGAGTTTTACTTTCTGTCACATGTTCATGCTTGGCTGGATGGTCGGTTGGATCGTCCCATGCAGACGGGCTTCGTTCACGCATTTACATGGCTCGGGCTAGTGCCGGGCCATGAGATGGAACAGATTTTTGCGGCCCGCGTCGTCATGATCGGCTGTCTTGCGGCGACGTCTTTTTCGATACACCGGATCGCTCACCATCTTACAAACGAGCGTTCTGCCAATGTGGCAGTGCTGGCATTTTTATGTTCAGGCTTTGTGCTGGCTCATGGCGGCAGCTTCCGCGCAGACCCGATTGCCGCCGCCTTATTGACGTCGGCTGTTGCGGTCGCGATGACGACCCGCCTAGCGCTTCTGCACATTGTCGCCGTCGGGGCGCTGCTCGCCTTATCGTTTATGGTCACCATCAAGTCAGCGCTCTATCTGCCAGCCTTTCTAGGCGTTATGATTTGGCGTATGAATGACCGCGCGGCAGTGGTGCGTCTTTGCGTGGCGATGGTTGTCGCCTCTGGGCTCGTGGTCCTGTTTTACACATGGCACGCGTCGGGGGTTACCGTAGCAGACGGCAATGAGGCGTCCACGAATGCGAAAGACGCCGTCAAAACTGGGTTTCTGCAAGACGGGTTGTTTCCACGTCAGTACGTGATCCGCAGCTGGGTTCTATTCAGTCTACCGCAACTCATACTGGCAGCGATCGGTTTTGTATCGCTAGGTCGGTCGCGATTGGTATTGACCCTTTGCCTCTTTGCCGCTCCGGTTCTGAGCGTCGCAATCTACCGCAACGCATTTCCCTATTTCTTCCCCTTCGCAGCACCGCTTTTGATGATCGCGGTTGCGATCGGCGCGCAGCGTATCAAATCGCCCAAAGTAATGGTGCAGCTCGGGATTTTGATGATTTTCGGAGCTATACTGCAACTGGCCCTGATCGCACCGGAAAATTCCCGCTCGCAGCGCGCGACCATTGCCGAAGTGCACCGGCTTTTTGACAAGCCTATATCCTATATCGACGGCTTCGGCATAATGTCTTCCTTCCCAAAGACCGCTTTCTTCATGTCCTCGTGGGGCGTGGCGCGCTACCGCGCTGCCGGGCAGCCAGTTTTTGCGGGCATCATTCAAAACGAACAACCACCTTTGCTTCTGGCTCAAAGGTACGCCTTGCAGAATGCCCTGATGGGCGAGGTTGAGAGTGACACGCCTTTCGATCTTCTGCCTGAGGACCGTGCCGTGTTGCGTCGTTCGTATGTCCATTATTCTGGAACCATTTGGTTGGCCGGTGCAGAGACCGTTTTGAGCGAAACGGGCGCGCAGATCAGCGTGCCCTTTGAAGGCCACTACCGGGTCGAGACCGAAGGCACCGTTACAATCAATGGCGCAGGTTACAACGACGGTGACGTCATTTCAGTAGATAATCTGGATCTTCAAGTTAAGGGAACCGCCGGAACAAGACTGCGGTTTATTTGGGACACGGGCGTGGCGCCCATCCCAAGTGGAGCCTTGGGGACTGTCATCTATGCCGGTTTCGGCAGACTTATGCTATGATGTCACCCATCGTTGCGAACACCCCATTCGACGCTGCCAGTGACGCGGCTCCACAGTCTTCTATGGCCAACCGCGTCTTGTTTTGGGGCACCTACGATCTGAGCAAGGCGCGCACACGCATTTTGCGCAATGGATTAAAGGAAACCGACACCGATCTCGTCGAAATCCACGCTGAGGTCTGGCCCAACCACGCGGACAAAAGCCAGATGGGGGTTCGTACTTTGGCAATCGCCTTGATCCGGGCCTTGCTTTGGTATCCCGTTCTCATAACCCGGTTTTTGCGCAGCCCGGCAGACGCGGTCGTGATCGTTCCTTATCTGGGCGCATTGGATGTTCTGGTTTTGTGGCCCTTCGCCAAGCTGCGTGGGCAAGACATCGTTTGGGACATGTTTTTGTCACTTTATGATACCGTCGTGAACGACCGGCATATGGTATCACGGCATGGGCCTGCAGCTAACCTGCTTTGGGCTGTCGAGTGGCTGGCGGCACGGGCGGCGGACAAGGTGCTGCTGGATACAGAGGCTCATGCGGACTACATCGCGGAATTATTCGGCCTGACTGCGGACAAAACCGCAGCGGTTCCCGTCGGCGCTGAGTTGGAGCAGTTCCCTCGTTTGGACCCCGCCATTCCCGACAACAGCCGTCCGAAGGTACTTTTTTATGGCCAGCTTATCCCGCTGCACGGTATTGAAACAATTCTGGCTGCTGCCCTCAGCGCCCGTGGCCAAGGGATTGACTGGCACATCATAGGTACCGGACAGGATCGACCAAAGCTCGAAGCCGCCCTTGCGAATAAGGACGCCAGACATGTGACGTGGGAAGAATGGCTGCCATATACGTCGTTGGTCGACGCCATTGCCGCGTCTGACATATGTTTGGGTATTTTCGGCGCTTCGCGAAAAGCAGCTTCGGTAGTGCCCAACAAGGTTTACCAATCGCTCTTTGCCGGCCGTGCCGTGATTACCCGTGCGTCCCCCGCCATTATTGAGACATTTACGCCCGGTCAAGGTTTGACGTTGGTGCCACATTCGGACCCAGATGCCCTGCTAGACGCAATTGAACGGTCGCAAGCGGAGGGCTACGCACCCATGCCACTAGACCAGCTACAGAACGCTAGACCCAAAGACATCGCGGAACGTTTCAAACGTATCATCGCAAACTCCAATCAAGTGACTGGATAACATCATGACCGATCTGACTGACGCGCATATCGCTGATCCAGAAAAGCCCTTGGTGCAGCACCATAAGTACTACGGGCCTGCCTTGCCCGCGCTGCAATGGGTACCTGCGCCGCGGTATCTGATGCGCCGTGACCGGGCCTTGCATCATGCCCGAAAAATTGGAGCATGCCGGGCTATGGACATTGGGTGTGGTCCTGCTGCTCTGATCTCAGAGTTGGCTAACGAAGGTTTCGAGGCATTTGGCGTGGATCGTTCCGCTGACGCACTACGGCTTGCTAGGGAGCTAAACGGATCTTCCGCCTCGGTAACCTTGCAAGCCGAACTGGATCCCGCATGGAAAGAGACGTTTGATTTGATCATGTCCTTTGAGGTGATTGAACATCTTGAGGAAGATGTGGCCGCGATGCGGGATTGGCGGGCGTATCTCAAATCCGGTGGCCGGATGATCCTATCGACGCCTGCCCACCCATCGCGCTGGAATGCTGCAGATGTCTGGGCCGGACACGTCCGGCGCTACACCAAAGACAACCTGATTGCTGCTATTTCGGAGGCCGGCTTTGTTGTTGAAACTATTGAGTGCTATGGGTTCCCGTTGGCCAATGTGATGGAAGTTTGGCGCGCCCGGGCCTATGGAAAAGTTCTTGAGAGGCCCGAAAAATCGGAAAAGTCTACAGAAAATCTAACCAATGAAAGCGGCAGTGATCGGTCAGTCGAGAGTCGCTTCTGGCCGCTATTTTCGTCTACGCCAATCGCTATCGTGATGCGGTTAGCGTGTCAAATTCAACGCCTCTTTTTGAGAACACAACTGGGAAACGGCTTTCTTATCGTAGCGCGTAAGAGCTGACGTGATGATGCGCTTTGCGCGATACATTGGCACGCTTGCTGCATTGGGATTCGTTGCGTTTCTGGTCTGGCGCAGTGCCTCGGAATTTCCGCTACTGGATTTCGCATCGCGCTGGGTCTGGCTGGGACTGGCCGGTGGCCTGACACTTTATATTGCTTCCCAAGGCATCGGAGCAGCAGCGTGGCGTGCAACACTTGGGGTTTACGACATCCAGTTGCCACGCGGTCGCGCCGAGAGCCAACTTCTGGTGTCGCAGATTGGCAAATACATACCCGGAAACATTGCTCACCTCATAGGTCGAGCGGTCCTCGCGCGGGAAGATGGTGTCACGACAGCCAGCATCGGGGGTGCGCTTCTGTTAGAGGTCGGCTTCCTCTTGGGCACTGCTGTTTTCGTCATCTGCGGTATGCTACTGGCTGCGCCTGGGCTTTTGGCCTTACTCACTGCCGAACTGCCCGAAGGATGGGTGAACAGGTCTATCATCGCAGGCGGTGTGATCCTCGCAATCGGTCTCACGACTGGTCAGATGTTCCTTTGGCGGCGCGCAGGCAGACCAAAGATTGTTATTGCACGGTTTGTCGAACCCATCCTTCTGCATCTCGCCAATTTTGCGGTACTTGGTGTTTCTCTTTGGTTCATCACGCTTGTCGTCGCGCCGCAATCACCGATTGGAGTTGGCCATTGCATTGCAATTTTTTCGACAGCCTGGGTTGCAGGCTTCCTCATGCCGGGCGCACCGGGCGGCGTCGGTGTCCGTGACGGCATCATCGCGATCGGCCTTGAGTTGTTTGTCGCCCCCGGCGCCGCTCTTGGTGCCGCCTTATTGCACCGCGGTCTCTCCATTCTGGGAGATCTTGCGACGTTCTGTATCGGGCTATTGTTGCGTTGTCCGCAAAATCAGGTGCAATCTGATTTTTAACGAAGCGATTGACCATGGCCTCCAAAATCTACTGACGACCGGAAAGCGGTTGTGGATCGATGCTACTTTTTTCGATTCTATCGCAAACTACGCAGCGATGCACTATCAGACCCCTTTGTCTGTCGATGAGGTAGTGCGATGATCTTCTTCAAAGGCGCGCAGTTCCCTAAGCATGTGATCTTACATGCCATCTTCTTTTACGTCAGATATGGCGTGCGGTATCGCGGACTGGAAGAAATCTTGGCCAAGTATGGGGTCCGCGTCGATCACACGACACTAAATCGATGGGTTGGCGTAGGAAGCGGACCGAGCTCAACTAGCGTTCATAGCTGGTGTCCCTTGTCGAGACACCGCGCGCAGAGTGTCTGACCAATCCTACGGTTCGGGCACATGCGATGTTTGCAGAAATCCGGGTCGGTCAATGCCTCAGTCTATAACCACGTCAGCGAAGAGAAATCACTTTCAAGCAGAGGCTGGTTCGCGTTCGTCTGACAGCATCTCTCCACGCGATCATTCGGCCGCCGCCGTTTGCCTGATTGCGTCTGGCGTAAAAGGCATGCGTCTCATACGAATGTTTGTGGCATCGAAGACCGCGTTTGCGATTGCTGCGATTGCCGGTCCGGGCGAGGCTTCTCCGGCACCCACCGACGCGGCGTTCGGGTGATCCAGTAATGTCACCTCGATGTTTGGTACATTATCGAACCGGATGACCGGATAGCTGTCCCAATCACGTGATTGAATGCCGCCTTGGTCCCATGTTGCTTGCTCGTAAAGCGTCCAGCTCGCGGCCTGAAGAAATCCGCCCTCAAGTTGCGCCGTTAACCCGTCAGCATCAATCACCCGGCCCGCATCGGCCACGATGCGCGCATCCAACAGACGTATCTCGGCGCGATCATTTACGTCAAGCTCAACCGAAATTCCGACGCGGGTCATCTTGTTTTTGTATTGCGCATAGGCGATACCGCGCCCGCTGCCATCGGCCATCGCAGGGCGTAGACTCACCTGTCGTTCCAATTCAGCCAACACGCCCAAGGCGCGCGGGTCTTCAAGATGCGCGCGGCGAAATTCAAACGGTGGGATGGATTGGCCGCGCGCCAGTTCATCCATAAAGCTTTCAAGCGCAAAGATGTTGGCGGCGGCTCCTAGGCATCGCATCGCCGAGGTGCGGTGTGGTAGATCAGTAACCAGATTTTTGACCAGATGGGTTTCGGCAAACGCGTAAACCGGCTCAAGATTGCGATGCATTCCGGCATGTTTACCAAGGTTTGGAGCCGTCGCAATCGGCCCAATGGGGTCAGCGCGAAAGTGATTGGCAAGAAGGCGGGCAGGGCCCGTTCGGTTCGGTCCGGGGCGGGGGCGTCCCCGATGCGTGTCACTGAAAACTTGGGCCGAGTATGCTTTGATTTTGCCGCCTTCCATCTCTGCTGCAAGCTCTACCGCCATGGCCGATGCAAAAGGTTCCCATGCGTGCTCGTCTTCGCGGCTCCATTTTAGTAAAACTGGCGTGCCCGGCAGTGCCATTGCGACAAGGCAGGCTTCGAAACCCGCGTCATCAGCGCCCCCATGGCCATAACAACCTGAGCCGGGAACATGGGTGATTTCGACTTGTTCCAGCGCAAGCCCAAGGCTGTCGGCGATGCTATCGCGCAGGGGATAGATGCCTTGGCTGTGACTGTGCAGCTTAAGCTTTTCGCCGGTCCAATGGGCAAGTGCCGCCGAAGGGGCGAGCGATCCGTGTATCTGGTATGGGCGCTCAAAGCGCGCGGTGTGGTCGAGATTTGGGTTGGTATCTGGAATTGGCTTAGACGTCGGCGTGCCGTCAACAACCAGAAACCGCTGGGCATCTTTAGGGTTGAGTGCATCGAACACATTTTTGGCGGGCAAGCCTGCGCCCAAATCCCAATCACATGCGCCTGACAGTTTGGTGGCCGCCTTGATGACGGGCCATTCTTTCGTCCCGGCGAGGGCGAGGAAGCTTCCATCGCGGATGATCGAAAAGCCCGCCGCCTTAAGGTTAACCACGGTCTTGGGATCAATGTCCCTGAGGGTCGCTCGTGCGTGTGGTGGCCGGATGACGCGGGCGTGCACCATGTCGGGCCACTCAAGGTCATGCACATAGGTGAACGCGCCCTGCACCATTTTTCGAAGACCTGACATCTCCGGGCGCGGCAGATCGTTCTGTGCCCTATGTGCCGGTAAATGGCCCTGATCCACGGGCACATCGGGCGCGACATCTGGGATCAAGTCAGTCAGCTCAATCCGGTGATTTGTGCCACTTAGCGAAAGGACGCCATCGGTCAACTGCCAATCTGCGGCGTCTGCACCATGTCGCGCGACCGCCATCATAATCATGTGTTCCCGCAATGTGATCGCCGCGCTTCGCAAGGCATATCCCGATTGTTCAACGGAATTGCTGCCCGACGTGATCCCCTCGTCAGGGGCATGACCGGTGCGCACCGGCGCGATGTCGATCCGGCCCCATGGGATCGTCAGTTCCTCATGTGTGATTTGGATTAACGCGGTTGAGATACGCTGGCCAATATCGACCTTACCGGTGTGGATCAGAAGTCGATCACCCTCAAACGTGATCCAATCGGCAATCAACGTATGCGCATCAAGGCTCACCTGTTCGAGGCCCGCGCCACAGCACGCAATACCCTTGGGTGTGACCCGCAGCGGCATAGGTGCGGGGTCAGGGCTTGGGTAATCATGTCGTCGTCAGGTGCGGGCGTGCGCGAGAGAAGGGCGGTCGTCGCAACAACAAGACCTGCGGTGCAATATCCGCATTGCGCCGCGGACATTTTAAGAAACGCGTCTTGGACGGCACGGCCAATTTCAGTGCCCGAGATACCTTCGATGGTTGTGATCTCTTTTGTGTCGAAAGCCTCAACCGCACTAACACAAGATAGCACGGCTTGACCGTTCACAAGCACCGCACAAGCGCCGCATTGTTCCAGCCCGCAACCCAGTTTCGTTCCCTTAAGCCCCAATTCGTCCCGCAGCACATAGATCAACGGTGTGTCGGGGTCGGATCTGACCTCATGCGTTTTACCGTTGATGGTCAGCGACAGGGTCACGGTTCGATGCGCTCCCACATGATTTGAACATCGACATCTGCGGATTTGAACAGGTTCATAACCGGGCATCGATATTCGACATTTTTGGTCAGACGCTCGAATCGGTCTTGGGTCTCATCCGTGTGCACGCGGATTTTCAGTTTGACCCAGTTAAAGTAGGGCCGCACGCCCTGAACTCCGCGACTGCCGCGCTGGTCCACTTCACCGTCAGCTTCCATATCCACCGCCGTATATGAAAATTTCATGGCCTCTGCACAGCGGTTGATGATCACGCCTTCGCAACCCAGTAGGGACGACAGCGTCATCTCAAGCGGGGTCGGGCCGGTGTTGGATTCTTTCTCGTCGGTGATCACCACATGGTCGCGCACCATCATCACCGACCGGGTCGATGCCTCGTTGCGCGCGCTCACACGGCGAATGCCAAGGGCTTTCTTGTTCGGGTCTACGCTGGGTGCAAGAAGGTCAGGGTCGTTCATAGGGTCATCTCCAGAATTTCGAGGCCGTTGTTGCGATCAAGCAGATAGATCAGCCCAGCATCATCAACATCCACATCGTTGGATTGCGGCGGCGTGCCATCGGCGCCCGGCACCATGTAATGCGCAACCTCTGTGGGCGAATAGGGGTCGGCCACGTCCAGCACGCGTAGGCCGCCGGCAAACCACGTGGCATAAATCAACGTGCTGTCCAGTTTTTCGCGAAACTGGTGCCCGCCGAAACGCGCGCCCGGATCGCCGACCCACGGGCAGGCGCGTTCGGACAGGTCCCACGCGGCGATGGGCTCCATGTTGTTCAGATCCGTCACATCTATCACCCAGATAAAGCCGTGCAGGCGGCCGGGTACGTGACTGTGCTCCTCGTCAATGGCGATGGCAAAGCGCTTGCCATCGATCATCTGCTCTAACGGCATGATCGTGTGGGTCGGTTCGGGAATGGCTTCTGGAAAGCGGTAACTTCCGATTACCTTCGGATTGGTGATGTCGCTGACGTCCAGCACCCGGTATCCCGCGTTCCAAACCGCCGCCCAAAGCTCGTCGCCCGAGCGCATAGCGTGGTGCAGACGATTGCCATAGCCCGTCCAAGTGGGGGTTTCGCCTGCCGCAAAATGCTGCCCGGGCATATGCCAGCGCGATAATTCCGTTGGGTTTGAAGGGTTTGCCAGATCATAGATCACAAGGATATTGCCGACATAGCCCTCCATCTCGGTCGAGATATAGGCATAGCTTTCGTCCATATCGAACCGATGCACGCCAAACCCGTGGGTTCGGATATAAGACAGCAATTTCGGCGCGGTCTTGTCAGAAATGTCCCAAACGCGGAAACCGCCGTCGTGATAGCCGCGCGCTATTGCGTCCTCAAGTTCGGGGATTTGCGACAGCTTTACGCTTAGTCTGTCGGCGATCTGTGCATCTGACAGGCCATCAGCGCGTAATCTGGCGATCTTGTCACCTTTGCGCAGAAAGTGCCGTTTGGCCTGCTCGACGTTGGTGATCATGATGTCGCCGACAACCCGCACCTTGTGAGTGTGCGACCAGTCGTCGGGCGGGGCGATGTGGGATACGACAATTGGGTTTGAAGGGTCACTCACATCTATGATCGAGGTGCCCATGGGCGCGTCCATGTGGCCGATATAAGCATAGCCATCCTGCACCACGACCTGCCCACCCCCGGCAATATCCAAATGCCCAAGGCGGCGGATGTTACGTTCCAGCTCCCATTCGATCTCACGTTTCATTCCGCTGGTACCTCCGACTTTCGTTTGCGCCTTTTGCCAAAGACAAGGGGCAGGATAATCGACGCGGCGAAAGCGACCCAAAGGATGTTGCCCAGCGTTGATGAGAACAAGACCATGATGTCGCCGTCAGATTTTCTAAGCGACCAAAGGAAGTACTTTTCCAAAAGCGGTCCAAGAATGACCCCGATCAAAATGGCCGCGACATGATAGCCGGTGCGGCGCGCGATATAGCCTAGCACCCCGAAGGCAAGTGCAAGGTACATGTCGAACATGTACTCGCGCGGTACAAACCCACCCACAAGGGTGAAGCTGATGATCATCGGCGCAAGATAGATCGTAGGGATCGTAGTCACATGGCTCATGTAACGGCTTAAGGGCAGGATGGTGAAAATCATCACCACGTAGCTGACCGCCATCGCCATGAACATTCCGTAGCCGATCTTTGGTGAATCCTCGAATAATGATGGGCCAAAGCTGACGCCGTGAAATTGCATCACCACCAGCATGATCGCAGCGGTCGCACCGCCCGGTATGCCCAGCACCAACAATGGCACCAATGTGCCAGAGGTCACGCCGTTGTTGGCGGATTCCGGTGCGATCAACCCTTCGGGGTGGCCTGTTCCGTACAACTCCGGGGTCTTCGAGAAACTGCGCGATTGCTGATAGGCGACAAAACTTGCGATGGAGGCGCCGGCACCCGGAATAACCCCGATGACAAGACCGATGATCGACGTCCAGACGATGTGCCACCAACGTTTCAGGGCAATGGACACACCTTCGAATGTGTCGTTCCAACTGGCTTTTTTGACTTGGGCGTCGCGGTTGATGATCACGCGCTTTTCGATGATGACAAAGGCCTCGGACACGGCGAACAAACCCACCAGCGCCGGGATCAGCGGAACACCGTCGTAAAGCTCAAGAATACCGAAGGTGCCGCGCGGTGTGGCAAAGATAACATCGGTGCCGATGGACCCGATCATCAAGCCCAGAAAGCCCGCGATCAGACCTTTAATCATGTCCTTTGCTGCAATCGAGGCGATTAACGAAATGCCGAACAGCATGACAACGATCATTTCGACCGAGTGCATATAAAACCCAACCCGCGCAAGAACCGGCATGGTCGCCAGCGCGATCAGGGTCGTCAAAAGGCCACCGATGCACGACGCCACAAATGAGATCGCCAGCGCTTGCTGCCCCTTGCCCTGCTTGGCCATAGGATAACCATCTAACGGCGTCGCGGCAGCCCCCGCGGTGCCGGGAATGTTGACAAGAATGGCCGGT
>JAOHEK010000039.1 GCA_028097405.1 Paracoccaceae bacterium | reverse complement strand
TCGCGTTTAGTGACATTGCGATTGCCATTCCGCCCTATACGCCGACACTGGATTTGAGTGCGGGTTGGCAGGGGTTTTGGGCATTTCTAAGCGGGCTCGATTTTGAGAATTTCGTGTTTCTGGCGGGCGATGATCTTTACTGGAAAGCCTATCTGTCGTCTTTGCAGATTGCGTCGATCTCGACTTTGATTACGCTGGCCGTGGGATTGCCGATTGCTTACGCCATGGCGCGCGCGCCCGATGAATGGCGACCCGTCCTTTTGATGCTGGTGATCCTGCCGTTCTGGACAAGTTTTCTGATCCGGGTTTACGCATGGATGGGAATATTGGCGAACGAAGGTCTGTTGAACCATTTTTTGATCTGGTTGGGCGTCATCACGGACCCCTTGGTCATTTTGAACACGAATGTGGCGGTTTATATCGGGATCGTTTACACCTATTTGCCGTTCATGATTTTGCCGATCTATGCGTCGCTGGAGCGGATGGATCCGTCTTATGAGGAAGCGGCAGAGGATCTTGGGTGTTCGCGCCTTTCGTCCTTTTGGATCGTAACGTTGCCTTTGGCACGCCCCGGCGTGATTGCAGGGTGTTTTCTGGTCTTTATTCCGGCGGTCGGTGAATTCGTGATCCCGTCGTTGTTGGGCGGGTCGAGCACTTTGATGATTGGCAAGGTCTTGTGGGAGGAGTTCTTTTCAAACGGCGATTGGCCAGTGGCTTCGGCGGTGGCGATCATCTTGCTGTTGATCCTGATCGTTCCGATCATCTTGTTTCAACGCCAAGAAGTAGCCGCCCGTGAGATGCAAGAATGAGGCGCGTTTCGGGGTTTAACACGGTTTCACTGACGCTGGGTTTCGCGTTTTTGTACATCCCCATGATTGTGCTGGTGGTATACAGCTTTAATTCTTCGCGGCTGGTGACGGTCTGGGCCGGGTTTTCCACCAAATGGTACGGCGAACTGCTTCAGAACGAGGCCTTTCTTGATGCGGCATGGATCACCGCAAAGGTGGGCGTTTTCTCATCCACTTTGGCCACGGTTTTGGGGACTATGGCTGCTTATGTGCTGGTCCGGCGGGGCAAGTTTGCAGGCCGTACGCTGTTTTCGGGGATGATCTATGCCCCCTTGGTCATGCCCGAGGTCATCACGGGGTTGTCGCTTTTGTTGCTGTTCATTGCGATTGGACTGGACAGGGGTGTTTTGACGATCGTTCTGGCGCATACGACGTTCTCGATGTGCTTTGTGTCGGTCGTGGTATCGTCGCGGTTGGTGAGTTTCGACAAATCATTGGAAGAGGCCGCTTTGGATCTGGGGTGCACCCAATGGCAGGCGTTTCGGCTGGTGACGTTACCGATTGTGGCGCCAGCGGTTTTGGCGGGCTGGCTATTGGCATTCACGCTATCGCTGGACGATCTGGTGATCGCGTCTTTTACGGCGGGGCCGTCGGCGACGACGTTGCCGATCAAGGTCTATTCCTCGGTTCGGCTTGGAGTCAGTCCGGAAATCAATGCTTTATCGACCATCTTTATCGCATTGGTAACCTTTGGTGTGGTGGTTGCATCCCTTGTGACCAAGCGCAGCATTGCGATGCGTGCTGCAGAAGAACGCTCCGTAGGGGGCTAAAAATAATGACTTCGCGGAGGTTTCGCGGAGAATTGAACGCTTGTTCATAAAATACCGTTGACGTAGGACTGCGATCGTCGCACCCTCCTTGCTAAGGTTTCGCCAAAGAAAGCGATCCGACAGGGAGGTCTATCACCGTGGCATCAGCTGAGCTTGTGTCCTTACCCGCGCTTTTGGCGCGGAACATGCGTGATTCTGGCAGTCATCCCGCGTATCGTGAGAAAGAATATGGGATCTGGCAAAGCTGGTCTTGGAATGAGACCGGCGCTGAAATCGAAGCACTGGCTTTGGGATTTCTGGACCTTGGTGTTGCGCCCGGTGAACATGTTGCGATCGTTGGTCGGAACCGGCCGCATTTCTATTGGTCGATGGTCGCCGCACAGATGGTGGGTGCTGTGCCGGTGCCGATCTACCAAGACAGTGTCGCAGAAGAGATCGCCTATGTGCTGGATCATTGCGGCGCGGCCTATGCTGTCGTCGAAGATCAGGAACAGGTCGACAAAACCATCGAAGTTAAAGACCGTCTGCCGGGTCTGAAAGTCGTGATCTATCTGGATGGCAAGGGGCTTCGGAAATATGATCACAGCCACCTGAAATCCTTTGCTGATCTACAGGCGGCAGGGCGCGAGAAGCGCGGCACGCTTGAGGCAGAATTGAGCCGGCGTCGGGATGCGCTGACGTTGGATAGCACCTGCGTGATGCTCTATACCAGCGGCACCACCGGGCGTCCTAAGGGGGTGGTGCTCTCGAACAATAACATCATCGAGACATCGAAATCCTCGGGTCAGTTTGATGTGCTGTCCAAGGATGAAAGCATTCTGGCTTATTTGCCAATGGCTTGGGTCGGGGACTTCATCTTTGCAGTGGGACAGGCTTATTGGTGCGGATTTTGCGTATGTTGTCCGGAAAGTGCGACAACGATGCATGACAATCTGCGAGAAATCGGGCCAAGTTACTTCTTTGCGCCGCCCCGGTTCTTTGAAGAGCAGATCACGCAGATCACGATCCGGATGGAAGATGCGGGACGGTTCAAAAAGTGGCTTTATGGATCGGGAATGAGACTTGCGCGGCGGGTGGGGCCGAAAATTCTGGACGGCGAAAGCGTCAGCGGTATGGATCGGCTGAAATACAAGCTGGGAAATTTCTTTGTCTATGGGCCTTTGCGAAACCGGGCCGGGCTGTCGAACGTGCGGGTGGCCTATACGGCGGGCGAAGCGATTGGACCGGAGTTGTTCGCGTTCTGGCGGTCTCTGGGGATTAATCTCAAACAGCTTTATGGCCAAACTGAAGCCAGTGTCTTTATCACGCAGCAGCCCGACAACGAGGTGCGCGCCGACACAGTGGGTGTGCCGTCGCCCGGGGTTGAATTGAAAATCGCGGAAAGTGGTGAGGTGTTTTACCGCTCGCCTGGTACGTTCGTCAAATACTACAAGAACGATGAAAGCACGGCTTCGACCAAGGATGCAGAAGGTTGGGTTGCGACGGGGGATGCCGGCTTTATCGAAGAAAGCAGCGGCCATTTGCGGATTATCGACCGGGTGAAGGACGTGGGCAAGCTGTCGAACGGGGCTTTGTTTGCACCGAAGTATGTTGAAAACAAACTGAAATTCTTTGCCAACATTCTGGAAGCTGTTGTCCACGGTGACGGGCGCGAGGCCTGCACGGCCTTCATCAACATTGATCTGACGGCAGTGGGCAACTGGGCCGAGCGGAACAACATTGCCTATGGATCCTATCAAGAGTTGGCCGGACATCCTCAGGTTTTGGACACGATCCAAGCCCACATCGAAGAGGTGAACGAGAGCCTTAGCACTGACGATATGCTGTCGGGCTGTCAGGTGAGCCGCTTCCTGGTTCTGCACAAAGAACTCGATGCCGATGACGGCGAGATGACCCGCACGCGCAAGGTGCGACGGAACATCGTAGCCGAGAAGTTCGCGGATTTGATCGGGGCCCTTTATGACGGCTCGGACCGCGTTTCGACCGAGACGGAAGTGACTTATGAGGATGGGCGCAAGGGATCGATTAAGGCGACGCTTGAGATCCGGGATGCGACGGTCTTTGCGATCAAGGCATTGGAGGCAGCGGAATGAGGCCGGTCCTGCTTATTCTTGGTGCGGCTTTCGTGGGCGCGGTATTGCTATACGGCAAAAATCGACGGCCCTTCGTAATCTTTCAGGCGGTTATGCTGCCGATTTTTCTGTATTTTTTCGGCGCCGACGTGATGTACGGCAAGGGGGAATTGACGTCGAGCCTTTGGTTCCTTCCGTTCGCGCTGCTTTGGTTGGTCGGCACCGGGGCACTTGGATTTCGTGCTCTTAAACATCTCATCTTGGAGCAGGCATCATGAACTCCATGGCCGGAAATTACACCACCTCTGACGGTCGCGAGATTGGTGGTGTGATGATGGAGATGAAGAATATCACGCTGCGCTTTGGTGGTGTGGTGGCAATCAAGGACATCTCGTTCGACATTCACGAGGGTGAAATCCGCGCGATCATTGGGCCGAACGGAGCCGGAAAATCCAGCATGCTCAATGTGATAAGCGGGTTTTATAATCCTCAGGAAGGCGAAGTTTGGTTTAACGGCAAAAAGCGACCTTCAATGAAGCCATACCATGTGGCGCGCCAAGGGATTGCTCGGACGTTTCAGAACATTGCTTTGTTCGAGGGGATGTCGGTGTTGGACAACATCATGACCGGGCGTTTGACGCATATGAAGACGGGGATGCTGGCGCAGGCGCTTTGGCGGGGTCCGGCGGAGCGGGAAGAAGTCCAAAACCGGGAAGTTGTTGAAAAGATTATTGATTTTCTTGAAATTCAGCACATTCGGAAGACTCCGGTGGGGCGTTTGCCTTATGGGTTGAAAAAGCGCGTTGAATTGGCGCGGGCCTTGGCGGCAGAGCCGAAACTGTTGCTTTTGGATGAGCCGATGGCGGGCATGAACGTCGAGGAAAAAGAGGATATGTCGCGCTATATCCTTGATACTAATGATGAATTTGGAACGACGATTGCGCTGATCGAACACGATATGGGCGTGGTGATGGACCTATCCGACCGCGTTGTAGTGATGGATTATGGCCAGAAAATCGGGGATGGAACGCCGGATCAAGTGCGCAATAATCAGGCCGTGATTGATGCGTATCTGGGGGTGGCGCATGACTAGTTCAATACGTCATATGTGTCGCGTCGGTATCACGTCGGTATTGCGTCGGTATGACGTCGGTGCCGCCGCGCGGTGGTTGGCAGTTTGCGCAACGGCGTTATTCACGTCGTTCGGCGCGGTGCATGCAAAGACATTGGTGAGCGCGGAGGCCGCGACGGATTTAAGTGCGCGGTGCATTTCGTTTCTAACCAATCGAAAAGGGTATCGGGCTTTCAAGGGGGCTGTGCTACAAGGCGTCTACAAGAACGAAACCAGCGTGAGATTGCATGATGCTTCGGTCAGTCTTACCCATGCCGATGGCGACAATTGGGGGTGCGCGGCGGTATGTTCTTTGCAGGTGAATAACGTCACTAAAGTTGATTGCGACGACTACGTTTCGAGCGTTGTGCCTATTCTGGAAGATGTTGGGTTGGAGCGTATGCCGTTTCCGGTTGATTCCCCATTTTCCTATTTAGGCGACATCGAAACCGAGATTGGACGGCGCGCGCTGGAAGTGCACGTCATCTACGATCCCGAAAACGAGGTTCTCAGCATTCGTTCAGAGAGCCAAACCAAGACTCCAAGTTGCGATGAGATGAGGAATTAGCATGCCTGAACAACTCCTCTTTGCGATGGAAGTCACTTTGAACGGGCTTATGGCGGGGGTGCTTTATGCGCTGGTCGCTTTGGGTTTCGTGCTGATCTATAAAGCCAGCGGAATTTTCAACTATGCGCAAGGGGTGATGGCCTTGTTTGCCGCGCTCACTCTGGTCGGGATCATGGAGGGGCAGGTGCCGTTTGCGCATTTGATCAACGTGATCTTTGGCACGGAAATTCACCACTTTGGCTGGGAGGTTCCCGCGTTACTCGCGATTTTGCTGACTGTCGTTGTGATGATCATTTTCGCGTGGCTGGTGAACCATTTCGTGATGCGGCATTTGATCAATCAGGAACCGATCATTCTGTTTATGGCGACGATTGGTCTGGCGTACTTTCTGGAAGGCGTTGGCGATCTGATGTGGGGATCGGACATCAAGCGGCTTGAGGTTGGTTTACCCCAAGGCATCAACGAATGGATTGATGAGACGACGTTTCAGGCCCTTGGCTATGGGTTCTTTATCGACAATCTGGACATCGTGGCGGCAGTCATTGCGATCCTGCTGGTGATCGGCTTGGTGATCTTTTCGCAATACACCACCCAAGGTCGGGCTTTGCGGGCGGTGGCGGATGACCATCAGGCGGCACTTTCAGTCGGCATATCGCTAAATTTCATCTGGGTGCTGGTCTGGTCGATTGCGGGCTTTGTGGCCTTGGTTGCAGGCATGATGTGGGGCGCCAAATCAGGAGTGCAGTTTTCGCTGTCGCTGATTGCGCTGAAGGCCTTGCCGGTTCTGCTGATCGGCGGTTTTACCTCGATCCCCGGTGCGATCATCGGCGGGTTGATTATTGGGGTGGGTGAGAAGTTATTTGAGTTCTCGATCGGTCCGATGATCGGCGGCGCGACGGAGAACTGGTTTGCCTATGTACTGGCTTTGATTTTCCTTGTCATCCGGCCTCAGGGGCTGTTCGGCGACAAAATTATCGAAAGGGTGTGATCATGGGTTTGCGGACACCAGTGTGGTTTGGAATCGGACTTTCGGCGGCTTTGTTTTTTCTGTGGTGTCTTGTCTCGGCCATGGAGACAGAGATCAACGGGGGCTGGACATGGGGCTTGGTGATCTCGGGTTTGATTGGGATCGTCGCTTTGGCGATGGCCGCTGTCGGGTTTTGGGGAACAGGGGCGTCGCGCACGGACCCCTTGTTGCGAACCGGCACTTCGGACCGGTTACGGGATCAGAAGGCCACGCCGCGGTTCACAAGCGAAGTGCCGCGCAGCACGTCGGGGAGGTCTTTGACGTGAGGGTGGTGTGGGTGATTTCTGTTGGAGGGGCGCTGCCCCGCCTTCCTTTGGAAGGCCGCCGGGGTATTTTTGGCCAGATGAAGCGGGCCAGCTTAGACCCCAGCGTGAAGTATGAAAAAGATGACCGTCACGATGACAACACCGGAGATCGCCCCGACGCCCATGGCCACCAATATGGGCAGACCGTAATAAAGGCCAGCGCCGCCGCCCGCGATGGCGCCGATCACGCCACCGGCGAGCATGGCGCCCATAAGCTGACCGAAGGCCTGCGCGAGGCTTTTAAAGAAGGTTTTGAAGATGTCGACGATCATGTATCCGACAGAAAGTCCGGGTTTCTTGGGCATCGTTTTCTCCTACCCCGGTCGTTAGGTGGGATAAGAATTCGGCAATTTCAAGGCTTTGGGGGCAGGACATGATCTATCGCGAGGCGGGTGATTTCAAAACCTCGTATCAGTCAGATGCACAGACCTTTCCAATTCGGCTGGACCGGATGGGGTATTTCCTGACGTTGGCGATTGCTTTCTTTGTTGTGCCCTTTGTCATCAATGATTACTGGGCCAATGCGATTTTTATGCCGTTCTTGATCTATGCGATTGCGGCCTTGGGATTGAACATTCTGACCGGTTATTGCGGGCAGGTGAGCCTTGGTACCGGCGGATTTATGGCTGTGGGTGCGTATGCCTGTTACAAGCTGATGACATCCTTTCCAGAGGTGTCGATCCTGATCCACATTTTATTGGCGGGTTTGGTCACCGCGATTGTGGGCGTGTTGTTTGGATTGCCGTCGTTGCGGATCAAAGGGTTTTATTTGGCGGTCGCGACCTTGGCGGCGCAGTTCTTTTTGGTTTGGCTGTTTAATAAGGTGCCGTGGTTTTACAACAATTCGGCGAGCGGAATGATCAGTTCGCCCGAGCGGACGGTCTTTGGATTTGCGGTTACGGGGGCGAATGCGTCAGCTGCGGTGCAATACTTGGTCTGTTTGGGTTTTGTGGTGATCTTAGCATTGGTGGCGCGGAACCTGACGCGGGGGGCTTTCGGGCGGCGTTGGATGGCGATCCGGGATATGGATATTGCCGCGGAGATCATTGGTGTGAACCCATTGAAAGCCAAGCTGACGGCCTTTGCGGTTTCGAGCTTTTATATCGGAATTTCGGGCGCATTGTTCTTTGCGGTTTATCTTGGGGCTGCGGAGGCGGGGGATGCTTTTGGGATCACCAAAAGCTTTCTGGTGCTGTTCATGGTGATTATTGGCGGGCTTGGCTCGATCTTTGGCAGCTTTGCGGGGGCTGCGTTTCTGGTGGTCTTGCCGGTGGTGCTGAAGGTGGTCGGGGCCGATTGGTTGGGCTGGCCGGATGATCTGGTGGCGCATTTGCAGCTGATCGTTGTGGGGGCCTTGATCATGGCGTTCCTGATCCTTGAGCCGCACGGTTTGGCGCAGCTTTGGCGTGTGACGAAAGAGAAACTAAGACTATGGCCTTTCCCGCACTAGGGGCAGGTTGCGACAAGACTAAAAACTAGGGAGGATTACGATGAAGAAACTTATAGCAACGGCCCTTGCGACGGCTCTTTTGGCCGGACCAGTGGCGGCGGAACTGAAGTTTCCGTCTTTGGACTATCGGACGGGCCCATTTGCGGCGGGGGGTATTCCTTTTGCGGATGGGTATTCGGATTACCTGACGCTGTTGAATGAGCGCGATGGCGGCATCGGCGGCGAGTTGATCTCGAACCCGACTTGCGAGACAGCCTATAACACCGAAAAGGGTGTGGAATGTTATGAGGCGTTGAAGGAAGACGCGCTTGTGTTCCAGCCCTTGTCGACGGGCATTACCTATCAAATCATTCCGAAGGCGTCGGTGGACGAGGTTCCGATCCACTCGATGGGTTATGGTCGGACGTCGGCGGTGAACGGCAAAGTGTTTGAATGGGTGTTTAACTATCCCACCAACTATTGGAACGGTGCGTCGGTTGGTGTGAAGCACATGCTTGATTTGAACGGCGGCGATCTGTCGGGCAAAAAGGTTGTGCTGCTGCACTTCAATGGCGCTTATGGCAAAGAGCCAATCCCGACGCTGGAAGCCTTGTCGGAAAAGCATGGGTTTGAATTTTCGACCCTGCCGATTGATTTTCCGGGTCAGGAGCAGAAGTCGCAGTGGCTGAAAATTCGTCGTGACAAGCCGGACTATGTCCTGTTCTGGGGCTGGGGTGTGATGAACCAAGTTGCCGTTCAGGAAGCCGCAAATGTGCGCTACCCGATGGAAAACTTCATTGGTATCTGGTGGTCTGGCTCTGAAAACGACGTGTTGCCAGCTGGCGACGGTGCGGATGGCTATAAAGCGTTGCAATTCCACAATGTGGGCAGCGACTATCCTGTATTCGATGACATTCAAAAATATGTCGTGGATGCGGGTAAAGCGGCAGGTGCTGGCGATCAGGTTGGAACCGTTCTGTATAACCGCGGCGTCTATGCGGCGATGTTGGCTGCAGAAGCAGCTTTAACGGCGCAGAAAATCCACGGAACCTCGAAGATTACCGGTGCCATGATGCGCGACGGTATGGAAGCGTTGGATATCAGCGAGGCACGGATGGCCGAATTGGGTCTGCCGAACTTTGGACCTAGCTTCAACATCACCTGTGAAAATCACGGTGGGCGTGGTCCGGCGTCGATTTCTCAGTGGGATGCAACGTCGAAGTCTTGGTCGCTGATCACAGATTTCGTGGATCCTGACGAAGAGGTGGTCAATGCGCTGATCACAGCGGACTCGGAAGCCTATGCTGCTGAAAACAATATTTCAGAACGCTGCAATTAAATGTAGTAGTTAATGCAATGGTCGCTCCCGCGAGTGCTTGCGGGGGCGGTGTCACAAAGAGAAAATGATGCGAACATCAATTATGTTTACGTTAATCTCGGCCATGGTCTTATCAAGCTGTGGAACAGTGCGCCCTCCGATCGCGGGGTGTGGTGTTCAAGTTGCAATGCCAGACGTAGGGCAATCCTTAAGCGATCCGTTGGAAAGTCCGCCAGATGCACCAATTGCCGAGGGCATGGCTAACTTTTCGATGGCGGATGCGTTTCGCGATGCTGTTGAGACAGCACCGCAAGCCGCGGGGTCGGGTCCCGTGACGGTAGAAATTTTGGCCTTGTCAGCGGGTGGTCAATTCGGGGCGTTTGGTGCGGGCTTTATGCGGGGGTGGGCGGAAAATCCGGTGACGCCACGTCCGGTGTTCCGTTTGGTTACCGGTGTGAGTGCCGGGGCGATGATCGCACCGATTGTTTTTGCAGGCACAAACTTTGACGAAGCGCTGGACGGCTATCGAGGCTTGAGTGAGGCTGATGTCTTTCGGCGGAAACCCTTGACTTCTCTAATCTCAGCGCCGAGCTTCGCGGATGTCACGCCGCTTGAGGCGTTTGTGACTTCGCGGATGTCGGACGAATTGATCAACTCAATCGGTCGTAATTATGAAGAAGGCAGAGGCTTGTTCATTCTTGCCACGGACCTTGATACCACCGAGGCTGCGGTTTTCAATTTAGGTGATATTGCTGCGTCATCCCGTCCACTGGAACAAAAACGCGATTGCATACGCGAGGCTATGTTAGCTTCTGCCGCGATCCCGGGACTGTTTCCGCCACGCAATATTGATGGCAGCTTGTTTGCCGATGGCGGGTTACGGGACCAGATTTTTTTGGAAAGCATCGAAGAGGCACGTCAAGAAACCATTCGTAAAACCGGACGAAATATTCGGGTGTCTGCGACGATTGTGATCAATGGCTCGTTGCGCCCCCCCGAAACTGAAGTGCGTGATGGGTTGTTAAGCTATGCGAAAAGAGCCGCTTCCATTCTGGCTGACGAGGTTTTGCGAGATTCTATTTCCGAAGTCGTGACTTTCGCGCAATCGCAACCCAATTGGACGGTTCGAGGAATGATCGCGGACACGGATTTGTCGCAGTGTCCTGTCGAAGACCTTGAAGGAACTTTCGATCCTTGTGTGACGCAATCCATTTTTGATGACGGGCGGCAAAAGGCCCGCTTGCCCAGAATTCCTTGGCTTGGTCCTGACGAGCTTCTGGAACTAGCGGGCCGACTTTAACGAAATGGACGTGTTGAATGATTGAGCCAATGTTGAAACCGAAGGCCGACGCGGTTGTCGCGACGCCCTTGTTGGAAGTGAACAACATTGAGGTGATTTATAATCACGTAATTCTTGTGCTGAAGGGCGTTAGCCTAAACGTGCACCAGGGTGGTATCACGGCTTTGCTGGGCGGCAACGGCGCGGGCAAAACGACCACCTTGAAGGCAGTGTCGAACCTGTTGAAAAGTGAGCGCGGCGAGGTCACGAAGGGCACAATCACCTATCGAGGCGAGCGGTTTCAGGACCTTGATCCGGCAGCTGTCGTTCGAAAGGGCGTCATTCAGGTGATGGAGGGGCGGCATTGCTTTGAGCACCTGACGATTGAAGAAAACCTGATGACCGGGGCGTATACGCGCCGGGATGGGAAGGCGAAAATTGCCGAACATCTTGAGCTGGTTTACACGTATTTCCCCCGTTTGAAGGAACGCCGCAAAAGTCAGGCGGGTTATACCAGCGGTGGCGAACAACAGATGTGCGCCATTGGGCGCGCGCTGATGAGCCAGCCCGAGACGATCCTTTTGGATGAACCTTCAATGGGGTTGGCGCCGCAACTGGTGGAAGAGATTTTTGGGATCGTGAAGGACCTGAACGAACGCGAGGGCGTGAGTTTTCTGCTCGCCGAGCAGAATACAAATGTCGCCCTGCGCTTTGCGCAGTACGGCTATATTCTGGAATCGGGTCGGGTTGTGATGGATGGCCCGGCGGCCGAACTTCGTGAAAACCCCGACGTGAAAGAGTTTTATCTGGGGGTCTCGGATGAGGGCAGAAAGTCGTTTCGCGATGTGCGCAGTTATCGGCGACGGAAGCGGTGGTTGAGTTGAACGGCACGTTCTACGAAGGGGTTGGCCGATGAAGGCGCTTTGGTACGATCGCTTTGGGGCTGCGTCTGATGTTCTGATATTTGGCGAGATCGATGATCCTGTGCCGGGACCCGGTGAGGTTCTGGTGCGAATTCATGCGTCGGGCGTGAACCCTTCCGATGTGAAGTTGCGCGCAGGGGCTAGGCCGGGGGCTGTGATGGCGTTTCCTCGTATCGTGCCCCATTCGGATGGGGCGGGTGTGATTGAGGCTGTTGGCCTTGGTGTTGACCCTAGCGGCATGGGTGAGCGGGTTTGGCTTTGGAATGCCTGTTGGCAGCGCGCTTTTGGCACGGCGGCAGAGCTCGTGGCTTTGCCCGAGGCGCAGGCGCGCCGGTTGCCGGATAACGTGAGTTTTGCGGAAGGCGCGTGTTTTGGCATCCCTGCGATGACGGCTTGGTATGCTTTATTTGGTGATGGCGCGGATTTGGCCGGCCAGAAAGTATTGGTGACGGGCGGGGCCGGAACTGTTGGGCGGTATGCTTGTCAGATGGCGGCATTGGCGGGGGCCGAGGTGATCACAACGGTGTCGTCTGAGGCTAAGGCTGTGCATTCGGGGGCCGAAACTTGGGTGAATTACCGCGAAGACCACGTGGTTGAGGCGGTGATGGAGTTCACCAGTGGCCAAGGTGTAGACCGGATTGTCGAGGTGGATTTCGGCGCGAACCAAGCGACTTCTTTAGAGGTTATCAAGCCCGGTGGTGTGATTGCAGCCTATGCTTCGGCGGCTTCGATGTCGCCTGAATTGTCGTTTTATCCGTTTATGTTCAAGGACGTGACCTTGCGGATGCTGATCGTTTATCAGATCGCGGTCGAGGCTCAGGCGAAGGGGTCGCGAGCTTTGGAAGACTGGCTGGAGGCTGGGAAGTTAACTCATGCTGTGGTGCCGGGTGGCCGTTTGACCGATGGCGCGGCGTCCCATGATTTGGTTGCTGCCGGTAACAAGTTGGGCACGGTTGTGATCGAGGTTTGATGCTGGACCTTGTTGGTTAAACGGCTGAAATCCGCGCATTGTTTCTAAATTCGATCCAGTCATGACCGTATTTTGGGCTTATTTGAGTGTTCTCCCTCTGGGACAGTACCTGTTTTGTACCTTTGGAGACGTGATGCTTGCTAATGTTCATGACCTGCGTGAACGTCCATATCGATGGAAAACGGTTCTTGCCGTCGTGCAAAGTGCGTCGAAAGATAACGTTGCTGAAGATAGTGATCGGGTGAACTCGAAGTTGGGTGTTGAAATTGATTATGCAGAACGCGAGGGCATTTCAGTGCGCGACGCGGTCTTGTGGGCCGAAGGCATGGGCGGCATGGTGACGTTATATCTTTATGACGTTGACCCGGAGTCCACACCTGATGAGCCGCCCTTACGACAATCTTGAAACGCGTCCCTTAGCCGAGCGCGACGCGGCGCTGGCCGAAGCTTTAAGCGAACAGATTTCACGCGCAGCCGGTTTGCCGGGGTATGCGGGCAGGCTAAAGCCGATTGCGATTGCGGAGCGAGGCGACTTGGCCAAGCTTGGCGTTTTGCGGAAATCCGATTTGGTTGCTTTGCAAAAAAATGCACCTCCTTTGGGTGGGCTGACCACCTTGGCGCCGTCAGAGTTTGACTACCTGCATCAATCACCGGGGCCGATCTATGAACCCGGTCGAAGGTCGCGTGATTGGTGGCGGTTGGGGCGATTTTTGCATGCCGCTGGCATTGGCGCAGGCGACGTCGTGCAGAATTGCTTTGGCTATCATCTGACGCCTGCGGGTCACATGTTTGAAAATGCGGCCGAGGCTGTGGGTGCGAGCGTGATCCCGGCTGGCACCGGGCAAACGGCCTTACAGGTGGAAGCTGCTGCGGCTTTGGGCGCGACTGCTTATGCGGGTACGCCGGATTACCTGAAGGTGATTTTGGAAGCCGCCGACGAGGCTGGGGTGACGCTTGGGATCACTAGGGCGGTTGTGTCGGGCGGGGCTTTGTTTCCGTCGTTACGCGATTGGTACCGGGGCCGGGGCATTTCTTGTGTGCAGGCATACGCAACGGCGGACCTTGGGTTGATCGCTTATGAAAGTCCGGGCGAAGACGGCATGATCGTGGATGAAGGCGTGGCGGTTGAAATCGTCACCCCCGGAACTGGCAATGTGGTGCCAAATGGTGAAGTGGGCGAGGTCGTGGTGACGACGTTGAACCCGGATTATCCACTGGTGCGGTTTGCAACGGGGGATTTGTCGGCTGTGATGCCGGGGGTCAGTCCTTGTGGGCGCACGAACATGCGCATCAAAGGCTGGATGGGTCGGGCCGATCAGACGACCAAGATCAAGGGGATGTTTGTGCGCCCCGAACAGGTAGCGGATTTGGTGGCACGAAATCAGGGCGTGACGCGCGCGCGTGTGGTTGCATCGCGAGATGGCGAGGCCGATGTGATGACGGTGCGGGTGGAGGGTTCTGGCGTTGACGAGGCGGCCTTGGCGGCGTCGGTCAAGGATGTGCTGAAGCTGGGCGGTGTGATCGAACTGGTCGCGGATGGCGCTTTGCCGCGCGATGGTGTCGTGATCGAGGATACCCGCAGCTATGACTAAGCGCGCGTTGATCTATGGCGACAGCAATACCTTCGGCTCTATGGCCATGCCTAAACTTGGTGCGGGCGGGATATTTCCCAAGGGTGAGCGCTGGGGCGATGTCTTGGCGGCAGGTTTGGGGGCGGATTGGGACGTGGTGATCGAAGGCCTTGGCGGGCGGACCAGTGCGTTTGATGATCCGATCGAGGGCGAGTTTCGCAATGGGTTACGGATACTGCCCGCGATCATTTATTCGCACCGTCCGATCGATCTGTTGATCGTGGCTTTGGGCACGAACGATCAGAAGCACCGGTTTGGCCTGCGTGCTGAAGACGTGGCTTTGGGCATTGCTCGGGTGGTGCGCGAGGCTTTGGCAACGGGCGAGGTGCGCCAGGCCTTGGTGATCGCTCCGCCGCCGCTGATGTGCGTGGGCGCATTCGCCGAGATATTTGCCGGGATCGATGTACGTTCAATTGGGTTGGCTCAGCAGATTGAGGCGAAGGCCCGTGACTTGGGTGCCGCTTTTTTCGATGCAGGTGCCGTGATTAGCGTAGACCCTGTTGATGGAATCCATTGGACTGGGCAGGCGCATCAGGATTTGGGTCATGCGATGATTGACGTGGTTCTGGGTTTGGGCGTGGCGGACACTTGAAAAAAAATTCCGGTCCGGTTTCTTTTCAAGAAATCGCCGGTTTAATGGCGTGAGAGGATCGCGATGAAAGCGGCAATTATTGGGGGCGGCGTCATTGGCGGGGGCTGGGCGGCGCGGTTTTTGTTGAACGGCTGGGATGTGGATGTGTTTGATCCCGACCCAGAGGCGGCGCGTAAGTTGGACGCGGTTTTGGAAAATGCGCGGCGTTCGTTGCCGATGCTTTACGAACAGGGATTGCCCGACGAGGGGCGTCTTCGTCTGGTGCCGACAGTGGCCGAAGCGGTGACGGGCGCGGACTACGTGCAGGAAAGCGTGCCGGAACGGTTGGTGTTGAAGCACAAGGTTCTGGCCGCGGTGGAAGCCGCCGCGCCAGATGTTCCGATTGGATCGTCGACATCGGGGTTCAAACCGTCTGAGTTGCGCACCGGCATGGTGAATCCCGGTCGCTTGATGGTCGCGCATCCGTTTAACCCCGTGTACCTTTTGCCCTTGGTCGAACTGGTCTGGGTTGGTGGTGATCCGGGCGTAGCGAAGGCGGTTCAAGATATGCTGACGTTGGTCGGTATGCGGCCCTTGGTGGTGCGTGCCGAGATTGATGCGCATTTGGCGGATCGATTCTTGGAGGCCGTTTGGCGCGAGGCCTTGTGGCTGATCAAAGACGATATCGCGACAACCGAGGAAATTGACGAGGCGATCCGTTTGGGCTTTGGTCTGAGGTGGGCGCAGATGGGCTTGTTCGAGACCTACCGCGTTGCTGGTGGCGAAGGCGGCATGACCCATTTCGTGGAACAATTCGGGCCTGCTTTGGCTTGGCCTTGGACGAAGCTGATGGATGTGCCGGAACTGACGCCGGAATTGGCTAAGAAGATCGGTGATCAGTCGGATGCGCAGTCTGGCAGTTTGTCGATCCGCGAGTTGGAAGGATTACGGGATCGCAATCTGGTTGCGATCTTACGTGCCTTGAAAGGCGAGGGCAGTGGGGCCGGGCAGGTCTTGGCGGCCCATGATGCGACCTTGGCGCGACCGATGGCGCAAGCGTTGCCGTTGATCACGGTTCAGCGGGTAATCCCGTCGGATTGGACGGACTACAACGGGCATATGAACGAAAGCCGCTATGGTCAGGTGTTCTCGGATGCCGCAGATGCCGTCATGGTGCATGTGGGGGCGGGGCCCGATTATATCGCGAACGGTTTAAGTTATTTCACCGTTGAGACGTCGATCAAATATCTGGTTGAAACCCATGCGGGCGAAGCCGTGCGCGTTGGAACCAAAGTGCTGATCGGCGAGGGCAAGAAGCTGAAGTTGGCCCATGAGATGCAGCGGGCCTTGGACGGGGTGGTTTTGGCCACATGCGAGCAATTTCTGATCCACGTCAGCCTTGAAAGCCGCAGTTCTTGCCTGCCAAGCGCGTCGGTTCAGACGGCTGTTGAGGCTTTGGCGGCAGCCCACAAGTAGGAACCACCGCCCGGACGAGGGATTAGGAAGTCGCCTGCGGAGGGGGATCTACAGGCGACTAGGCGCGCCTTGTGGCCCGAAATAGATGGGCCAAGCGCGCTTTGACGGGTGCGGGCGAGATACCAAGGCCACTTCCCTTGAACTGGTCGATCTTGGGTTGTAAACTTTTGCGTTGTATCAGCCATCGCTTTCGCGAAGTTCCGGTTTGCTGTGACGACAACAACTTGATCTTTTCTGGGAAGAGGTCCCAAAAGCGCAGCACCTTTTTTTGTATTCTATTTATTTTTACGCGCGGCGCGCGGTTTTGGATCAATCTTTGACCTATCTCGCGGGCGGATAAGCGGTGCGGCTTTGCTTGTAAGTGGTGGCCGCCTGCGGGGATAAAGCAGGCGGCCAAGTGCAGATCTTGGTCCAGTCAGGGGAACCAACCGCACCTTTCGCGAACGCACGCATAAATGCGTTCACTTCTGCCGACAGTCGCATTGGGGGAGGCGAACTGTCGGCTCCCGTTGGGGTAACGGGTTAATGTTAGATGGGCATATAATCAGAGAAGGGAAAGTGCTGCGTCTTCACCTTTGATCACCTTCGCGAGACCTGCGCGAAGGTGATCATATTCTGCTTCGGTTCGTGTGGCGAAGGGGCTCGATGCCAACGGCCAAAAGCACAGACCATGTTGTTCGGGGCAGGCCCAGGGTTTTCAGGTTTTCGTCCAGACGTCTCTCTTGCAACATCGCTACGACAGATAGATTGTATCCAAGCGACGCGTGAAGGCGATATGGCGTCATAAGATCAGAGTTCGGGCGGCTTTCGATATTTCAATCAGGAGACACGATGGAGATCAATGCGATCCTCTTTGACAAGGATGGGACCTTGTTCGATTTCGACGCCACTTGGAGCGCGGCCATGGTGGATTTGTTGGATGAAGTGGCCCCCGGTGATCTGCGTGTGCCAGTGGCTAAGGCGCTTGGCGTGGACGCTGTTTCGGGGCGGTTTGAGGCATCAAGCGTTGTGATTGCCGGGACGTCCGCTGAAACCGGTGAGGTTTTGGCCAAAGCGACCGGGCGGCCCTTAAGTGACGTGTTGGCTGCTTTTCGCAGCATTGGTCATAACACACGCCAGATCGAAGTGCCCGAGCTGTTTGCGACGCTTGAGGTATTGGCGGGCCTTGCGCCTTTGGGCGTGGTCACGAATGACGCAGAAGCCTCGGCACGGCACCATTTGGCGACATCGAACATTGCCAGGTTCTTCGGCGCGGTGATCGGCGCCGACAGTGGCTTTGGTGCGAAACCAGCCCCCGGTCCGTTGATAGCCGGAGCCGAGGCGCTTGGCGTCGCGCCCGCGACCTGTCTGATGGTGGGTGATAGCCTGCATGATTTGAAAGCCGGGCAGGCGGCAGGCATGGTTCCGATCGGTGTTTTGACCGGCATTGCAACATATGACGACCTTGCACCATTTGCCGAAGCGGTCTTGCCGGACATTCGTGGCGTGGCGGCTTGGATCGAAAAGCGTAAGCCTCGCGGCACGATATCTAAGGGATAGCCCCGAAATGCAGAACACAAAGATCCTTGCGGCGTTGATGTTTGGTATCATCGGGTATTGGGCGTTTTCGTTCACGCCGGACGGCGAAGCAACGCATATTCTGATTAGCGAGACAGCGGCATCTAGAAGCGATGGCCAAAACCTTGCCGTGGTCTTCAAGATCGAAAACCAAGGCGCGCCGGATCGGCTGCTTGCGGTTACCAGTTCGGCGGGTAAAGCGGTGCTTTTGGGCGTTGGCGCTGACGGGCTGTCAGTACCTGCGGGTGATACGTTTCTGACGCAGGATGGCGCGCATATTCAGGTGACGAGCGACGCTGTGCTGGAAGACGACGCGCGCGTGCCGATTAAGCTGCAATTCGAGGAGGCGGGCACGGTGTCCGCTCTGATCCGCTATGCTACGCCTTGACGCCTAGATCGAACCGGCTTCGACCATATAGTTGTTCGCACTGCACATCGCCGCATCGTCTGATGCTAGAAACAACACCATGCGCGCGAGATAGACAGGTTCGATCAGGTCTGGCAGACATTGGCGTGCGCGATGCGCTTCGATTGCATCGGGCGTGACCCAAAGGTCTTTCTGGCGCTCGGTCATGACCCAACCGGGCACAACTGTGTTCACGCGAATGCGGTGATCGCCCAAATCTCGCGCCATGGTCCGGGTCAACCCGTGGACGGCGGCCTTTGCTGTTGTGTAGGCCGGGAACCCTCCGCCGGCTTCCCACCATGAGTTCGAGCCCATGTTGATGATCGAGCCACCGCCTTTGGCGATCATGTCGGGTGCAACTGTTTGGATCGCGAAGAACATGTGGCGCAGGTTCGTGTTTTGGCGTTCGTCCCAGTATTCCGGAGTGACGTCTTTCCAGTCATGACGGTCGTCGCGCGCGGCGTTGTTGACCAGAACGTCAGCCCCGCCCAAGCGGTCCTTCAGTTTGCCCAAGGCAGATTTCATCGCGTCGATATCGCGCAGATCGCAGATTTCGTAAGTGACGTTGTCACTGGCAAGGGCCTTGCTGCTGGTCTCGTCCAAATCAAGAAATCCGACACGCGCGCCTTGTGCGGCGAAGGCCTTGACGATTTCCGCGCCGATGCCCTGAGCGCCGCCCGAGATGATAACTGTTTTGTCTTTTAGGCTGGGATAGATGGCGAAATCTGGCATGGGATTAACCTTTGAAACGGGTTTGACGCAGGCCTTTATGGCCCAGCCCGGTGATGGCGAAAAGGGAACCTGCTTCGGGTTGGTCGCGGCCTTGGGTCAGGCCAACACCAAGCGAGGTGCAAAACAGGATATCAAGGTTTGGCCCGCCCCACATGGGCCGGGACGGACGCTCGATCGGCATGTCGACAGTCTGCACGACCTCGCCGTCGGGCGAGATGCGATACAGTTGCCAGCCGTCGATACCGGCCTGCCAGTAGCAGCCGTCGGCATCCACGGTGCCGCCATCGGGGCGACCGGGAACGACGCTTGTGTCAAAGAACACCTCTGGTTCGCCGGGAGTGCCGGTTGTTTGATCATAGGCGGCTTTAAAGATCGTGCGGACGGCCTTGTTGCTGTCGGAAAAATACATGGTTTCGCCGTCAGGTGAAAAGGCGAGGCCGTTGGTGGTGTTTATATCGCCGATCCATGGCGTGACCGTTAGATCGGCGTCAAGGCGATAGAACCGACCAAGAGGTTCAGGCGTGCCGCCGTCTTTCATGGTGCCCGCCCAGAACCGCCCTTGAGCGTCGGTGGTGCCGTCATTGAAGCGGTTGTGTTCCAGATGGGCTTCGGGATCGCTGATCGCTTTGCGGGTGCCTGTCTTTGGATCGAAAAACCAAAAGCCTGTTTTCGTGGCCAGAACCAGCCCGCCTTTTTCGCGCAGGGCAAGGCAACCGACGGGTTCACCGTATTCAATGGTTGTGTTTTCGCGCGCTGCAGGATCGTAGCAGTGGATCAGACCAGCAGGGATATCGACCCACCAAAGCACGTTCGTCCGGTCATCCCAGACGGCCCCTTCGCCCACTTGGCTTCGGCTTGGAACAACGCATTCGATTTGCATGGATCGGACTTTCTTCAAACTATGTGTGGTGCCGTTAAAGCGAGATCCGGCGCGCGCGGCAAGTCCGGATTGTGGGGCCGGGCTTAGGAGGTTTCTGGGGTGTCGGCGCGCGCGCAAAAGACATCGTACAGCACCTTTAGAACCTCGGTCGTTCGCCCGTCGCTTAGGCTGTAATATATTGCTTTGCCCTCGCGCCTTGGGGTCACCAACCCTTCAAGCCGAAGTCGTGAAAGTTGTTGCGAGACCACGGCCTGACGGGTGGACAGAAGGGTTTCCAGTTCAGTCACCGATTTCTCGCCACTGGATAGATGGCAGAGGATCATAAGCCGACCTTCGTGACTGATTGCCTTTAGAAAGCTTGCCGCACGGGTCGCGTTGTCTTTCATCTGATCCATTTCGCCGGGGCCCATGTCCAGAGTTGGCACGGGCAGGCCTGAAGGCGTGGCGGAGGTTTTGGCTGTGGACATGGGCTATGTCCTATTGCGCTGGCGGGCGGTTTTCAAGGTTGCGTTTAAAGCAATCCCCGGCTGGCAAGGCTGCGGGTCAGGGGCGATGACGACCGCAATCTATTGCGATCTATTGCGACCAATGGGCGATTTCGATCAGTTTGGCCTTGGCTGGTTCACCGGCGACTTGTTTCTTGATCACGCGTTCGACTATGGATTGGGCGAAGGTCGCGCCACAGAATTCCCCCCCCATGCAGGTCGCGAAACACGGTCCAGCCATGTGCCTGGTAATTCGTCGTTAGAAAGGGAAATCATCGATTGTTCGCCTTTCTCCATGCCGCGAACTTCTCAAGATTTTCGTCTTTGGTCGCAGGGTAAAGCCCGATGATCGTGGCGCCTGCTTTGACTTGTTCCACCACAAAGTCTTCGTAGGCCGTCATGTCATGCGCTTCGGCAGCCACGTCGTCGGCAATCTCGGCGGGGATAACGATGACGCTGTCGTCGTCGCCCACGATGATGTCGCCGGGGAAAACCGGAGCATCGCCGCAGCCGATGGGAACGTTGATGTCGATGGCTTCGTTGATGGTCAGGTTTGTCGGTGAAGAAGGCCGGTTGTGATAGGCGCGCATGTCAAGTGCGGCAATCGAAGGCGCATCGCGAAACCCACCATCGGTGACAATGCCTTCGCCGCCGCGCACCATCAGCCGCGTGATAAGGATATCGCCTGCGCTGGCGGCACGTGCGTCCTTGCGGCTGTCCATCACTAGAACCGAACCCGGCGGACAGGTTTCAATGGCGTGACGTTGCGGATGTTTGGGATTGCGGAATTCGACCAATTGATTGCGATCTTCGCGCGCAGGCATATAGCGCAGCGTGAAGGCGGGGCCGACCATGTTGCGCCCCTTGAGGCCCAGAGGGCGGACGTCTTGGATGACCTGATTGCGCAGCCCTCGTTTGAAAAGTGCCGTGGCAAGTGTGGCCACAGACACTTGGCGGAGGGTTTCAATAGTTTGAGGGGTGGTCATGGCGTCGCCTTTCTTGGATGTGATTTGGTTAGCGAGCGCTGTGTAAGAGTGCAACGGGGTATGGGGCTTAAGCTTTGCGCTGCCTTAGGTGGTGATGGCCGTCGACGTTTCGACGTCGCGGCGATTCGGGACAAGTTCGGCTCTCACAGCGACGTGTTCAATTGTGTGATGCAATTAAAATTCGTGATGCCTAGCT
>JAOHEK010000038.1 GCA_028097405.1 Paracoccaceae bacterium | reverse complement strand
AAGCAAACCATGACACAAAGAACCGGATAGCAGGGACCTTGAAGAAGTGCCCAAGCTCTTGCCAGTGACCACGAACGCGAGCCCATTCAGTCCAAATGTCGCAAAGCCATCTCTTCAATTCGTCCGCCTCGTAGCCAGTTGATCCTTTATCTTAACAGAAAAAGAACGTAAAGTGAACACGCAGACCAATTTGAGAGGTCTGAAAGAAGCTGTAGCGAAGTTTTTTGCAACTGTGAATGGCTAAGCAGTTTCAGGAATCAGCATTTGACTAACCTGCCAGACGTAGCGTTATTGATCCGAAGGACTCAGCCGGATTGCCTCCGACTTTCGGTACCGAGACCCGTTTTTTCGGTACCCAGTAGACTTTCTCCGATTCAGACGGGTAGGTAACACGCTGAAAATAGAAGAAAAAGCCGCGCATATGGAATTGAGCCGGTCTTGATTCCAAGGTCACTCATGAAGTGGCTAAGCTGTTGTTTTTAATGTATATTTTTTATCGGCATTGCTGCCGAGATCTTCGAATCCTCCTGCCACTTCAGGTAGTGATGGGCGCTCTGGCACTGTCTCGACCTTAGTCAGAAAGCCACAGTCTAATGTTTAAGCTTATTCGCCGACCTTCATTGACTGCGGTAGTTCCATGGGATTGTCGGTGTGCTGCGAACAGCAAAGCATCTCCAACTGACAAAGGAATTAGTTGTCTTTGGCTACCAATCCAGATGTCTCCTCCCGATCCAGCGGGGGGCATCTCAAGCGGTACCATAAGTTGTGCTTCTCCTCCTGCATCGACATGCCCAGCAATGAACTCATCGATGTTGTATACGTTTAGCCAATGTGAAGCCCTGACCGGAGGAGCGCCCAAAACGGCATCGGCATAAGTAAGGAGCGCTGCGTGAGCCGGAATGTCTTCTTCCGAAAGCGCAAATTCGCGCCAAGAGTGGCTGCTTTCGTCGCCAGCGACGAGTTCGCCAGCGTCAGCGAGTTCGAATCTTGACAAGACGTTACTGATGAATTCGTTGGACACAGCGCTTGCAAAAACCGTGTAGCCATTTTTGACATATTGAGCTTGATGGAAAGGCATGCCGGTCACTCTAAGGGTCTCCTTAGCAGGTAGATGCGCGTCCCTGGCAACTGATCTGGACAATCCACAGTAGTCACAGAAAGCCTGCTGACTTCCATTTGCCGTATCACTTCAGATTGCGTAGGAGTGTCCACGACTTCTGAATGTATGTCTTCCGGTGCATCGCGGAAGTGTTGTCGTATTTCAATGGAACTCGTTTCTTGAAAATGCGAGATGGTACTGACTTTCTCAATTTGAGCGTCTTCGTAAGCGACCGAATAGGTTCCTATGATGTCCTCTATAAGATCACTGTCGAAGAGTTTCAGTAGTATCCAACCGCCTGGGTTTGTAATCGAGCGAAGCGCAGTGACGAGAGCCGCTAAGCCAAAGCCATCCGCTTTGTTTATTGGCGGCAATGAGCAGAGTGTCCCGTCGAACATCGGCCCGACGTTCCACGTTGTCACATCCGCTAAAATGAGGATCGCTGAACTTTGCCAATCTTTGGCGAGAAGGCCGGACAAGCTGCTAGCACTGATATCGACACCGACAGGGTAGACAACGCCAGCGTCGCATAGTGCCTTGAGGTGGGTGCCATTCCCGCAACCAACGTCGCAGAGCCTTGCGGACTGGAACTTCATGTGCTCCTGGAGCACTGCCACATCACGGGCTGCAAAAGGCTCGTAGCCTTGGGTCGTACCACCTCGCGACGCCCGCCAATCGTAAAGACCAGAAATCTTCTTACGTGACCGCAAAACTGTTCTCAAATCTACGCAAAATGGCTTTGGCTAAGGCGGTCGTAATATCGCCAGCGCCCTGAATTTCGCTCCACTTGAATGCGCCCATGGCGTTCAGCTCAAGAAAATACCACTCCCCGTCCGAGTCTTGAATCCAATCTAATCCCGCGTAAGAAAGGTTGAAGTGATCCATGAGTTGAAGCGAAGAACGTTTGATGTCGTCTGGAACAACTACCCCCTGAAATCGCGCTTGCTCGTTTTGGTAGTTGAGGCGGCGAATGTCGATATCTTCGTCACCTAGATCTGACGTATCTGCGATAAGACCAAAGCACTCTCGATCAATACAAGTTACACGAAGTTCGTTCAGTTTTCGGATACACTTTTGGAAGATCATCGGCGAAAAACGCAAACCGCTGGCAATATCGTCAGGCAAACGGTCAAAATAGCGAGAATAGAGCTTTACCTGTTCGTCACCGTATACGGAATATCCGTTGGCAATGGACTTGGCGACCGCCCCCTTATGCCTCGAAAAAAAGTCAGCCACTTCAGTTGAGTTGTTGGAAACAAGGGTGTCAGGTAGCTTAATCTCCAGCCGTCTGGCCATTGCGATTTGGCTCAACTTTCGAGACGAAAGGATGAGCGATTGGGGATGATTGAGCCAATCGCAATCAATTGATAGTCCAATACCTTCCCAAAAGCCGTCGCATTCCCGAAGTGCGATTTCTCGGCCATGGCCTGTTAGACTTTGAGCGATAGAGTATCGGCCAGGGTTGTGAAACCATCCGACTGAAGCTTTGCCTACCTGCAACAGGCTCCCAAATTTGTACGCAGACCAAGAATAAGTAATGTCTTCTGGATACTGACATAGATTGATGCGCTCCACCGACTTTCCATGCGCTCGAACGGCATCAATTACGCCATCTACTTCCTGAGCTTTGCGGTGGGTTATGATAAGTAAATCAGTTTCTCCCACCCTTTCGCCTGCTACCTTACATATCTTCGTTGTGCTTTTTAGCAGCGGCTAGGTCGTAGTCACGGTTGCTCCAGGTATTAGTTTCAGCGTCGTAGTGACCCAAGCAGTTCTCTTCGCGCACTTTTTCCGCAATAACCATCGAAGCCGGACGTTTTGATGTCAAGGATGTCATTTTGAAATCTCCCAATTTGCAAATACTCTGGAAGCATACCGAACCATCGCATCAAATCAAGTAGATATCATATGGAAGCCCACTGAGCCGGCAGCACCGAGAAGACCCTCATAACCAAGCTGAGTCTCAGGTCAGCGAATCTGGCAAAAAATCACGAACTTTGGGAACTGTAGAATCAGGTGAGAACCCTGCAATCTTCAACCTGACGCTGTGGCGGCGTGCAATGTAGGCGGCAAGGGGAGCTTTGCCAACCTTGGCCAAAAGCGAATTTGTTGATATTGTCAGCCAATTATTCGCTGATTTTAGAATTTAGTTTGGGGATAGAGAAATGGCTGAAACTCAACAATTTATTCTTCTGCCAAAGGAAGGAATTCGCGCACTAGATGCTGAGACTAGATCGGTTCTTTTGAATTTGCCATCTGCGTCCAGCACTCAATTTCCTACTGAATCTGTGCTCGAAGCGGCTGGAGGCGAAAGTGTTTCGGTGATCGACTCGATCAATGAAGACGGCGCGAAACTTGTTGATATGACTCCAGAAGCGGCAGAACGGACGAACAGTTCCTCAGCACCAGTTCGAGCCGTACCCGTTGTGTATTATGACCGCCCCGACCTTCGGCTTATGCCGATGGGGACGGCTTCTGTCGCAATGTCGTCCACGTTCATCGACGTCCAAATCGAGTGCCTGGATGCAGTATCCGGGGGTCCAGTTCAAAGCGCTCAAGTTGTTGCGTTTACAGATTTTGATGCACGGATTGGCGACAGTGGGCTGACCAACTCCGATGGGAAGGTCGAACTTCGCTTGGCAAACGCCGAAATAGAGCGGCTGTATGTGTATCCGCCTACCGGATTTTGGGGGACATATCGAGAAACTCTCCCTAATGCGACTGTTCACTCGATAAGAATGGCACCCATTGATCTGAACAATGTAGACGTTGTTCGCCATTATTACGGAAACACGCGTTTCAACCCGGCGGCGGGAGTGAAAGTTGGTGTTATCGACTCTGGAGTGGGCCCGCATAGTCACCTCAATACACTCGGCGGAGTTAACACAGTGACTGGTGAACCAGACGCCGACTGGCATGACGGCGACGCCCATGGGACCCATGTGGCGGGCCTTATCGGTGCCATGGGCATCCCGCCGACTGGGCTCCAGGGTGTCGCTCCGAATATCGGCATATTCGCGTATCGTGTATTTGGGCAGAACGCATCGGGGGCAAGTAATTATGCCATTCTGAAGGCTATGATCCGCGCTGGCATGCATGGTTGTGATATTATCAATCTCAGCCTCGGCGGTGGTCCTGCCGACAGCATCGTCAATGAGGCTATTCAAGATGCAAGGGAGCAGGGTATGCTCGTTGTTGTTGCTGCAGGAAACGATGGCCGCCGGCGAGTGAGTTATCCCGCAGCCTATGGTGGGGCAACCGCCATTAGCGCAATGGGGCGCGAAGGAACATTTCCACGCGGTTCGCTAGAGGAAGCCGATATCATTAGGCCGCCGGCCAGCCCATCAGAACCCCAAGAGTTTATCGCGGGCTTTTCCAATGTCGGGACTGAGATCGCGGTGACCGGCCCTGGAGTCGGCACCCTGTCCACTTTGCCCAACGACAAATATGGCCCGATGAGCGGCACCTCAATGGCAGCACCTGTGGTTGCCGGAGCGGCGGCCTCACTATTGTCGCAGAACCAATCTATCTTCGATATGCCGAGGGACCGGGCACGCTCGGAAGCAATTGAGCGAATGCTGCAAAGCAATTGCATCCGGAGAGGCTTTGGTCAAAGTTTCGAAGGCTATGGATTACCCGATCCGTCGGCCGTTTAGAGGATGGCTCGATATGTACTTTTCAAAAGAGGTGAAACGCCAACGGAAAAAGAACTCACAGAAATAGTGGGGAATCCCGGCGTTACTGTTTTGGAGAACGATCTTCACCGATTGTTTCTGATCGAAACGAGCAGCGAAACCATCAGTGAGATCGAGGCCACGCTGTCAGGCTGGACGATCGGTATCGAAAAGTATCACAAACCACCTGGACGCCCGCGTGATTCAATTATCCGTTCCGACGAAAGTGAAAGTCCCGATGATTAAGCACAAAGCCCTTTCTACCAATGAGCACTGTCCAGAGCAGCACAAGCTGTGAAAGACTTTGAGTCACCACATGAATGAGTGAACGTCGTCGCTAAGAGATCATTTGCTGTTGCCGGGCAGTTTCCAGCAGATCTGCTTCGATCGGAATAGTAGTAGTCGGCCGCACAGAGAATCTTGCATTATTAAAATAGTCAGGGACGCGCAACTTAATCAAGAAACATCTCCACATCATTTCCCGGAGGAAATACCATGATGACCCCCCAAAACCAGATTTCAAACCTGCGTCGGAACAAGGCTGCCTTTGAAACGTCCGCTGAGCGTGCGGCGACTAGGTTGATTCAGTTGGGGTTCGGCGAGCCAACAACAGAAAGCTTGGCCCCGGAGGGGTTCTCAGCCTCGGGACCCGCCTATGAAGCGGTTTTGTCCGGCCACGTCGAAGGATTAGATAACGAAACTGATATTGCGATGGGCGCAACACTGGAGGCGATTATTCTCGCAGACTTGCGACCACCATATTTCATTGCCGACAACCAGATCATGATCACCGGAAACTACGACGAGGTAGCGCTCTTAAATGCACACAAAGCGACATTGGAGGTGGAATGCTTAAAGGTTGGGCGCGTCGATCTGTTCAACCACCGATTGCCCTACGCTGGAACTGGGTGGTTAATCACGGACGACATTGTGGTCACAAACCGCCATGTCGCTGAAGTTTTTGCGCGCACCCTACTCGGTGGGCAGTATGACTTCCGTCCTGATCGGTTCGGGCAGCCGTTACGCGTAGAAACCAATACTTATCAGCAAAACAAAACTAATCCGCCGGCAGATTATCGTCCGATGCGGGTGATCGAGGTTCTTTTCATGGCCCGTCCAGGTGAGCCCGACTTTGCCTTTCTGCGCGTTGACAATGAAGCAGACATCTCGCCGATCGACCTTGCTGTAGCGCGTGCTGAAGTCGACCAGCCAATTGCAGCGGTGGGTTATCCCGCTGCGGATCCTAACCGCAATGATGCAAATTTGATGGATGACCTCTTCAGTAGCACCTACAACGTGAAACGCTTTAGCCCAGGGCTTTGCACCGGATATACCCCTGATGGGCATACACTGTTCGCCGATTACACCACCCTTGGTGGGAACTCGGGCTCAATTGTTTTGGATATCGCGACGCAGAAAGCCGTAGCACTGCATTTCGCGGGGGTTTTCGAGGAAACGAACTTTGCTGTACCGGCTGACCTCGTTTGGGCCGCGATGCGCGAAGTCCGGGCAGTGCACGCAAACGCTTCGGTATCCATTCCGCCAACCCAAGTCGCGAACGCGGAATCGTTTTCGGATCGGAACGGCTACTCACCCGAATTCCTTGGCGACGGAGACCTGCGCGTAGATTATCCGGGCATGGACCAAGCAACGAAAGATGACATTGCGCCGGTATCGGACGATACGAATGGCATTTTGAAGTACACACATTTTTCGGTGATCCAGTCTATTTCACGCCGCCTGCCAATGCTTACCGCTGTAAACATCGATGGCGGTAAAGCAATTCGTCTAAAACGCAAGGGTAACTGGAGGCTTGACGGCCGTATCGACAATTCTCACCAGGTGGGTAATGAGCTCTACCGACACAATCCACTGGACCGGGGCCACATGGTCCGGAGGATGGATCCTGGCTGGGGGGACAGCAAGGCCGAAGCGCAGCAGGGCGAAATCGATACATTCCACTACACCAATTCTGCCCCACAACATAAATTGTTGAATCAACGCGACTGGGTTGGTTTGGAGGATTACATCCTCGAAGCTTCAAGAACACGGGACTTTAAGGTCTCGGTCATGACTGGCCCGGTATTCCGCGACAATGATAAGACACTACGGAAACAACCGGGAGCGGAGGACGTGCAAATTCCCGAACACTTTTGGAAGATTGCAGCAATGGTCGATACCGATACCGGGGAACTCAGCGCTACGGGTTACCTTTTGACACATGGCGAATTGATCGCCGACCTGACTGAAGCCGCTTTTGTGCTCGGAGAGTATAAAACTTATCAGGTCAAGCTCTCTCGTATTAGTGCAGTAACCGGGTTTGACTTCAGCCATCTCGAAACCAAAGATCCGATGAATGCCAATTCTGAAAGCACTTTTGGGGAGGCTGTCTTCGAGGTAGTTGGACCGGAAAGCCTGAGGCTGTAACGCCAAAATGCTTGCGCAATCTATAATATCTAATGCACTGTAGCCCCTAAGCAAAACGGCGAGGAATTCAAGTTCGATGGCGGGTAACGATGGAGCAGAAGGAGCGGGCGAGCCTCAGAGACAGAAGAGAGTGAACCCGCACAACCGCATTGAGTTTGTAGATTCGCCAATCGGCTCAGATGAAGGCCGCATTAAGCATTGGGTCTGCCGAGTTATAGATCAGTCAGGCACCGCCATCGGATCAGGTTTTCTTGTTGGTCCCGATCTAGTTTTAACATGCTATCATGTAGGAAAGCTTGCTGAAAAATCGAAAAACATTCTGGATTACCAAGCGGCAGATCTCCTAGTTGAATTCGATGATTTTTATCAGCAGATTCCTAAGAACAAAGAGAGAATGGAGCGCTCTGTTGTCACAGTGGCACTAGACAGAAAAGACGATCCAATCATTGTTACATCTAACCTTTCGCCTTTCGACGTAGGTAATTCAGAAACACATCCGGTGAAAGAGCAACTTGATTTCGCTCTCTTGCGTCTTTCGGAAAGGATTGGCGACAACGACCTAGAGGACGATCGCCCCAGAGGCTGGGTTACGATTACTTCAGCAAAAGACGCGGGTGTGGGTACAAGTATTAAGCTACTTGCTTATCCGGACGGGCAAAGGCTTGGTACCTCTGAGGGAAAGGTTTTTGACGCAGGAATCCCCTACCGTAGTTTTCATGATGCAGATTCCAAAGATGGATCTTCTGGAGGCCTCATTTACCTCAAAAAAGATCTAAGCCCGGTCGGGATGCATATTGGCGGAGCTCGTAAGTTTGGGGATAAAAGCTACAATTTTGGTGTTAAGCTCACCGATGTCGTTGACGCGTTGGGGCGAGCTGTTGGCATCAATGACGTTGGTAGTGGAGGAGCCCGAGAATATGAACCAGTAAACATCGCTATATTTGGCGGAATACCGGAAGGCAAATCTCCATATCACAAACTGGTTGGGCAGTTACTTCTGTCAGATGAAGTGCAGTCGGCCTTTCAAAGTGAAGAGAAGTTGCCTCAGGTAAGTTACGTTGACCCCAAGAATTTGAGACCTGAGCACATTTTTAGTGCACGCCAGAGCCTAGACTTGGAAAAAATGCAACTTGCTGCGCAAGCGGACGTTGCATTCATCTTTGTTAGCTCAAAGGACGATCTCACGACACGTTCAAGACTGTTGACTGCGTTTGGTTTTCTCGCTGCCCGACTGGGCGTCCGAAGGGTGCACATTATAAAAAATGCTGAAGTGGACATTGAGCCGGGTCTAGTTGGCGGACAGTTTGTTCACAATTACTACGACGACAATTTGTTGGATGCGAAACAGTTTTTTGGTGGGATTGTTGATGAGTTTGTCTCCAGAGATGAGGATTTGACCCAAGGCCTATTCGAAATCGTCAGAGTGGCGCTACCTGGCTTGGGTGATGACAATGTATTTAGAACTGCGGAGTTCGGTGCGACACGGACGCTCGATATTGTTGGCCTGAGATTTGGAAAACTGAGCAGCAAACTTAATGAACTTTTTGATCGAATTAGCGGAAATACCAGAAGTGACATACAGTTGAGAATTGCTTTTCCTGGTGCGGAAGTTTCCGGGAAGAACCGGTATCTTTTTGATTCTCTTCAAGCTGGCGGAAGCGACACGATCCGCTTTCTGGAGACCACAAAGGACCTGTTGGATGAGTATCCAAAATCTCTTCTGGATCGTGTCACATATGTTGAACTATCCGACATTCCTACTTTCATGGTAACGGCTGCCGATCTCGACTATGCGGATGGCCGCATGCTGATAGCACCAGTTTTTCCGTCAGCAATTGTTGACGCTGGAAAAAGCCGGCCGCGATTATTGGTCCACAACAAGCTTTCGCAGGAGGGCGTTTATAATGCTTACAAAGAATTGCTACAGGAGATACTGAAAGAAGAGCGAGAGGGTTTGAAAACTTGGAAAATCCACGAAGCCGACAAACTCAGTAACGCAATAGATAGCTTTCGCGGTCTTTCTGGAGAACCTCCAGAGGGTGGCGATTGACTATCTTCTAATCTTTGCAATTGCCTCGGAAAGAACGCGATTTCGCATAGCGACTTCTTTTGGCTTCTCCGAGATATCCTGCCAATTTCGCCGCGTTTCAACCGCCAATGACAGTATATTCGTCTCGGCCTCAGGGTTTCCGTTTCCTCTCATGACGTTAACGCACTGCTCGTAAGAAAAAGGTGCTTGCAGATTTGGGTCAGTACTCAGCTTACAAATCTTCAGGCAGGTCACAACATTCTTTCTTAGATGGTCGTTGCTCTCATAATCTATTGATGTGTTAATATACCAGCGCCTCCACTCGTGGAGATGGGCTCTCATTAGATTCGTCGCCTCGGTTTTTATCTGCAGTCGGTATTTCTCGTTCCACACCACTTGTTCCATCAAACAGTCTCCAAAAACTGTCTTGCCACTACCTGCGACCTCAAAAGTCATTCCAAGCGCGCGCATGCCGATCTTCCAAGTCTTCTGGAATTCTCTTGAGGACGCAATATCAAGACCAACCAGAATGGGCCGGTCCATTTGCAGGGTTCTTACCACCTTTCCAATTTTGCGATATGTGTTGATTGGAGATTTTTGGTCTTCGACGAAGTAGATGATGTCGATATCGCTCCAACCAGGCACCAAGGTGTCTTTTGCGAAACTTCCGCAAATTACAATCGAAGAAACTCCACTAATACACGAAGTCTCTTCTACGAGACGATCTGCGAAATTCACGTAATCCTCAGCAGTGGTCGAGAATTTTCTAGTGCGCTGATTGTCGATGGTAGTCTTCAAATTTTCGTCCTCACTGTGCGCCTCACCGTTGCCCAAGGGCAATAGACTTCAAACTTCTGAATACTCTAGCTCCAATGTTGCCGATCGCCAATAGCAGGGTGGCCACGATCAAAAAAGCTCGGCAAATGCGACACGTTCTTAGCACATCGCACAAACTCGCGCAGCCGCTGCGATTGTCACGGAATCGTTGAACTTGCATCAACATCTGTTTCTCGGAGGATATTGCTCGTTCATCAACTCTGTCACATTTGTTTGTTTTGGTGCGACAATTGTCGGACATGACTGGAACGTACTTTGGCTAAGATAGATCCAAGGAACCAATTGCTTAGAGTCTACATTCATCTTCTCAGTAACTGGTGCTGCGGTTGTAGTTCGAAACATAATCCCAACCTATCTCGTTGCCGTCAGGGTCGTAGGAACAGGCGCGGTAGTCGGCTCGGGCCCATATATTGCTAAGGATTTCGTGTTTTTTCCGGGTATCACTTCAGAAGCTCATCACACGCAGAAATTTTCGGTACTTTTCGTACAGCTTTCGGTACCGAGCCTGAATTCATATCAGCGATGAAACTCACAACGGATTGATAATAATAACTAATATAGGTCACGCCTCTTTAGCCTCACCTTGATTCCAGGGTCGCCCACCAACTTTCGACAAATCAATGTTGTTTAGGAGCGCAGTTCACCCATGGAGCACACCATGCGCCTCGCAGCCCTGCTCAATTCCTATCGGCACGGCACTTGCGACGTCGTTTCCGGTGCCGGCAGGTGAGCGGCTTTGCAAAGGCCAATCGTGAAGGTCAGCATTGAGCCCAATTTTACTATTTCTGCATGTTAGTTTAGGACCAACGAACGGTTTGGCTCGTTACATCTGCCAACTTTAATGAAGGCTTCTTCATGGCCACCAGAACTAAGCTGCACCCTCGTAATCAACACAGAGAAGGTTACGATTTCGAGCGTTTGGTGGCGCAGTCACCTGAACTTGAAGCCTTCACGATCAGTAACCCTGCCGGTCAGACGACGATAGATTTTCAAGACGTTTCGGCAGTCCGTATGCTTAATCGAGCCTTGCTCAAGACTTATTACAATATCAACTTTTGGGATATTCCTGCCAATTATCTATGCCCCCCGATACCCGGTCGTGTGGATTACATCCACTATCTGGCGGACCTGCTTGCCGCCAGTAACAATCATGAAATACCCCGTGGGCGTCATATCAAAGCGTTGGATATCGGTACCGGTGCGAGCTTGGTGTACCCCCTGACTGGCCAGAGTGAATACGGCTGGCACTTTACTGGCGTCGATATAGACGCAGGCGCCATCAAATCGGCACAGCAGATTTGCGAATTCAACAAGCTGGAAATCACCCTTAGACGACAAGATATTCGTGAGAATATCTTTAAAGGTGTGATCGAAATCCACGATGTTTTTCACATCACCCTGTGCAACCCGCCTTTCCATGCCTCGATCGAACAAGCCAACAAAGGCACCCAACGTAAGTGGCGTAACCTTGGAAAGGGGCATTCAAATAAACTTAATTTTGGCGGTCAAAACGCCGAACTTTGGTATCCGGGTGGCGAGATAAAATTTATTGCGAGCATGGTTGAGCAAAGCAAGGCGTTCGCCGAACAGTGTCTGTGGTTCAGCTCGTTGGTGTCGAAAAAAGACAACCTGCCGCCCATCTACAAAATCTTAGGGAAAGCTAACATTGCTGATTTCAAAGTCGTGGAAATGGCGCAGGGGCAAAAAACAAGTCGTTTTGTTGCTTGGACCTACATTAAGGAAAGTCATCGCTCTTTGTATCTGAGTGGAACTAATAAATAGAATGCATGGCACCGTCACCTGTCTAACGTCGGTGCCTTTTGGAAAAAACTGCGGTGTAAGAACCAATGGTGCAGTGCCAGCGAACGTGATCCTTCGCAAAGCGGACCTTGGTGCCGAGCGCATCGGAGGTCGGCTTTGAGCCCATTTTGCCAAATTTCTGCATCCCGGCCAATGACTGCTTTGGCGATTTGTGGGACCGCATGCGCTTAATGATCAATGCATCTGGCTGTAGCTATCCCAGCTTCCCTAGATGATTTCGTCTTCATCGAACATCGGATCATCACTTAGTTGCGTGTTCATGCCTTCGACCATGTTCTCGGTTTTCGCGACAGACTTCACGCGGGCGAGATGGAAAACGGCGTCACCCTCATTCACGATGGGCAAAACGGCGCGACCGACGATGATGCCGTCGAAGGGGGCGACAATATCGTTATCTGTCTCACCAAATGGGTCAGAGACAGACGCCATCAACTCCCCTTCGCGCACCAGATCGCCATCCGCACGGAATGCACGCAGAAGACCGCCGGTTGGCGCACGCAACCACTTGCTTGAGGGGCAAAATTGCGGTGTCGTTTTCACCTTGGCAATGCCTTTGCCTGCAACCATGCCCTTATAACGCAGCACACGTAAAATGCCTGCGACGCCGGATCTTACAGAGAATTCATCAAACCGCAGACCCTCGCCAGCCTCGAACAAGAGCACGTCAATACCAAGCTCTTTGGCTGACCCCCGCAGAGACCCTTCGCGGACGGGTGATTGCATGATGATCGGCGCACCAAAGACGTTGGCCAGTTCGAGCATTTCGGGGTTATCTGGTGATATGCGGATTTGGGGGTAGTTGGTGCGATGAATGGCGGCCGAGTGAAGATCAATGCCAAGATCACATCGCGCGACGATCTCGGTCATAAAGATATGTGCGAGGCGTGATGCTAGTGATCCTGATTCACTTCCAGGAAACGTGCGATTCAGATCGCGCCGATCTGGTAGATAGCGAGAATGGTTCAAAAAGCCGTAAGTATTCACAATCGGAACAACGATTAACGTGCCGTTGACGGACCCAAGGCTTGGTGAGCGCAACAGACGGCGTACGATCTCAACCCCGATGACTTCGTCCCCATGGATACTTGCACTGACGAAAACCGTGGGACCGTCAAGACGACCATGGATGACATGCACCGACATTGTCACCGGCGTATGATCAGACAAAACGCTGACAGAAACATCTATCGTCCGGCGGGTGCCGGGCGATACACTTTCGTTGCCAATGACAAAATCAGCTCGTTTGGGCATCAGCCTTTGCCTTTTGTTTTTGTGGCGTTGGGTTTAGCGTGTTTTTCGATGAACTCGATCATCTTGCCAGCAATATCCAAACCGGTCGCCTTTTCAACACCTTCCAAACCGGGAGACGAGTTTACCTCCATCACAAGCGGACCACTATTAGCGCGCAACATATCTACGCCACAGGCATTTAACCCCATCGACTTCGCAGCCCCAACGGCGGTTGCCCGTTCTTTGGGGGAAAGTTTAATCACTTCAGCGGACCCACCAAGATGTAAATTGGAGCGGAATTCACCCTTTGCACCTGTCCGTTTCATCGCAGCGACAACCTTACCGCCTACAACAATCGCGCGGATGTCTGTGCCGCCAGCCTCTTTGATAAATTCTTGCACCAAAATGTTGGTCTTCGTGGCGCGAAACGCTTCAATCACCGACTTGGCCGACCGATCCGTATCAGCCAAAACAACGCCCATGCCCTGTGTCCCTTCGAGCAATTTAATGACGAGGGGGGCGCTGCCTGCGACCTTGAGGACTTCTTCGGTTTGCTTGGGATCATGGGCAAAGGTGGTGACTGGTAAACCGATGCCGTCACGGGCCAACAGTTGCATCGAGCGCAGTTTGTCTCGTGATCGGCCAATCGCGACGCTTTCGTTGAGGGGATAAACGCCCATCATTTCAAACTGCCGCAGTACCGCCATACCGTAAAAGGTAATCGAGGCTCCAATCCGCGGAATCACGGCGTCATACCCAGTTAGCTTCTCGCCATTGTAGTAAATCTCGGGCCTTCGCGAGGCGATGTTCATGTAGCATCGTAGGGTGTCCACAATCCTAATTTCGTGCCCGCGCGTTTCGGCGGCTTCGACAAGCCGTTTGTGAGAATAGAGGTCAGGATTTCTGGCGAGCATTGCGATTTTCATGAGAGGTCCTTTTCGGCTTTGACTGGGTCGGTCCTTCGTCAATAGGGCGCGGCGCGTATGCACCGCGATTGAGTGGTTTTTCAGTGCCGTCCGGCCCACGATCAGGCTAAACGTCATGTTTTCTCGGTCGGTCAGTGACAGATCAATGGTCCACATGCGTCGAGCCAGTCGGAATTTCGTCCGAATAATGATACGCTCTTCAGGCGCGCCGCTCGTATTCTTAATGCTGCGACTGGAATGGATCGGGCTTTCGATCGTAACAGCGTCATTCCCCACGGTCGCGCGTGTCGTAAACCGCACCCAATTTTCGACGCCTTTTTTGAAAGGGGTTATATCCGCAGCATGGATTGCGGATGTCCGCGCGCCTGTATCGATTTTGGCCTTTACGTCCAGCAGCCCAAGATCAGGCAGGTCGATGTACTCCATCCACCCAATGATCAAGACTGGCCGTTCCATTTTGTGTGCGCGCTGTTGATCGGTCATCTGCGTCATAACAGCCACGGCATCATCACGGTTGCAAGGCTCAGCACAAAGAAAAACCCTGCCATGTCTGGTTTGTCGAGCATAAATGGTTCCTTTCCACTTTGGATGTAGTTTGGCAAACTATATTTGTCTATAGACAATATTTTATCACATGTTATGTTGGAAGGATGAACGCTTCAGACGCCACAGCCAAAAAATTGGCCGACATGTACGCCGATGGTTTTGGGGGCAAACCCTCAGGTCGCTATCGGATTTCGCGCAAACTCATTTGCGAAATCTCGGGACGACGTAGGTTATATGAAGAAGACGTCACCGCTTTGACACGGGCCCTGCTTGAGCACGGGTTCATCTTGATCGATATGGAGAGCTTTTTCGTTGTGATGAGCGCCAATGCCTTCGTCAATTATCGACGTGCGGGAAAAGTGGCGGGCAGAGGCACGTTGCAGTGAAATACACTGGGACTTCCGTGCAAAGATAAAATGGGCAACAAATGACACGAGGCATCTAGCCTTGACGCGCCCTAGCAATACTATCTTTATCCAGCCAACTTGGAGGCTCCCGTGTCAGAAAGAACCATTCAACCTATTTGTGCTTTCGATATCGGTAAGGACGGAAAGCCGGTCCCGATCAACTCCACATGGCCATCGGTGAAGGCGGGCACAGACGTTGCATATCGATGGTTGCATTTTGATACCGCCGAAGACGCATTGGGAATTTGGACAAAGGAATTTCTACCGTCATCCGCGCATACGGCCCTTAGGCAAGCTGAAACACGCCCCAGATGTACCCACGTGGAAGACGGGCTGATCCTGAACCTACGGGGGGTCAATCTTAATCCGGGGGAAATGGCCGATGATATGGTGTCATTGCGGTTTTGGGTGACAAAGGGGCTCGTCGTAAGCGCGCGTATGCGAAAAGTTTTTGCCTTGGATGAGATACGTCAAAAGATGGAAAATGGTGAGGGTCCCAAGTCAGTTGATCTATTCTTAGCAGATCTGACCTTCGGTCTGACACAACGCATTGAGCGCATTGCATTGAAGTTAGAAGAAGAAGCTGATGCCATTGAAGAAGATGCCCTGGCCCGTCCCCAGGATACGAACGAAAAACTCACGCAATGTCGGCAAAGTGTCATCAAATTACGTCGTTTTATAAGGCCACAGAAAGAAGCTGTCGTCGCGTTGGCAGACAATCAAGCTTGGTCCTTGGAATCCCGCGCCGCAGCGTTGCTGAGCGAAACGGCAAACAAAATCACGCGCTCCGTCGAAGCGCTTGATGCGACGCACGACAGATTACTTGCGACGCAGGATCACCTCGACATTCTTCATGCGTCAACCTTAGGCCGAAATAGCTACGTCCTCTCGGTCGTAGCCGCGATCTTTCTTCCGCTTGGGTTCTTGACGGGCTTGTTTGGCATCAACGTGGGTGGAATGCCTGGCGTCGAATCTTCGATGGGTTTTTGGATCGTGACAGGCGGGTCTGCCGTAATCGGGATTGCGTTGTTTGCAATTTTCCGTTTTGCGAAATGGCTTTAAGATGACAGTGATGTCAGCGGTCATCGGTGCATCGTGCAAAAAATGTCCGGCCGTCACCCATCTTCGTGCACCAACCACATTACCTCTTGCCCCGCGCCCCCCTTACCCCCGAAGTTAGGCGCGACACATGAAAAGGGCATGACCAATGGCAGTAGCACCAGACGCGCAGTTTCAACGGCTATGGCCGACCTTGTTTATGTCGCTGGTTCTTCCCGGGTCGGAAAACGCCAATTCTGTTTTGACCGAGCTTTTGTTGCAAGCCGACGACGAGGCCGAGGATTTGACGGTCCGCTATCTGGATCAGGACATCTTCCAGAACCCGCACCCGGCAGTTGGCTGGTTACGACAGTGTTGCGTTCGCGCAGTTTTGGATTACGCGGTAGAAGCCGGGCTTGATTATCGCCCTGATTTCGATGTGCAGGCTTGGGTCAACATCAACCGGCGCGGGGATTACCACAATCTGCACAATCACCCCCACGCTTGGCTGTCGGGCACCTATTATGTGGCTATGCCGGAACAACCCCCGGCTGGACATCGCACCGATCTGAATCCCGGCGCCATCAGCTTTTTCGATCCGCGCGCTCAGGTGAATATGACGGCGGTGCGTGGCGACGGCCAGTTTGACCCGGAAATTCGACGGCTTCCAAAGGCCGGTGAGCTGTTCCTCTGGCCCAGTTTTCTGCACCACTTCGTGCACCCAAATCTAAGCGACAGCCCGCGCATTTCGATTTCGTTCAATGCCGTTCTGAGACGCAAGGAGCTTTCGTAACGCGCGCTATAGGTCAGCACCCTGCCCCAACATGCGCCCGTCAATTCCCACATCGGTTCTTATTCGTGTCAGCGACCTTGCACGCTGTTGGGTCGCGTTTCGGAATTAGTTGATCCTGAATCAACAAAAGAAGACACTTGCGGCTAACAACCGGCAAAACATTGTAATCTAACTATCGTATCGACCAAATCGACGACGAGAAAATGAAAGCGCGTTCACCTGATGTATAAATCCAATCAATTTAACCCGATGCTTTCAGACCATCTTGATCTTTTTACGATGTGTCAAAGCGAAACCGCCGAAAGGTTAGGCATCCACAACATGCCGCATGATCGTGATGTGATTGAGAACTTAAGGCAGCTTTGCATCAACGTCCTTAATCCAGCAATCGTCCACTTTGATTTGCCCCTATTTGTGACCAGTGGGTACCGATGCCCAGAGTTGAACGCAGAAGTGGGGGGGTTATCAGAATCGCAGCACCTTTTCGGGCAAGCCGCAGATATCCTGATGGGCGGTATCCGCAACGATCAACTTGCCAATTGGATCATTGAAAATACAGATTTTGACGAAGTTATTCTTGAGAAGTTTGACCCGAATTCTGGCGAATATGGTTGGATACATGCGTCTTATAATAAGGATAAGAATAGAAAACGGGTGACGACCTTTGATGGCAAGGAAATCTACGATGGGCTTCATTACTTTGATTTGAGCAAGAAAATTAACTGACACTATGAAAATATGCCGTGTAATATGCAAACTTAGTCACCAAGTATTACTGTGTTTGGCACCGCCCTCGAATAAGTGAATGCAATCGCCATGGGTGTTGGGGAGACGATCGCTTTTAGAACCGTGCTGTCTATCTGGGCAGCAAGTGCGCACCTTGGGGAACAGGATCTTCGAAGTGCTTGATGCTGTCGTTCAGGGCTTCGTCAACAAGGTGTTCGACCAGTTGTGAGAACAGAAGTTTCTCTGCAGCAGCCTCCCACAGGAAAAACCCATAAGACCCCGGAATGGGGTTAATCTCGTTAAACCAAAGCTCGCCGGTTTCGGTGTTGTGCATAAAGTCCATCCGAGGCGCACCGCGAAGCCCAAGGACGCTAAATGATTTTGCTGCGTAGTCGTAGAGCCGCGTTTGAAGCTTTTCGCTGATTAGCGGATTGATGTCGCGGGTCAGTGAAAGCATGCCTTGCGACGGGACGGCAGTGTTACCAAGTTTGCCGCTACCTCCTGTGCCCTGATCAATGGAAGACAGATACTTCTCTTTGAAGTCCAGTAACTCGGCCGAGGATTTTGGCCGCTCGATCGCCGAAAACTGAATCTTTCCGTTGCGAAAAATCACCGAGATATTCAGTTCTTCAAGGTTCTGCACTTGCGGCTCAACAAGCGCAAACGTGTCTTCCTTAAGGGCGCCTTGTAAATACACTTTCAGTTCGTTGCGGGTCTTGGCCAGCCCGACCCCGATGCTTGAGCCCAAGTTGGCGGGCTTAACAATGACAGGATAAGGAATTTCGGCTTCTACCTTGGAACAAACCGCGTCTAATTGCTTTAGCTCTTTGGCATTCACGACGACATGAGGCAGAACATTGACACCCGCCGACTGGACAAGCGATTTTGTTGCGTCTTTGCGCATCGCAAGTGCTGAGTTTATTGCGGAAAAGCCAGTTGTCGGGATGCCCGAGGTTTCAAGCAATCCCTGAATGCGTCCATCCTCACCGAATGGGCCGTGGAAAACGGGCAAGGCACAGTCGATAAGTTGCGACTGGTTGCCATTAAGTGCTGTGACGCATGCCCCCATTTCACCCCAAGAAAACACCACTTCGCTTAGGCCCGTTGGGACGGGGCGAAACCGTTCTAGCTTGCGAAGCGACGCCCCTTGGAAAAACCTGCCGTCAAAACCCATGTAAATTGGGACGACGTTGAATTTACGCACATCGACACAATCCATCAGCTGTTGCGCGCTGATGACTCCAACATCGTGTTCTTGGCTTGGGCCGCCAAAAATGACTGCTAAGTTCAACTTGCTCACGTTCTACCCACGATCCGTCTGGAAGTTGCTAACTACGTATATTAGCTAGAGATAAAGCACCATATCTAGTAGTATGAAGTGCACGCAAGAATAGAGTGGGCAGAAAATGTTCTATGAAAAACGTGGCGGTGACGACGGCGTGCCGATTGTCTTTGCCCATGGCTGGGACCGAAACCATGAAGATTTCATACCGACAGTCGAACTGGTTGGAGATGCTGCCCCCTTGGTTCTGCTTGACCTGCATGGATTTGGTCAAACGCCTCGCCCAAAGGACGATTGGACCACGCAGGATTATGCCCTTGCCATAAAGGATTTTCTGGAAGCAGAGCTTGGCATCACAAAGTTCATGTGGGTCGGGCACAGTTTTGGTGGTCGTATCGGTTTACGACTTGCAAGCATGAACCAAAGTCCCGTCGAACATCTTTTCATCGTTGCAGGTGCTGGGGTGAAACTGCCCCAACCGATCATGCGCCAGATCAAAGGCAAATGGCGGAGCTGGCAGTTCAAAAAGAAAAAGGCAGCGGCAACCACGGAAGAGGCGTTGATCGCGCTTGAAAAGGCATTCGGCAGTCCAGACTATGTTCAAAGCCGTGAAAGCGGTATGCGCGACATCTTTGTTCGAACGGTTCAAGAAGACCAAACCGCAGAGCTTTCACGGATCGCCTGCCCCACGACGCTGCTTTATGGTGCCGAAGATACAGAAACGCCACCAGCCGTTGGAAAAGCCCTTCATCGCGGTATTCTGCACGCGACATATGTTGAGTGTCCAGAGTTTGATCACCTTACGATTTTGTCCCGTGGCAGACACCAACTTACGACACTGATCTTAGAGACCTTGGGACAAGGTGAGGCGTCATGATCATTGCAACTTTTCTCGTTTTTGCAGCGTTGTCTTATCTTCTTTACCAGCGCACTTTGACCCAACTCACTTATTTTCAACAAGAAGAATACGATGGGTCCCGTTTCTTATCATCGTGTTTTGACGTGCGTTTATATGACATCCGCGCGACAGGTGCGACGCTACTTATTCTTCTGGCAATATGGGTTGGTCTACCGGATGCATTGGGGCTGACGACCCTTGCGGTCGCTTTTGGTCTGATCGCCTTTCTCGAGGGCAAGTATCGTTATAAAAAGCCACTCGCCAAAACCGAGCGTGCGATGCGGATCTGGCGGATTGTATTGGTAATTATGACGATTGCCGCACTGCTTGTCTTCTGGCACGCAATACTTGTCATTCTTGTTGTGCAACTTGTTCCATTCGCAATGATTGCTGTAAATGCGGTGATGACGCCGTTCCAAGAGCGGATCAACGCCAGCTTTGTCAATCAGGCACGTGAAAAGTTAGACCGCCTAAATCCCGTTCGGATCGCCATTACTGGGTCATTTGGTAAAACCACCGTAAAACACATGTTTGCCGAAGTACTGGAAAGCTCGGGCCCGGTATTTTATAGCCCCGGCTCGATCAATACTGTGCTTGGCCACACCCGTCATATCCGCCAAAGACTGCAATGGTCGCACAGATATTTTGTAGCGGAAATGGGGGCTTACGGGATCGGTTCGATCGACCGACTTTGCGCGTTCATTCGACCGAATTTCGGCATTGTGACGGCTGTTGGGGATGCCCACACAGAACGCTTCGGAAGTCTGGAGGCCATCGCACAGGCCAAATCAGAGCTTGTCGCCAATGTCTGCGAAAACGGCGGCACAATTGTGTTGAACAATGACGTCATGGCATTCGAACCCTTCACGTTACTTAAGACAAAATATGGTGCGCAAATCATCACGGTTGGCACAACGGGCGCTGACATCGCAATCGAAGCAATCGAGATTGAAGGCGGTGCATGGACGATCTCATTGCGCTCGGAAGATTCCAGAGTGCCAAGCCTAACCTTCGAGTTGCCGCTTATTGGGGAACATAACGTCATGAATTCGGCATTGGCCGTCACGATGGCCTTGGTCATTGATAAAAGCACGGCCTCGCAAATTCCGTTCTTCACCAAGTCCATCGCTCAGATCCCGCACCGATTGCAGAAAATCGACGTGCCAGGCTCGGCTTTGATCCTTGACGATGCCTATAACTCGAACGAACTGGGATTTACGTCTGCGGTATCTTCATTGGACAAGCTTGCTCAACAACGTGGTGGCCGCCGCATACTGGTGACACCGGGAATTGCAGAGCTTGGGTTAGAACATGATCGGGTTCACGAAAGGCTTGGCACCTTTTGTTCAACAAGATGCGACCTGATTTACGTCGTGAACCCCAACAGGATTGAGAGTTTCACCAAAGCTGCACGCCATAAAACGGCTCAGGTGATTGAGGTTCCAAATTTCTCGACAGCCCGTGCAGGGCTGGCCAAGACCCTTCGAAAAGATGACGTCGTCTTATATGAAAACGATCTTCCAGACCTGCTTGAAGAAAAGCGGGTTCTATAATGCATGGTCACTTTACAACTTAACGCACCGATATTTCCTGGAAAAGCTTATTGACCCGGGGGATAACCGCATCATACGGCCAAAAACCGGGTGACCGTGAGCTTTTGCATTGTAAAAGGTTAAACCAAGCACCTTTTCCGGGCTAACCAACGGACAGAGCACAGACGTGACCAAAAGTCATGCCAGCCCGGCCTTTACCCCGGATCAGCTAATCCCTATATAAACAGTCAAGAAATAAAGGTGAGCCATGACCGCCGAGACAAGTAATCCCGTTGAGGGCGCGCCGCTGATCAAGCCGTCGTCGACCGAACATCCGATGTATGACACTGTGGTCGAGGCCTGTCGGTCTGTCTATGACCCTGAAATTCCAGTGAATATATATGATCTGGGTCTGGTCTACACGATCGAGATCGACGACGAAGGTACCGTCGGCATCATCATGACGCTGACGGCTCCGGGCTGTCCTGTGGCAGGCGAAATGCCCGGCTGGCTCGCCGAAGCCGTCGAACCCCTTCCCGGTATCAAGCAGGTCGACGTCGAACTGACATGGGAACCCCCTTGGGGCATGGACATGATGTCCGATGAAGCGCGGCTTGAATTGGGGTTCATGTAGCGGTTAAGCACCCCGTTTTAGATTGCGTCATGCGAATGGCAATCCAAATCGGGTGCATACCGCCATCGTTCTGATCACAGCCCAAGCACCCCTTTGGCATCATGGGGTCAACACGACAAAATCATCGCGTTTGAACGAATTCAATCCGCCTTTGAGCCCTTAGGGCTTGGAAAACACGCGCAAAGACCTTACTTTCAAGACATGTTCAGTATTCCAGGCAAACAAGCCGTCACCATGACCCCCACCGCGATCCAGCAGATCGCAAAACTTATGAACCGCGATGGCCATAAAGGCTTGCGCATTGGCGTCAAGAAAGGCGGCTGTGCGGGTATGGAATATACTATGGATTACGCCGACGAGGTTGATCCGATGGACGAAGTCGTCGAACAGGACGGCGCTCGGGTTATGATCGCTCCCATGGCGCAAATGTTTCTCTTTGGCACCCAGATCGACTATGAAACCTCACTTCTTGAAAGCGGCTTCAAGTTCAAAAATCCCAACGTGGAAGACGCTTGCGGTTGCGGGGAATCGATCAAATTCAAAGACATCAAAGAGCTCTCCGCCGAAAGCGGCACGACAACCTCCAGTTAACCGGCTCCCCTTTCATCTGGCCAAAAATATCCTGGGGGTCCGGGGGCAAAGCCCCCGGCTTATGCCCGAGATCCGGGGGCAAAGCCCCCGGCTTATCCCCAAGGTCCGGGGGGCAATGCCCCCGGCGCGGCCTAGCGCGGAAACCAATCCCCTTGACGAACAAAGCCCCAGTTGCGATTGCCTTAGATAACGTAAAGGAGCCCCCACATGCGTAAACTAGCGGCTGGAAACTGGAAAATGAACGGGTTGGGCGACGGCCTTGGTGAAATCACTGCATTGGCGGCCGCGTTCCCAAGCCCCAATTGCGACGTGCTGATCTGCCCGCCAGCGACGCTTTTGTCGCGTATGTCAGATGCAGCCGGGTCTGCCATCGCGACGGGCGCACAAGATTGCCACGCCAAGACATCAGGCGCACATACCGGCGACATTTCGGCTCAGATGGTTCGCGATGCCGGGGGGGCTTATGTCATCGTCGGACACTCGGAACGTCGCACAGATCACGATGAAACCGACGCAATCGTGCGCGCCAAAGCCGAGGCTGCTTTGAGCACCGATCTTATCGCGGTTGTGTGCGTCGGTGAAACGCTGACCGATCGCGAAGCGGGGCAAACTTTGGATGTCGTGGGCACCCAAGTCGCAGGCTCGGTGCCCGATGGGGCCACGGCGGCCAATACAGTCGTCGCCTATGAACCGGTCTGGGCCATCGGCACCGGCAAGGTTCCGACGCTTGAAGAAATCGGCGAGGTTCACGACGACATTCGCGCACGTCTGGTCGCGCGGTTCGGCGACGACGCCAAAAATATACGGCTGCTTTACGGTGGGTCGGTCAAGGCGTCGAATGCGAATGAGATATTCGCGGTTTCGAACGTGGATGGTGCCTTGGTCGGAGGGGCTTCGCTAAAAGCCTCTGATTTCGGTGGGATCATCACAGCGCTTGAGGCCAGTTAGACCATTAAGCTTAGGCTCTTCTAGGCGCCGTTGCGCTCGACGAACAGCCGGCCCTTTACCGCTTCGACCAATTGCGCGGGGTGGGTCGTTGGCAACATATGACCCGCATCAGGCACGGTCGCCCAATCGGCGTCCGGAATGCGATCACCCAAAGCTGAAATAATCTCGGCGATGACTGGATGGCTGTCGCCGCCATCCACAAACGTCACAGGCATGTCCAGATCTTCCAAACGACCAGAGGCTAACAGGTTCGACCGGTCATCCATGATCAGGGGATGACCTTTGGTCACCAGTCCGATTCGGGACATGATGTAGGTGCGATCTTCGGGCGGCAGATCGTCCCAGCCCCCTATGCCCCAAAGACCGTGGAATGCACGCGCTGCCGTGGCGGTCGAGCCGGCTTCGATCTTGCTGACGAACGGAGCCAAATCGCGCAACACCTTGTCATGAGCCGACGTGCCCTTTGCGGCGGCAAAGAAAACCGGCTCGACCAACACTAAGGAAGATACGCGATAAGGCCGCTCAACCGCGATCCGAAGCGCGACCGCTGCCCCATAGGAATGACCGACCAGCGGCACCGGGTGAGACGGCATTTCGTCCAACGCCAGTTCAACGGCTTGGTCCGCATAATCGCGGCTTTCGTCGTAATCCTCGGCCAGCCCATGTCCGGGCAATTCGATCAGCAAGGGCGAAATCGGTCCGCCCAAGGCATTCAAAAAGGGCCGCCAACTGGCAGCGCGTCCTAAGGCGCAATGGATCAAAGCAAGCGGTGTCTTCGCAGCCATGCC
>JAOHEK010000037.1 GCA_028097405.1 Paracoccaceae bacterium | reverse complement strand
CTATTGGAGGCGGGTGCCAAGACCAATCCACGAGCTAAAAATATTACATTGGGTCTGGCTGCATCGGGTCGGATATGCCGCGAGTGCGGCGTGCAGGCCGATCTCATCAAACTGCTTTGCCGCTATGGGGCCGATCCCTCAACAGCAATGCACACAGCTTTGGCCCACCTCGAATTTGCGGCGGCCCGCGTGCTGCTTGAATGTGGCGCGCCGCTGAACCTTACAGCCGCTGCTACGCTCGGCGACGCGGACGCTGTGGTACGTCTGATCGAAAATACGCCTGACGATGAGCTGCAATTGGCTTTGGCCCTTTCCGCCAATGCGGGGCGTTCAGGGATTGTCACAAAACTGCTTAAAGCGGGTGCAAATCCTGATCAGTACAATCCACCCGGTGGCCACAGCCACTGCACACCGCTTCACTCCGCGGTTGCAAGTGATCAGTTCGCCACAGTTGTCGCCTTGGCTGAAGGAGGGGGCGGACCTGAGCATTGAAGATATTCATCACAGAATGACCGCGCTTGACTGGGCAGTTTACATGAAGCGAGAAGCGATAGTGAAGTTTCTGAGGTCTCGGTCGTGAACTCTTTAGTGCGACCCAATTGCCGAAGCCAAAATTTAGAGAGGCGCCGAAAACGGGACATTCGTGCACCGCGCAGCATTGGTTACAGTGGGCTCATGCCTGCCGCTCGCCGCGTGATGCGTCAATGTCCACTCTGTTGGTTCGTGCGAATCCGACGTCGATTTAGGCTGATAGGTATTGTCGGTTTTTCGTGTCCCGATTGTCGGACATCAGCGTGAAACCAAACCGCTATCGCGTGATAATTTTTTGGTTCGCGATTTCCCCCAAGATCGATGATGTTTTGACAGGGCACCCACACTACGCAATAGTCAGACCAAGCGTTTATCGTCATCCAGGGGAGGGGTGCGACGGTGTCAGAACGACGCGTTCTGCTTATAGAAGACGAACCAAACATCATCGAGGCGATACGGTTTATTCTGGCTCGTGACGGATGGCGTGTGGATACACATTCCGATGGGGAAACGGCCGTCGAGGTCGTGTGCAAGCGCGCGCCTGATTTGGTCATTCTGGATGTCATGCTGCCGAACCGGTCGGGCTATGATATCTTGAATGATCTGCGGCATAGGGCCGAAACGAAGGCTCTGCCGGTTTTGATGCTGACGGCGCGCGGTCAGAAGAAAGACCGAGAACTGGCTGAAAAGCTTGGCGTAAACCGGTTCATGACGAAGCCGTTTTCGAACGGAGAGATCCTAGCAACCGTCCGCGAACTGGTTCCGTAATGGCCGAAAACGCGCCCGATCCTTTGGTTTCGCAAATGTCACGACAACGCCGATTGTGGGATGCGGCGAAGCTTGTTCCGCTTTTTGCCGGGATCTTGATGTTGGTGCCAGTCTTGTTTTTGATCGGCAGTGCGACGTCGGCTGCCTTGGTTTATGTCTTCTCGGCCTGGGGTTTTCTGATCGTCCTGTCGGCTTTTTTGTCGCGTGCTTTAAAGCGCAGCATGAAACCAAGTGGCGCCAAGATCATACGTTCGAAGGGCTAAGCTTGTGAGCCTCGATTTCCTTGTTTTTATCTGCGTGGCCTATGTCTTGTTTTTGTTCGCGGTCGCCTTTTGGGCAGACAAGAGGGCAGAGGGCGGCAAGTCTGGCTGGCTGCGGTCGCCACTGATCTACACGCTGTCGCTGTCGGTTTATTGCACGGCTTGGACGTTTTACGGGGCTGTCGGCTATGCGGCACGGTCGGGTTTGGAGTTCGTAACCATCTATCTTGGCCCCACATTGGTTGTGGTCGGGTGGTGGGCGTTGCTGCGCCGTCTGGTGCGGATCGGGCGCACTCAGCGTGTGACATCCATCGCCGACCTGATTTCGTCGCGTTATGGCAAATCGAATGGGTTGGGCGTGTTGGTCACGGTTTTGGCCGTTGTTGGCACGACGCCCTATATCGCGCTTCAGCTTCAATCGGTAACACTCAGTTTTAACGCATTTTCTGCAGACGCGCTTGCCTTTCAGGGCGATGTTCAGAACTCGCCAGCACTCCGGCAAACCGCATTGATAATCGCCGCCGGTCTGGCATTATTCACCATCGTTTTTGGCACGCGCAATCTGGATGCGAACGAGCGCCACCATGGCGTCGTCATCGCAATTGCTGTCGAAGCGGTGGTAAAGCTGATCGCCCTGTTGGCGGTCGGCATATTTGTGGTGTTTGTGGTGGCCGGCGGGGTTGGCCCGACGTTCGAGGCCATCAATGCGTCGCCGATCGCAGAATGGCAAACCGGGGCCGACCGTTGGTCAACGCTGATCTTCCTGTCGGCAGCGGCGTTCTTGTGTTTGCCGCGCATGTTTCAGGTGTTGGTGGTTGAAAACTCGGACGAGGAGCATCTTGCGACAGCCAGTTGGGCTTTTCCGCTGTACTTATTCCTGATGAGCCTGTTCGTCGTTCCAATTGCCGTGATTGGGCTTTTGGTGATGCCGGAAGGGTCCAACCCGGATCTTTTCGTTTTATCCATTCCCCTTGCCTTTGACCGCGATATCCTTGCGATGTTGGCGTTTTTGGGCGGGTTCAGCTCAGCCACATCGATGGTCATCGTGGCGGCGATTGCGGTGTCGACCATGGTGTCGAACCATGTGGTGATGCCGATCTGGTTGAACACCCGTCAGGGCGGCGCAACCGTGTCGGGTGATGTGCGCAATGTGGTTCTTTTGTCGCGGCGGCTGTCGATCGCGGGTATTCTGGCGCTTGGGTATCTGTACTATGTCGTGTCGGGCGGTGGTGGAGCTTTGGCGGCTATCGGATTGATTTCATTCGCTGGCGTCGCTCAGGTTTTGCCCGCGCTTTTGGGCGGTATCTTCTGGCGGGGTGCGACGCGAACCGGCGCAGCTGCGGGCTTGTCTGTCGGGTTTGTGGTTTGGATTTGGACTTCGTTTTTACCCAGTTTCGGCGAGGCGGGTGTCTTATCACGAAGCGTATTTGCCAATGGTCCGTTCGGTTTGGGATTCTTGAAGCCCGCGGCCCTGTTCGGCATCGAAGGGCTTGATCCTTTGGTGCATTCGGTTCTGTGGTCGATCACATTGAATACGGCGGCTTTTCTATTCTTTTCGCTGGTCAGCGTGCAGTCACCTTTAGAGCGTTTTCAGGGCGCCAGTTTCGTCAATATTTTTCGGTATTCCGACGCGCCCCATGGCTGGAGCGGCAGCGCGGTTGATGCTGAGGATTTGTTGATGATGTCGCAGCGATTGCTGGGGCCTGCCGATGCGCAGTTGCTGTTTGAATCCGTCGCGTCGCAACAGGGCAAAAGCGGGTATCTGCCTGATGTGACGCCGTCTTTCCTAGAGCGTTTGGAACGGGAACTGACCGGTTCGGTTGGGGCTGCAACAGCCCATGCTATGATTGCGCAAATCACGGGTGGCGCGTCGATTTCGGTTGAAGACATGTTGAAGGTTGCCGACGAAGCCCATCAAATCCTTGAGTATTCCAGTAAGTTAGAGTTGAAATCTGACGAATTGGAACTGACCGCGGGCCAGCTTCGCGACGTCAACGACAAACTGGTGGCCTTGTCCGTTCAAAAGGACGGGTTTCTCAGCCAGATCAGCCACGAATTACGCACGCCGATGACCTCGATCCGGTCGTTTTCCGAGATCCTGATGGACGGTGAGCGCATGACCTCGAAAGATCGGCAAAAATATAGCCAGATCATCAACGGGGAAGCGATCCGTCTGACCCGTCTTCTGGACGATCTTTTGGATTTGAGCGTTCTGCAAGACGGTCAGGTTACGCTGAACCTTCAAGAAGATACCCTAAGCGCCGTTTTGGACCGAGCCTGTGCTGCAACGGATCGACCAAACGCTGAAGCCGAGCTGACGATCCTGCGCGATTCCACGTCGGAAACGGTGGCTTTGCACACTGACAGCGACCGTCTTAGTCAAGTTTTCATCAACCTAATCGCCAACGCTCAAAAATACTGCGATACCAGTGAGCCGCGTCTAACCATCACGTCGCACACCGTGGATGATCGCCATGTGGTGGATTTCGTCGATAATGGCGTGGGCATTCCGGAAGACAAACAAAGCATGATCTTCGAGAAGTTCGCCCGCGCGGATGACCAACAAGCCGCGGGTGGCGCGGGGTTGGGATTGGCGATTTGTCGCGAGATAATGCAGCGCTTGGGGGGCGAGGTTTTTTATCTTGCCGGACAAAGTGGTGCTGCGTTTCGGGTGGTCTTGCCGAAGCGTGATGCAAAACCTTAGGCGATAGCAACGAAATCGTAACCTCAACCAGTGATTTTCGCAGGGCAAATCACTGTCTGTGGGAAATCGATGTCCGAAGCCGTTTCTGCTCTTCGTAAAAAGACTGCGCCTGCAAAAACGGCTGTACCGGGTGGGGCATCCATTGGTGCGATCCTTCGGAAACTGATGCCGCGTGTGGCGGATCAGGCAATGGCTTTGGATGTTATGGTTGGCGAGGTGAAATTTGGCACCTCGTCAAAGTCTGATGTTATGGCAGATCTAGGCGACAACGATCTGATCTATTTGATGGAGGATCAGCGCGAAACCCGCGCGATTTGTGTTGTTAAGCCGGGCTTACTGGCCGCGTTGATCGAAAAGCAGGTGTCGGGGCGGGTGTCCGAAGGTGCGCCGCCGGATCGTGTCGCAACGCGCACCGATGGGATCGTTGTTGCAGACATCGTGGATCGTTGGACCGAAGCCGCGCAGATTGCCGCGGTTGACGACGGGTTAGATGATGTGCTGCCCTTTGTTGGATTCCGGCGGTTTGATCGGGTTTTGAACAAGCGAAACACCGATCTTTCACTGGATCCGGTTGATTTTCGGACGCTGTCGATTGAATTGTCATTGGAAGGCGGAGCTAAGACTGGCGAACTCTGTTTTGCTGTTCCGGTGGTCGAACCTGAACTTTTGTCGCCCGTGACGGCCAAAAACCGCATCCACAAGCACCTTGCCGAGATCGAAGCCCCCATGGTCGCCATTTTAACGCGTGTTCCTGTCGCAATGGAGCGGGTGAAGAAGCTGGCGGTTGATGATGTGATTGACGTCCCTATCTCGGCCTTGATGAATGTGCAGCTGGAGGGCACGAACGGACACAAGATTATCCGCGCCAGGCTTGGACAATTGAACGGCAAGAAAGCCGTGCGATTGTCGTTTGGTGCGATAGGAGGCGAAGCGGCCGCGGGTCTGAGCGTGCTGGGTGCGATGCCGGAACCTGGCGCGATGGCAAGAACTCCAGCTTTACCTGAGCCTTTGGCGCCGATGTCACCAGACCTTGTTGATTCGCCGGATATCGATCCGCCTGGGGATTTCCCCGCACTTGATGGATTGCCTGATCTTCCAGCCGCTGACGGCACAGCGGATTTACCGGAATTACCCGACCTTCCTGACCTTCCCGAATTGCTCGATCTTCCGGACCTGCCGAACTAGACGCCCAAATAATCGGCAAGAACGCGCGTATTCTCTTTAGTAAAGAGATTGTTTACCTTCGTGATTGCACCTTTGTGCTAAGAATAGACACAAGCCTAAAAGTCGAAACCCTGGGAGGTATCATGTCACTGGAAACGCAAGTGAAGTCCGATTCCCGTCCGGTTGGAATGCGTGACGATAAGGTTGTCGCATTTAAGCAGGTCCTCGAAGATCCCATCACATCGAATAAATCAGCCGCCAAAGACCCAACGAATTATTGCGAAGACATCGATGACATGTGGGACAACTTGCCCGTTTGACGCAATCTTGCGTCGTCGGCCTTGAGTTTCCGCGCCCATGGCGTATGAAAAGTCATGGGTAGGGAAGAACAGGTCGCACCAGCAGAAAAAATCCGCAGCGAGCGGCGGGATGATGTGCTGGTCATCACAATTGATAATCCACCAACGGCCACCCTGACGGGAGAGGTCAGGAAAAGCCTGTTGTCGGCCATCGAAGCCGCGGACGCGGACGAGAGCGCTTTGGCGGTGATCCTGACCGGCAATGGCACAATGTTTGCCAATGGTGCCGGTTTGCAGGAGGTCGACGGTGATGATGCGCCGTCGCTTGCAGATTTGTGTGACCGCCTTGAGGCCTGCGCCAAGCCTGTTGTTGCTGCGATTGAGGGTTCGGCACTTGGCGGTGGATTGGAAGTTGCTTTGGCCGCGCATTTGCGGGTCGCGAAGCCGGGTGCACGCCTTGGTGCACCAGATACCACGCTTGGTCTTATTCCGAACGCCGGTGGTACGCAGCGGCTGCCCAAGGTTATTGGCGGAGTTGCCGCGCTGAAATTATTGCTGAGCGGTCGTGCCGTTGCCGGTGATGTTGCCCGCAAGCTTGGGCTGGTGGATGTACTGGAAGAAAACGATCTTCTGGCCACAGCAATCGCCCATGCCAAGCGTCTGGCTGAAAGTGGCAGTGAGTTGCGGCGCAGTTCTTTGCGTCGGGATCGTCTGGGTGCCGGCACAGACTTTTTGGAAGCGGTCTCAACGTTTCGCAAAGCCGCCGAAGCCTCGCCGTTGGAAGCCCCAATCCGCATGATCGAATGCGTGGAAGCAGCACTTTTGCTGCCCTACGAGATCGGGCGCGGAATGGAACAGGCGGCTTTCGAGGATTTGGTCGATTCCGAGCATTCCAAATCGCTGCGCTATGTTTTTTCAGCTGAGCGGCAGTTGCAGGCGGCGACCAAATGGGAAGGCCGCACCCCGTCACGCAAGATTAACGGAGTTGCTGTAATTGGGCTTGGCGGCGTTGGTTCGGAACTGGTTGTTCAATGTCTGGACGCCGGATTTGACGTTATGGTTGCCGAGGCAAACGATGCCGCACTGGAAGACGGCGTGGCCCGGATCATCGGATATTACGATGCACGCATCGCGGCCGGGCAGATCAGCGAAGATCATGTTGAGGATGTTCTGGATCGGATGCAGGCCGTTTCAGGGCTTGCGGCGGTGCCGTCGGCTGACATTGTGATTGACCACGCGCAGGCGCTTACACGTGAACGGGTATCGGCGCTGGATTCGGCGATGAAGGCGGGCGCGGTGCTGATTGTCGGGGGCGAACGTGTCGGGATCACAACCGTTGCTGCCATGACCGGGCGGGAAACCGATGTTGTTGGCATGCGGTTCTATCCCGGTTTGAAGAAAAATAGGTTGGTCGAATTGGCTGCGGGCGAAAAAACCGATGCTAGAGCGATGTCGACTGGGCGGGCGTTTGCGCGCAAGATTGATCGCCTCATTCTGGACACGCCGCCCGGCAAGGACGCTATCGGTTCACGCATTCTAGAAGCCCTTCATGCCGCCGCCGATCTTTGTCTAGAGGACGGCGCGCGGATTTTGCAGATCGATCTGGCGCTTAAGGATTGGGGCATTCCGCACGGGTCTTTTTTGCTGCGCGATCAAACCGGTATCCGACGGGTTTCGGCGCAGCCCAATGGCGAGGGCACACGCGGCGGTGGGATTGATGCGGTTTTGATCTCGGTTGGTCGGTTGGGAATGCAGGTCGGACGCGGCTATTATGTCTATGAAAAGCCCGGCGGGCCGGGTGCCGAGGACGAACAGTTGACCGAGATGGTGGCTGCGGACCGGCACGCCAAATCTATCACGCCGCGCCGTGTGTCGGATGCGGAAATTCGGTTTCGCTGTGTGTCCGCCATGGCGGGCGCGGGGGCGCAGCTTTTGATGGAAGGCTTGGCAAAACGCCCGACAGACATCGATATGGTTGCGATACATGGGCTTGGTTTTGCGCGCAGAACCGGCGGCGTGATGTATGCCGCTGATCTTTTTGGGCTTGAGGAAATTCATAAGCACCTTCTGGACATGGGCCGTGAAAGTGCGCGTATTCCTTCGCCGCCTTCGATGATCCAGGATTTGATTAGGGCTGGTCAGAGCTTTTCCGATCTGAACGCCTAAAAGCCGTTATCCCAAAAGTATCCCCAGAACCACCATCATCAATCCGATCGCCGACAGAAAAAGTGCGCCCATGTTGATGGCCACGACTTTCTGCAGTCGGTCTTTCATCGCGGTATCGTCGAGGCCATCTTTGCGCGCGCGCTGTACGGAAAAAATGCACCAGAACAGCCCACAAAGGCCGATCAGCGTGACCACTGCGCCGATCCAAATCAGATTTCCCATATCGCCCCGTCCTATTGTTTGGTCTGCGCCCCGGACTAATCCGGGTAAGGCACGGGATCAACCCTTGCAGCGCAGTCGCACCGGCGCTATCGAAGCGCTCCGATAGAGGAGAGATAAGCCCACATGAACGACAGCGTGATCGACCAGAGCTACCGCGTAACTGCCGACGAACTTCGCCAGTTTATCGAGCGTTTTGAACGTCTTGAATCCGAAAAGAAAGACATCGCAGACCAGCAAAAAGAGGTCATGGCCGAAGCTAAAGGGCGTGGGTATGACACCAAGGTCATGCGCAAGGTCATCATGCTGCGCAAGCGCGACAAGGACGATATCGCCGAAGAAGAGGCGGTTCTGGACATGTACAAGGAAGCGCTTGGGATGTGATCGGATCAAGGTGCGCGCGCTTTATGGTGAGATGAAGGTCACTTCGGGCATCTGCACCAACCGTTGCACATCGTCGTCGTAAAGTTCGGTTAGCATCTGGACCGTGTCTTGCGACCAACCGGGCAAGTCAATTTCGGCTTCGACCGCGTCATCGATGGCGTGGGCCTCAAGAAATGCGGACACCGCTCGGCGGCGTTTTGACTGGTTGGTGACTTGTCTGGCCTCAAGGAATTCCGTCAGCCGAGACATGCCTTCGGGGGTCATGATCTTGTCGAGCATGTCGAATTCGCCATCCATTTCGGTAAACGGGTCGTGGCCCGTCATCTCGCTGATCACCTCGGACCAGATGAACGGCGTGTCTTCGTGGCACCAAGCGATGATCCGGCAACCTGGGTTAGCCACGACCATGTCGGCAATCGCTTCAGACCAAAGCAAATCGGTGATCGATACATCATCCAGCGCATCTTCGTCCCGTCCGATGCTTCGTAAAAGCTCGGGCACGAAGGACGCCGGATTGCGGATGGCGATGGCGAATTCGACGTCGTGGGAGGGCAGACATTGACGCAACCACGCCGATTTCTGTGCCTTGGGATAAAGCCCGTCCGGTCCCAGAACGACCTCTGGGCGGCACAAAAAATTCTCGCTTGAAAGGATGATGCGTGCGGCCGTGTCGTCGTCGCGGATGGCTTCGATCAGCACGTCTTCGATTTCTTCGTTCGCCGGTTCACCGCGCAGCGCCGTAGATGCCTCGCCCAAAAGTTCGCGGTATCGTCCGGGGCCGGGGACCCCGATGCCTTCGTCGGCCAATCGCGCACGGTTTTTCAGGATGGACCGGATCAGCAAGCCATCGTCCGTGCAATGTGCACCAAGGTGGAAGAGGATCTGCATGACTATTCTGCCCGTCATTATCGCGTTTTGTCGTAGGATAGACCGGGTCACTGGACAGGGGAACCCGTTTCACGTTAGGCATTTTCCGGATGACTGAGCAAAACACTCAACTACCTCGGATTTCGACGGGTCCGCGCTTCGATCTTTGGAGCTTTGGGGCCCTATTGATCGCGCTTTTGGTGCTTTTGCCTATCCTTTCAATCTTTTGGATCGCCGCACACCCGACGGAGCCGATCTGGGAGCACCTGATCCACTCGACGTTGCCGCGCTATTTGGGCAACTCATTGATTATCATGTTTTCGGTGGGGGCCTTGTCGGCGGCGATTGGAACCGGGGCTGCGTGGTTGATTGTTTGCTATCGTTTCCCCGGAGCCCGGTGGTTGCAGTGGCTTTTACTGCTGCCGCTTGCCGTGCCGGGCTATTTGGGTGCCTATGCGTTGGTCGATTTTTTGGAGTACGCAGGCCCGGTTCAAACCGGTTTGCGCACCACATTTGGTTGGGACACATCGCGCGATTATTACTTCCCAGAAATCCGCTCGCGCGCGGGCGCGATCTTCGTGTTGACCGCCTCGCTTTATCCTTACGTCTATCTTTTGGCCCGTGCTGGGTTTCGCGAACAATCGGGTCGCGCCCATGAGGTCGCACGTGCCTTAGGGGCGGGGGCGTATCGTCGGTTCTTTGGGATTGGCTTGCCCTTGGCGCAACCGGCCATTGCGGCCGGCACGGCCATCGTCATGATGGAAACTGTCAACGATTTCGGAGCGGTCGATTTTTTCGGCGTCCAAACTCTGACAACAGGCATTTTCACCGTTTGGCTGGAAGCGGGCAACGCAGGGGGGGCCGCTCAGATCGCTTGCGTTATTTTGGCCGTCATCCTGTTTTTGGTGATGCTTGAAAAGTTCAGTCGTCGACGCGTGCGCTTTCACAGGATGAGCAGGTCTGACAGCCGGATAGCGCCGGGCGCATTAAAGGGTGGTGCGGGTTGGTTGGCGACAGCCGTGTGCACCTTGCCGGTTTTGGCGGGCTTTGTTTTGCCGGTTTCGGTCTTAGGCCATCATGCTTTGACCCGGTCCGAAGGATGGATGGCACCGGGCTTGCTAAAAGCTTTTGTGAACACCTTTGTCGTGGGGTCTGCTGCCGCTTTGCTGACGGTTTCTGCCGCTTTGTTCCTTGTCTACGCCACCCGACTTTCGGGCAAACGCGCGCCGCGCTTGTTGTTACCCTTCACGACGATTGGCTACGCGGCACCTGGCGCTGTTCTGGCGCTTGGGCTTTTGATCCCCCTGGCAGCCTTCGATAATGGAATGGCCGACATGGTTCTGGCTTTGACGGGCTTTGATCCCGGGTTACTATTGACGGGAAGCGCCGCGGTGCTGGTTTACGCGTATGCCGTGCGATTCTTTGCAATCGGGCAGGGGGCGGCGGATGCGGCGGTCCAACGGGTGTCGCCGAGCTTGCCTATGGCGGCCCGCACCCTTGGGCATTCGGCAGGTGGGACTTTGTTGCACGTCTATCTTCCCTTGATCCGAGGTTCGATCGCGACGGCGCTTTTGCTAGTCTTTGTGGATGCGGTGAAAGAACTGCCTGCGACCCTTCTTTTGCGCCCCTTTAATTTCAACACATTAGCCACGCGTGCCCATGAAAGCGCGTCCTTAGAAAAGATCGTTGAAGCGGCCCCGTCGGCGCTTCTGATCATCTTCGTTAGCTTGGCCGCTGTTGCACTTTTGGCGCGACAAATGATCCGCTCTCTCTAGGCTTGCCTGATCGGCACGGCATTGCTAAAGAAGCGCCGGATGCCCCTATAGCTCAGCTGGTAGAGCAACTGATTTGTAATCAGTAGGTCCGCGGTTCGAGTCCGTGTGGGGGCACCATTTAAATCAATAAAAACAGTATCTTAGGTGAGATTCTGGGCTTGGTGTGTTACCGTTGCCGTGACAGGTACAGTATAAGTACAGAAAACACGTCTTAGTTGGGACTCGTGTCTCCCTATGCTTCTGATTCCGTTCGGTATCCCTCGATTTTCTAAATTGCCAGCTAGTCTCTTCATGGCTTATGTCACAAGCAACGCCACAGGTTGATACAAAGCTCTCAGCCTTGTTTGGATCAAGGCTGTCGATCTTGGTGCTGAAAGGCAGGTGAAACGGCCGTTTCAGGCCGCCACAAATAGTACAGCGCTCCGCTCTACCCTCTAACTAGCCATAAAGGCGATGAACCAGTTTGGTTTCGAGCAAGGCTGGTAGAGGTATGCGGTTTTTCATCTGACAGCCAAACAGGCTAAGTGAGCGCTAATGCGGGCGAGACAACGGGGACAGCCTAACATATACTTCACGCAAGAGATCCCTACTGCGTATTGACGCAGATTCGATTGGGTTAATGCGATTGTGAAGGTTTAAATTATGGCAGTCATTGAGATGCGAAGAGACCAAGTCAAAATGAAGATCCACATCGGAATGCTCGAAGCATTAGGTGTGAATATGTACACTTCGGTTGGCCAAGGTTTGGTAGAATTTGTAGCAAATGGTCATGATGCGGACGCTTCAAATGTCGATGTCACCGTTCCTTTTGACAGTATCGAAAGCGCTCGGAAAGTTATACGAGACAAGGCCAAAGAAGACGGGCGCAATATGCGGGAAGGCATTTACGATCCGCTGCCGGATGACCTTACTATTATCATCGCAGACAACGGGCATGGAATGACCGTAGATGAAATTGAGGACAAGTTTCTTGTATTAAGCCGAAATCGACGAAAAGAGGATTCCGGAAAATCTGAGAGTGGCAACCGCAGAGTAATGGGGCGGAAGGGTCTTGGAAAATTGGCCGGTTTTGGTGTCGCAGAACAGGTCATTGTTTGCACAAAACGTGCAGGTGAAACTTTCTCAACAACAATTGTGATGGATTTCAATACTATTTCCAATTGCGAGAGCATGGGTGAAGTAACTTTCGAACCCACATATCAGGATGGTAAAAGCAGTGAAGAAAAGGGTACTACCGTTACCTTAAGACGCCTGCGTTGTGACTCTATTCGCTCCAAATCCGATACGTTGGAGAAGGTACTCAGGCGCAATTTCTCCCAATTAGGGGACGCGTTTTCAGTGACCCTAAACGGAAACCTGCTCAAAGAGCTTCCTGTGGATTATGAATTCATCTACCCGGATGAGAGCCAGCGTGGTGACAGTGGTTTTGGCGAGTTTACCGTAAAAGTCGATGACGATTTCGATTACCCAATCCATGCACTGGTTAAGTTTCGGGCGCGTGGTGAAAGCAAAGATGGTATCCAAAGAGGAAATATTCCAGCTAAGGAGCGAGGCGCGCGGGTATACTGTAATGGGAGACTTGCGGCAGGTCCTACTCTTTTTGACCTTCCTACAGGTATGCACAATTTCCACTCACAATCTTATATGGAGTGTATCGTAGAAGCTGACGTTCTTGATGAAATGGAAGCTGATCTGATTAGCACAAACCGGCAAGGTTTAAGAACTGACAATGAGATAGTTGATGCATTCATTCGCGACGTTACCGACGTGATGAAAAAAGCTATTGCTGCCCACGGCAAGTTTCGTGACCACGCTGTGATCGAAGAGATCAAAAATGATCCCGGAAGCCAAACGATACTAGCCTCTGTCAAAGCACTAGACAAAAAAGTACAAAAACCGGCTCAGTTAATACTCCAAACTATAGCAGCAAGGGACGGCACTGATAGTGATATTTATCGAGAAGTAGCCCCTCATCTGGTGCAAGCAATAAACTCTTCAGAGGTACTTGTTGAGCTCATCCGAAGCGGCACTAGCCCTAAAGACCTTAAGACAATTATTGGTCAGCTGTCCGAACTGGGCGGTATCGAGAGGAGCGATGTCCTCAAGCTCTACAAGGGACGTCGAAGCGGCATTAATGCTTTACAAAAACTCGAAGAAAAATCGCTCGAAAAAGGCCCTATGTATGAAAAGGAATTCCACGAGCTACTTAAGGAAAATCCTTGGCTTATTAAGCCCGAATACGGAAATTATCTGACTAGTGATGCACCGCTAGGCGAAGTTGCAAGAAAACTGAATAAGGCCCTAAATATTGACGATTGCGGCGATGAGAAAAGTAAGAAACGCCCGGACTTAGTCTTCCTTGCTCTTGATATGTCGGCCCCAAATCTGGTTTCCATTGTCGAACTCAAATCACCCAATGTTGACTTAAGTGTCGAACACCTTAGCCAATTAGAGGGCTACATCGCAAAGGTTACAGACTATCTTGCGCAAGATTTTCAAGACAAGGGAATCAACGTTGTGGGTCATCTTGTTGGGAATTTCGCAAGACCTGACAGTCAATCAGATGGCGCTCAAACACTAAAGCATAGAATAAAGAACCAAGGACCGGGCGATAAATGGGAGGTCGTTTCCTTACCCCAGCTTCTGGATCGAGCGCGCAAGTCACATTTGGACGTAATTCAGGCAATTGAGGCGGAAGAAGAAGGCGAAGAATTCTGAAAAAGTTGCCGGATGCTTTGTGCAATTGCTTTACCCAATGGAAGCGGAACTCCATTTCCAATTTGACGGGCAACAGAAGTTCGGCTCCCTGAAAAGGTCCAATGGTCAGGGACGCCTTGTAACCTAGCGCCCTCGCGCAAGGTAATCACTCTATCAAATTCAGGGTGCAGGTAGCGTCCTTTGGAGGGGTTCTGGAATGCGCACCTGATGGTATTTGAGGCTGTTTCAAAATCCATGCGTCCCCAAACGTCAACGGCCTGCCTGCCAAGTTTTGTCCATGACGCTGGGCACAAATCGGGTCTCCGTTCCATAACATCATACTTCCCACCATTGGGAGGAATGCACTCTACTCTAGATTTGGCCAGCTTGCTCAGAGGCGGGGCTTGGTGCATTGCATCAGCGGAATTTTCCAACAATCCTTGAAATGCATCTCTGACGGTCGTGCTTCTGCCGGTTTCCATTGGCTTAACTGGCTGACCAATTTTTGAGAAAATGGTAAAGCTTCGGAGCCTTTTTTGGGGTGCACCAAAGCTCTGTGCATCTAATACCCACTTAGTTGTTGAGTAGCCCGAGCCTTCAAACCAATAGATCAACTCTCCGCAAAATGCTGATTTTTGGAATTGAGGGACATTTTCAATCACAACGACCTTGGGGGCGTTGAGCTTTGCCCACTCGATCAAGAGTAACGAAAGTTCATTGCGTTCGTCTTTAGTGTCTCGTTTTCCTAACGTACTGAATCCTTGGCATGGAGGTCCAGCCACGAGCAGGTCGCATCCGAGTTGCAGCGTATCTGCCACGTCATGCACCGCACCAGATTTTGATGTGTGGTTTCTGTTGAGGCTGGCGATGGAATCTTGATCTTGATCGGCTGAAAACTTTGACCGAAATCCCGTAGCTTCAAAGGCCGCCCCGAAGAGGCCTGCGCCACAGAACAGTTCTATCATGTCGATGTTATTGCAATTCAGTTTAGTCATAAGAAGACTGTACAGCGTTCTTAAAGTCATTTAAAGACTAATTATGCATACAGATCGAAAACTTCCCGACATAATTCGTGCTGCTCGTGGACAGCAAAGTCAGTCCGAGTTCGCGAAGAAAATCAAAAAAACTCAGAGCTTGGTTTCAAAGTATGAACGTGGTGTGGCTAGCCCACCAAAGGCAGTTGTCGAGTATTGCCTTAGCAGGGCGCTTTCACCTGAAAGGGCGGCGTCGCCCTGTGATAGTTCATCGTTGGCCGAGAAAATAAAATCTGAGTTTTCCGGGTCGAGTTTCAAGAGCTTTAGAGAATATCTTGGCAGCCTACTGGATGCCGCAAGCGAACAGCATCGTTGAGCGACTTAAAAAGTCATTTTCGTCAGAAACCGAAATCACCTCTGGCGAAATGCCTGCCTTGTGCATTTCTTCAAGGTTGCCAATGATCGAAAGTAGGTTGCAAAGAAAACACAAAAATAGTCCGCGGCAGTTAGACAAAGTGTCGATACATCGGTCTATTGATATTCAATCAATAGGGGAGTCGGCTTTGACGTATTGGTTTTATTGAGTATTTTGTACGCTCGGCTCATAAAGCACTGCGTTCAGCACTGCTAAATGGGCCGAATTGACCCCGCCCAGCGTATATGCCGGGCGAGGTCGCCACATTTAAGCAGCTTCTGCGGGGTCTTCTTCCTCGTCATTGACCTTAGATGCGAGATAATCCTCGTAGCCTTTTGCGCTGGAGGGTCCGTTCACATGGTGTTCTCGGATGCAGGCCTCGACAAACCTGACAAGCTGTTCTGCGTCGGCATCTTCGAAAAGGTCGTCCCACTCGCTAATGCTCAAAAACAATTCCTCAAGAAGCCGTTTCCTGATGCGATAACCAGTGTGCCTCGTAATACACAGCAACAAACCGAGCAAACGTCGCTCGTCGGCTGGCACTTCCCGATGCTCTAGCTCGTCATATCGGTCAATGAAACTTATGATGTCTTTGGGCACAGTGAACGTGATGCGAGTGTATTCTAGGTCTTCGACAACAGGGCGGAAGTCCTGAGTGTTAATTTGTCTTTCAGTTACGAGTTCCATAGATGGTCTCCAAAGTTTGGGTTTCCGTCCAAGCGATTCGCGTGAACAGTCCATTTAATAGAAAAACGTCAAGCCCCGGCATATCCTTATTTGCGATGGGCGTTCGGGGCATTAAGATGTTGGAAACGAAAAAGCCCCCGCCAAATGCTGACGAGGGCCGATAGTCTTTTGGAATTTGTTGACGTTTAGGCGTTTAGGAATTTGTGTGCGTCGGCCACTTCCATGCTGGTAATACCGTCACGTTCCAATTCTTGGGCATCATCTCGGGCCTTTATAAGTTGGATACCCATGTCAGTATCCATTGCGCGGCCATAGGCTTTTTCGAAGGTCTCGCCCTCTGCCTGCATGGAGTTGGCCATATCATCGAGGGCCTTCTCGGCCGCTTCGCGATTGGTCCGAGCCGCTTTCTTTACATCGTTGTGGGTCATAGTCTTCTCCGTATTTGCGGCCGCTCGTGCGGTCTCGATTAGTTGTTCAAGCCGCTCGACCTCTTGGGCCAATTCAGCGACCTCTTCCGCTTCGGCCTCATCTCGGGCCAATCGTTGCAATGCGTCTTCAAGTTCCTTGCGCCGCTGTTCCAGTTTGGCCAGTTCAGCCGCGTGTTTTTCACCTTCGGCGCTCATCGTGCAGCCTCCATTTGTTCAAGTTCTTTTTGCGCTTGCTTCGACACATTTGGTTGAGGCGAAGAGGCTTGGACGCGCAAGAGTTCGACTTGCAAACTTTCCGAGACACGCCCCTCAGCATCCGCCAAAGAGCTTGCGTGCCGTTCCCGAATTGGCGTGTCGATGCCAAGGGATCGTGTGAGTTTTACGCCCCCCACTTGGATCATCGCTTTGACCAATGGTTCAGCCATACGGTTGTTGGTCAGCGCTCGTTCAACCGCAGTCAGGTCGCCGCCAGCACCAGAGACTTGTCCGACGTCTTTGCGCAGGGCTTCTGTGTATGCGGTCCAGGTCGTGGCCAATTCAGCCAACGCTTGATCCACGGCCTTGGCCAGTTTCACCCGATCACGTGTCGCGTCCAGTGCAGCTTCAGCACGGCGTTTTCGATTGGTTCGTTCGGCGTTCTCAGCAGCCGTTCCAAGTCGGTTCGTCAGCTCCGAAATGGCATCATTCACGATGGAGATGCGTTCAGCCAATGCAGCGGCGACGGCGGTTGGCTTATTGCCAGCGATCAGGGCTTCACGCGCTTCGGTGCGGGCGGTTTCAAGTTCACCTGTGAGGCGCTGCTTTTCAGTCCGCAACTCAACAAGCCTTTTATCAATTTCATCTTTAGTCATGGCATCCTCGGTCAAAAGTGTCGGGGGCTACAGGGCCAGCCAGCTTTCGCCGCTCCGCGCTGGCCCTGTAGCGAGCTGAGTTCAGGAAAAGGAGGTAAACGAACCGCAGCACGATTACAGATTGCCGTAATCTAGCAATCAATAATGCCAGCGTTTGGCCATCCGACTACAAATGCTGGTGGTGCCCATCTAAGTATGAATAAGATGCTGTGGAGGGAGATAAGATATTAGAAACAGCGCCTTACCAACCGAAGGCATGACTAAGCACCGCTTTAGGAACTGTAATGAAGCCATTTGCCATCGAAATATCGCCATTTATGCCCCTAACAAATCAAGTTCCATTTCCTTGATTAGATCGACGGGTGCGCCTGGCGTCGTAAGGAATTGCGCAGGATTGTCTTTCACATCAGATCGATACGAACGCCAACAGCGTGCGTTGGGGCAATCGACGCCTGCCGCAATAAATGCCTGCATGGCGGGCTTTAGCCACCCGCGTGGGAAAACCATTGCCCCATGAATATACCACATGCCAACCAGAAGCCTGACAGTATTCGCTCGCATGGATAGCTCAGGCAAAGGAGGCCAATCTTCCAACGCCTCTGCAACCAATGCGTTCGCCGCGTCCTGTGTTCTTTGATATGAGTGTGCTGGCAAGGGCGGTATTGGTCTGGTCGCAGGCTCAATCATTCAGGTCCTCGAGTCTAAGGTCTATAAGGACGAATGATGCCGTAATCGGCGAGACCCGTAAGCCAACGAGGCGGCCACCTGACATTGGATCAGCGGGCAAAGCTCACCTAAAAGGCTGAAAATGAATGATAGTTCGATGATCCAATAGTGAAAGCACAGGACAGAATACAGCTCACTGAGTGAGATCAGGACTTATTCCAAGCGTCCACGAAGCATTTCTGCCATTTGGTCAACAACGTCTGGGCCTTCCAACCGCTTTGGAGGAATTTGATCGGGAAATACCGTACTGGGTATCAACCTATTTGAAGAGATATTGCCCAAACCTTCATCGATCAGTTCGTCCATGAATGCGCGATCATCTTCGCTGAGGTTTGGGTTGAAATGGCGGGATGCAAGTCCTGCAAGAATGTCGCAGAACTGAATTGATCGGCTTTCTCGTGAGTCCTTTGCTTCAGTTGAGATTACCCGAATGGGATACTCCACGAAGCTACCATCTCCCGCTTTCAATGCTATGCCGTCTACATCAACACCCGTCACCGCTTCCCAGGACTGTCGGTCTCTCAAGAAAGAAGACGAAGCATCATGTATTACGGCAAAATCGTCTTGGCAGCTTTGCCGCCAGTGGCCGATAACAGCAATCATTGTACTGGTTTGGAGGCTATTGCTGCTCTTGAATGTTGATAAGTCGGTGTACCGCTCAAAGATTTCGGCACCCGTTGCCATTTGATCGAGAAAAATGTGGATGGGATCTTCTGTGCTCTCGGCCATCATGCGGAGCCGAGACTGCAATAATGCCAGTGATTGTTCGTTTGGTGCACGGCTGAATTCTTGATAAAATCTCAGGAGGCAGTCTAGAAGTTCAGGTGGAGCAAATTGAGAAAGGCCATAGTGCACATAATTTGCATACTTCCAGCAAAACCCATCGTCGTAAAAGTCATACCCAGCGTCCGTGATGGCAGGTTCGACTAAGAAGTCCATCATCTTGGTCAAAACGGCAAATCGTTTATCGGTTACATAGCAAAATGAACGATCAGCCACCTCATGAAGGTGGTTGCAAAACTGTTTCAATCTCTGCTTCTGGCCGGACGTCCAAATGTTTGTAAAATGGAACTCAGGACCTTGGTAGCGAGGGAATGAGGCGTTTAAAATTTCTTCGGCTCGATCTTCCGAGATGTCTACACTGGCAATCGAAAAGGTGGGTTGTCGTGGGTCCAGCAGATTGTATCCGGTAAAGCCAGATTCATCGAAATATATGGTTCGGGTAGGCATGAATTGTATTCGACCTCTGTGTTGAAACTAGCTGTAATCTATTTGGCTCGTGGTTAGCGAATGAACCTAGCCTGCCATCGCAAACAGGCGAAGTCGAGACAGGCCACGGAATAGGTCTTCAGCGCTAGAGGGCAAATAGATGTGTGTTAGGATTAAGTTGCGGGATCAAACACATCAACAGGTAAAGTCAGGCGTCTTCAAAGTATGGCGTAGCGGCAATCCAAGCCAACAATTGGTCACGCAAGTCGTCTTTCAAATCCGTCCGTACAGATACTGCGTGCGACGCCTCATCCCGAACCAAAGCAGAAGCCCAAGGTACAGGTTCATGCTTGGCTTTCATTTCAGCCAATATGCCATCGTCGGGATCATGGATATAACCCAAGCATACTCGCATTGCAGCCGCACCGTCAGCGAAGGTTTTGGTGGCAACCCCGCCTGGCCGTACCAGAGTTACACGAATATCAGATGCATCAATCATTTTGCACTCCCCCTGTCTCCTGTGGCGACGCCTGGACGACCTGAGCGCTTTCGACGACAGGTTGTGCGGTTTCGGCTATCGAAGGCCTGACAAGACGCGGCTTATTCTGTGGCGCCTGCACTGTGGTCGAATTGTTCACCTGCACATTCGTCTGGGATGGTCCGTCCATAGACTTCATGCGCAAGCCAAGTAACTTGTTCAGAACCCGCGGATCGACGTGCTGTGTCTCGAAGCGGTAGACGGCCTCAAAATCATCGTCCAATTCAGGCTCACCCGTCTCTTCGTTAAAGCATTGAACCCATTTGCCAGTACCCATTTCAAGGCCAGTTTGAACTACCCGCGTCGTTAGCTCATCCTCAAAGGCTTCTATGGCGTCGTCCCAAGCATCAGCAAAATTCGGGTGGCGTTCTCGGCGCTGGTAAAATGTACGGCGCGCTAGGCCCGTCATGCTGGCTGCATAGCCAACTTGGCCAAACTGGCGAAGGTAATGAAGGAAGGTATTTTCGCTTTCATCATATATCGGTGAAAGGGCTTCACGTATCTTCGAGTTCTTAGAGGGTGTGGGCTGAATTCGACCCATTCTCATAACGCTCATTACCGGTGACCTTTGCTGTGCTCATGGCAGTGCTTGACATCCAACATGTGCTCCAAGCTCTTGAAGTTGTTCGCGCTCTAGACGTTAGATCGTTTAATTCACGATCAGAGGGGCGGTGTTTTAGAAGGCGACCAGGTTTTCACCATCGGCATCCACTTCGCTCTTTGAAGTAAGAATGTCGCAATCTGTTGGAGACGTATGCCAGCGTTTCACGCCCTTGAGAGCGGACTCGTCCCACCGAGAATAGGTCATTACCCAAGCTGGAGGCCTAGATGCCCGTTTCGGCAAAGGGTCCTTATTTTCAGTGATGCAGCTTTGAGGGAAGACGCTTTGTGAAAAGCCAAGTGTCCTAGCCTAAAGCTATGAAAACAAACAGCAATGGGACGTTTTTGCACTAGGACGCTTTGAAACGCGTGTTTGTTATATATTGCGCTGTGTGCTGTACCCTGAATAACCCTGTGAGAGAGCTTATAGGCATAAGGTTATAGGGTTATTATATATACCAAATTAAAAATATATGTCCTAAGCGTCCTAAGCGTCTTTTTTCCTTATTCTTAAGGCTCTAAAGCAGGACACCTTGGAAAATTTAGGACGCATAAAGCGTCTTAGGGGTGAAAGTCACCGAATTTATTGGGCAACGTGGTGAGCGTCATTTCGGTCACAGGGAGCTTTGGGTTCCGAGAAAGCAAAAAGCCCAATCGGTTTCCCGATCAGGCTTTCAGAGCAAGCAGATCAAACAGACGATCAGAACGGGTCGCTGCCAAGGTACTCTGTCCAGGCTAGTCGCACATCAACCAGAGATGGAACCCCCCAGGCACGCTGCTGTTTATGCTTTTTGCCCCCTCTGACCCCAAAGGGTTTAAGGTCATTCAGAATTGCTCGGGCTGTTGGACGTTTGTGCCTAACACCTTCATCTTTTGCAAAGCGCGTTATGGCCTCAGCAATTTCAGCGTAGGTAGTGAATTGCTCAGCTTCTTCCCAATCAGCCTCCGCAGCATTTTCATTATCCACATCTGGAAATTCGTTCTCCGCTTTGAACTCAAAGGGCTGAGGAAGCTCGCCCTCTTCACAGACTGAAAGCCACCATCTTTGGATCAATTGCAAGCTTTCAACTTTTTGACCCGCTAACGCAGCAGTGGCTGGGATACTGACGCGGGGGTGATTTTCTACCTGACGATTGAGCATTGCGTAAAGAAAGGCTTCACGTCCCCCATTCTTTATTTGGGCATGAACGGCATCATGGCGATTAATTGCTTCGGCGCGATTTGGTGCTCTGTCACCTGTGGCCCAAGTGTCGAGGACTTCAAAAACAGCATAGCGCCTTTCGTCGGCCGAAGCTGGAACAACGACGTCAGCGTTTGTTGCCAGCATAACACCAAGCCGATTGGTTGATGCAGTGGCATCAATACCTTTGCGCTCAATCATCGATGCACGGTCGGTCACAAGCTTTTTAAGCTGGCTGTCTTCGCGCCCAGCAGCGTGCCGAAAGTCCACTTCGTCACATAGCACAAAGCAGGCAGTGCCAAGATAGGCATTAAACTTGCCAGTGAGCTGGTCTCGTTGCGACAGAACCAGGCCATGACTACCAAACAGCGATGCTATCAGGTCGCCCAGCGTGGTCTTGCCCGTGCCTTTTGCACCTTTGAACGCAAGCGCGACGCCAGGCAGCAAATCTGGGTTCTGAATTTTCCAAGCCACCCAATCCAAGACATACTCAGAAGCCGATTTGTCACCCGCACATAAAGCCTCTCCAATCAGCCAAAGAATACTCGACCAATCACCTTCAACAGGCTTACACGAAAACCCTGTCCAAAGGTTTAGCCGCCCCTTGACGATCTTCTCGGTTGAAGACGGATCAAAGACCACGCCGTCAGCCTGTTCTCGTCCGCCCCATTCCAACCATGCCTTGCCAAGCGGTTTCGATTTACCATCGGGTGTCCGTAGACGCCTATTCATGTGCAGGTCTTCAAACGATGCTTTTGATGAAAAACACCATTTGGTCCTTTCACGATTGTCTTCAGGGTCAATATCCGTCGATTGGTAAGCAACACGAAATTTGCCTTCAAGATTGACGGCAGCATACTTGTCATTCAAACAGGCCAATGGTCCGTTAGCAGCAGTATTCGAACTTGCTTTTATGTCATCTGGCACGTCATCAGGCTCCAGATCATCAAAGTCGTCCGCAGCGGGTGGCCGAGGTATCGCCTCGCCTTCACCAGCGTCCCGCAGGAACTTGTGCAGCGTGCGAAACGTCACACGAACTCCATCAGCGTCAGCGTGGAGACTGTCCCATCTGAGACCAATCAATCCGCCATGATCGGCATATGCAGGGTCTTGCGTGCACCAATCGATAAATTCTTGGCGTCCGTCCCCAGCCGTGGCATGGTGACAGGCTTGCATGATCGTCAGCCAATCATCATGAGCAGAAAAGGCTTCAGGGTCCAAATGTTCAAGCATCGTAGCCAGCTCTTCTTGGTCGTACTCGCCGCCACCAGATGCGACACTGCCTACAGGTCTTCGGATCAAATCGATAAGAGCATCAGGCGCAGCGTCAGCACCGAGACCATCGAGTTTGGGCGTGTTGGCTTTCCACAAGTAGGTGCGGCCAGTGTCTGGGTGTATTGAGCCCGCGGATACGACTTGGCGACCAAACGACTTGAACTCAATCCCGGGATACTGATCGTTCAGACTGTCTCGCGTGGAAACGTTTGCTGGTTTGGCCATATAAATATGCAACCCACCTGATCCAGTTTCGACAGTTGGATACAAGTCAGGATTGATCCCAGTCCATAGGACAAGTTCGACGTATGGGTTCACTGAAGACGATAAGGTTTGACCATCAGGAAAGGCGCGAGGATCAATGTCCAAGACGAGTTCATCAGACCGCAAGCGAACGCCAACATTGTAACCCTCTTCCATGTATTGAACTTGAAGATCAGAGCGGTAGACCTTTTTCATCCAGGCATTATCGACAGGGGATTTGCCCCGTTTGCGACGCTTGCCTTTGTATTCGTCTTCGTAAGTGTAATGATGGAGTGGGAGAAGCTGGTATCCCGCATCAATCAGCGGCGAGAGCTGAGACGCATCGGTTTGTGCTGTCATTTTTAGGACCCCGCACGATTAGCGACATACGCCTCTAATACAGAGCGTTCGTAAAAGACGGCTGTGCCAAGCTTCACATAATCGGGGCCAGCGTTCTTATACTTGGTATTGTTCCGTCGATTGCGAAAATTCATCAGCGTAGTTGGCGGATGGCCAGTCAAAGCGGCAGCTTCCCGTGTGGTCAGCAGGTCATTCAATGGCGTGCTGTTTGCAGCAGGTGTGTTATTTTCGGTTATAGGCATAGCGGTATGTCTCCTGAGTGTGAAAATGAGAACCGGACTGCCTGACAATGACAGTCTGGTTCTTCTCTCAGACCAAATATATCGCGCCCAAATTTGCCTGTAACCTAACGTTTGGCCTCCTAGCAACGAACGCTGGCTTAAGCCCCTCTCAACCTTTGATATGATTAGCTGCCCAGATACGGTTCGCCATCCAACGCCTTGCGTCGGTTGGGCATAGCGACCCTGCGTTGAGCCAAATCAACCAGATGCGGTTCGTTTCGAAACAATGGCGTTTGTGAGAAGTGCAAGGCAGTCTCAGGCGTCACGAAGACTACGGTGCCGTCGTTTTCGTCTAGTCGCATTGGGAAACGGTCAGCATACATCGCGATAGTCCAGATCGTGAGAGGATCAGTGGCTTCCCAGCCTATTGTGGCGAATACGCCCAGAAGAAGTTCAACGAAGTCTCGTCCTTCGGCGTTCGCTAGGGCAAAACAAACTACGGCTTCTTTTTGCTGGGCATCTTGCCCATCTACAAAGCTGCATTGGATCATGCTGCACCTGTCATCAAGAATGCGTCAAGATCGTCACGGTGGTAGCGGACAATGCGACCTACAGTTTTATAAGTCGGCCCAGTGCCTTTGCTACGCCAGTTGTGCATTGTGCCAGGTGATACAGAGAGATAGCCAGCGGCGGCTTCCGTTGTCATCCAAGGCGTGTCGTTTGTAATGCTCGTCATTCTGATAACTCCAATATCCAATTGTGCCCAAATGGACAGCGATGAAATCAGATTATCTTGTTATTTTTTCCTTATAAACCAACACTTAACGCAGCGTACCATCACTTTACGAATTCTAGAATATCGTCCTCTAGTGCCTGAGCATGAGGCCTTAACGCCTCAACCAAATGGGATTGGTGAACGTATCCACCAGACGCACCCGGGAGCCTTTGACCCAGAAGCAATGCGCCTTCAGCATAGGGCACACCAGCAGCAATCATGAAGGTTCTGGCGTGGTGCCGAAGAGCATGCGGGGAGGGGATACCCTTACGTTTGGGTTCCGCAATACGACCACAGGCAGAAGTGGGTGACGGCCAAAGCCATTCAGATGCCAGAGGTTCGTCCGAGTCCATTCTTTCCGTCAGCATCTTGGTCAACCAACGACCTGTAGGGAAAGACCAGGCTTCCCCGACTTTCATATGGGTGAAGGTCAGAATTCCCCGTTCAGGATCAAAGTCGGCTCGTTTCACACCCAACAAAGAGCTGCGACGTGCCCCTGTCAGCAGAAACGTCCGATGCAAATCACGCATCACATTTGATGATGTTTCTGTCTGGCCCCAAAACGCTGCTACGTCCAATTCATCGACCTGACGTCTTGCTGTTGCAGGAACGCGGATGGCATCGACGGGATTGCCTTCGATTGTCTCATCGTGTCTGCGGGCCGTATTGATGATCGCTCGAACTGTTCGCATCACAGAGCCGCCTGTTGTGCGTCCGTGTCGCTTTGTCAGCGTGTCCAAGAGTTCTCGGCAGTCTTGGCGCGATATGTCAGCCACGGCACGGCGCCGAAGACGACCAAGATATTGGTCCATGTGATATTGATAGTTTTTCACTGATGCAGGTGACAGGTCCCGTTCGCTTAGATGCGTGGCCAAGGCCTGTTCTAAAGTCATTCCAGTTGCTTCGGGTCCAGCCGTGGGGTCGATACCAGATTGGATCGTGGCCATGAGTTTTCTGGCTTCATTCCTTGCTTCCCCCAAGCGAACCAAATCTGTTCGACCAATTTTCATTCGCACAGTGCGGACATGGCGTTTTTGACGCCTTACGTCTCCTTGCACTGCAAAGGTCTTTGTTGTCTTGTGGCAGATGCATAGAAGGCCTTTGACGTCCGTATCTCGGTGGATGCCTGAACCGAATTCGAGGTCACGCACGCGTGCCTCTGTGAACTTGAATATTGTCATTGATAAATACCGTCCTGAGTACTGTTTCTGGGCTTAACTCGGGTGATGCTGAGTGAGCCGTAGGAGGTATTTTGCCTTGTTTATATGGGTTCGTACGCCCTGAATTGGCGTGAATTGACCATGATTATGATGCTCGTCTCGATTTGTAATCAGTAGGTCCGCGGTTCGAGTCCGTGTGGGGGCACCATTTCACCATTCGATACAATTTAATGACATCTGATAATCCCATGTATATAAGCGGTTTGCGGTGCCTTGTCGTCCGATGCTGTTTTGTCGGGTCCGGTGCGATACCCCCAGTTTGGGGGTGTTTGTGGGGGTATCACGTTTGAAGCAAAATAGTGATACCCCCAGAGATGCCTCTGTCAGATATTCAGATTCGAAACCTCAAACCGCGCGAGAAGGCCTACAAGGTTTCGGACTTCGAAGGCCTATTTGTTCTGGTGAAGCCAAACGGGTCGCGTCTTTGGCA
>JAOHEK010000036.1 GCA_028097405.1 Paracoccaceae bacterium | reverse complement strand
AAAGTCTCGGCGGTAATGTGTGTTCAAAGAATTGGTGCGCACTTCAAAGACGAGTGGTCGGCTTTCACCAACCAATGACACAACAATGTTGGAAAATCCGTGTGCAATCAACGGTGTAACCGCCAACTGGTTAGAACCTTCCTGCATGGCGTACACTTGGAAGCTTGATGGCTGACCGATCACATAGGACGCGATTGGCCAAGCGGTAAAAAGAAGGGTATCGAGCGTTTCATCAAGAATGCGGATGCCGTCAATGATGCGATCGTATCGCGGATTTGGCCAGGGCGTGAGCGTAGCTACGCGGAAAGCTGGATAAATGAGTTTTACGAGGAAGATGGGGAGGATGTCACATGAAACTCAAGCGTTCACTCTTAAAGGGTGCAGATAAAGGGTCTGAGGATGATGCGCCCGATCAACCTACCGCCGCTTCGGATCATGGTCAAACCACGGCTGCGGCTCAAATTGACGTTGACGCTAAACCCCGCATTGGTGGAGCTGGTAGTGCTTGGAAAGCAGGCGCGGTTGAGCAAAACAAGGCAGCGTTAAGCGCAGCTCGCCAGAAGATCGTAGAGGACATCCTAGCAGGCCGCCATGAGCTGAGTTTGAATCCTGAAGATGTCCGTGATCGGCTTGGTTCGGATCGCCGTGAAGACTGGAAGGATAAGGAAGCTTTCGAGTCGTTAAGAAACAGCATTGAAGCTAACGGACAGGACACTCCCATACAGGTGTGGCCGTCAGATCCAGATTGGAAGCCTGATCAACGTGATCCGGAAAATGTGGATGGTGTTCATTTCGAGCTCATTACCGGCCGTAGGCGACATGCGATTGCGGAACAGCTCGGAAGACCTTTACGGGCTGTGCTCGCATCACCCGACAAGCGTGGTTCTGACAATGAAGAGTTTGAACTCCTTTTCATGCGGTTCCGCGAGAACGAAGAACGGGAAAATCTAGGTCCATTTGAGCGTCTTCTTTCGATCGGCGAGATGTTTGAAAACCTAAAGGCAAGTTCAACGGAGGACCGAGTCACAGCAGTGTCCTTTGCAAACCGCATAGGTGTGCACGAGAGTGTCGTGTCCCGCGGCAGGGCAGTCTTCAGAGACCGGCTTCAAATCTTGAATAAATTCAAGAACGCCTACGACCTAAGCTTTCCGGAGCTTCAGAAGGCTGTAGCGAACCTCGCCGACGGCGAGCCTGTAAAAACAAAAGCATCCCCAAAACCGAAGAAGCTGATCGTTACGAGGTCAATTGGGACGAGGAAGCTATCAGTCGCGACACAAGGCGGGAAACTGTCCGTTAGCGCGGCTGGAATGAATTTGGATAAGAAGGCCCTCGAAGGGCTTGGCGATGTCATCGCAACTTATCTTGAAGAACACGGGTCGAAGAAATGAAACGCTCACCTGCAACGACAGGGAAGGGCGCTCGACTCAAATTGAGGCAAAGAGCAGAGAGGAACGTCACGTGATCTAACGGCAAAAGAAAAGCCCCCAAACCTTGCGGCATGAGAGCTATTCTAAGTGTGTTTTGCAGCTTCTTAGTTAGTCACTCCGCATATCGATGTCAACTTAACACCGATTCGGTGAACGGATTTCTTTTGTCTTCATTCAACTGATGGAGGTGAAACAACACTCATGACACATACAGGTTGGCGCAAGCCGACACCGGGCCTTGTGGTCGCTGAAAAGCACGCACAAGCCGGTGAACAGTTATCTATACCCAAAACACAGGCAATTGTTGCGGCTAAAAAGGTTGCGGCCGCCATCGGCTTAAAGTCACAGGACCTTTTGCTTCTGGACACTTTTGGCGCTGTGACGCAGCCGCAGGACTGGGAGCAGGGCAGGCGGCCTATCGTCTGGCCGTCCAATAATTTCCTGATGGAGCAGACAGGTTTTTCCCTGACGACGCTGCGCGCACATGTCCGCAGGCTCTGCGAAGCAGGTATTATCTGGATGAAGGACAGCCCGAACGGGAAGCGCTACGGCGTTCGCGACCAGGATGGGCACATTCTTGACGCCTATGGCTTCGATCTCGCGCCTCTAGCGGCCCGAGCAGAGGAGTTTGAAGCTCTTCACGCTCATCTCCAAGAGCAACGGCAATTCTGTAAGTCTTTGCGCAATTCAATCACCGTCACACGTCGTGTGATCCGTGCGAAGATTGAAAAGGCGCTTGAGAGCGGCCTGAGAGGACCGTGGCGGGACCTGCAGGATGAGTTTGGCTCACTGCTGGAGCTGCTCCCTAAGCGCACCACAGGGCCTGAAAAGCTCTTGGACCTCGTAGACTGGTTCAAGGCTCTCCAGCAGCGCGTTGAGGCCGCCTTCGAAGCAGCTTTTGATTGGCCAGATCAATCCGATGCAGAATCCACTGGCATCGCAGTTGTTGAAACAGACCCTAATGTCGTTTCTCTTCATTCAAATACTAGACCCAAGGGTGCGGAAAACGGCACCCACATACCAACTACAAATCAACCTAATCCTGTAATTAGTAACCGCTTTGAAACAAAGCACGCGGGCAGCGCACCGCCAGAAAACCCACCCGAGCCGCCGGTTGAAAGACCTGAGGACGTGGATCTTGAGGGTGAATGGAGTACTCAAACCAGAAAACGGCGGTCTGATATTGATGTGCCGATGCTGATGGCAACCTGCCCGGAGTTTGGTGAGATGGCCCGTGGTCTCGAAGGATACATTCGCGATTGGAACGGAATCCATCGGGCGGCCGCCCGGATCAGACCGATGGTCGGGATCTCCGAACATGCTTGGAACGTGGCTCAAAAGGCTCTTGGGCCGGAAATTGCGGCCGCAGCGATTGCGTTGATCTACGACAAGCATTCCGCTGGCGAGGTGTCATCGCCGGGCGGCTATCTGCGGGGTATGGTCGAAAAAGCCCAGATCGGCGAGCTGCATCTTGATCGCAGTTTCTATGGCCGGATGGGTGCGGCGAGTGCGTGACATGTGTCGCGTGACGCTTGACATACTCAACGCTGTAAGGTAGGAGATTGCGATGAAGGTTGAGAGTATTGGCCACAAGGGGCTTCGTCGGTTCTTCGAGACGGGAAACCCGAAAGGTCTCGTGGGTGACACGGGCAGATTGCGAAAAATGCTGGCCTTTATTGATGCCGCTACGGATCTGGAAGAGTTGGGAACGCCTCCCAATTACGGCCTGCACCAGCTGACCGGCGATCGGAAGGGAACCTGGTCGATGACGGTGACAAGGAACTGGCGACTGACGTTTCGGGTGAACGAAGAGGGCGCTCTCACAGATATGGAATTGGAGGACTATCATGGCTCTTGAAATGCATCCGTCTTTGACGGTTCATGTCGGCGATTGGCTCAAGACGGAGATTGTTGAGCCTGCGTCTATCAGCGTGAAGGATCTCGCCGATCACTTTGGCGTTTCACGGCAGGCTTTAAGCACTTTGCTTAATGGCAATGCCGGGCTGTCAGCCGAGATGGCTATCCGTTTCGAGAAGGCGTTTGGCGTCAAGGCCGATACACTGCTCCGCATGCAAACCAGCTATGAATTGGCGCAGGCTCGGCAGCATGAAGATGACATCAAGGTTCAAAAGCTGCAGAACGTTGCCTGATAGGGGCTGTAGACATGAGGTAAAGTATGACATCCGACGATCCTGTTCCATTTTGCGGCCGTTCGAGCAGGGCGCGGCGAAGGTTCCCGAAGAGCCCTCTTTAACCGATGCTGCACTTCGCCCGAGTGTCCGCTTTCGGAACGAACATCTGATTCGCAACGATTCGCCCTCGGGTCTCGCCTCATTGGTGTCGCTTTGGAAACAATCCCGACCAACCCCTTCTGATTACATCGAAGGAAGGACAGGTAAGCTCCATTTTCACCTCCAATATGGTACACGCGCCGCCAACTTTCCTCTATTTTGGCCAACTTTGGCTTTTTTTTTCGTTAGGTGAGCAGCTTGCGGTGCGTTAGGGTGCCTTTGTGTTAAGGCGCATGTTTTGTTTGAGGGTTTCCGTATTGGGTCCCTCCGTTTTTTAGAGGGATGAATACTATGACACTTAAGACACTTGCGGCTGCATTATGCCTATCGATGGCAACGGCAACCACCGGCTTCGCTGCACCTATTAACCTTGATTTTGAGTTCCGCGGAGCGACTGGGACTTTTTTTGGTCTTGATGATGCTGACGGTGATTCATCCGCTACTAGTTTCGACCTGTTTTTTGAACCTTCGACGTTTTCAACGGTCCGCACTACCGACGCCGAACGTAACTCATTCAGGTTTGAGGGCGGGGATTTGATTACCGCCAATTTCAGAATTGACTTCGACGACGGAGTCGTGTTCGACCCCGTTTCTGGCACGGACCTAACGAACATTTTTATTGAGACTGGGTTTCGGTCGGAGGTAGTATCGTCGGCGGCTGCCGCCCGATTAGGCGTCGGGACTTTCACGATTTCACCCGTTTCCGCCGTCCCTCTACCCGCTGGCGGCTTGCTTCTTCTCTCCGGTCTCGGTGGAGTTGCTGCCCTCAAGCGCCGGAAGAAACGCGCCGCGTAGCTCTATACCGCTTAGACCACCCCGGAACCATGCGTTCCAGCGTGTGAGATACTGTCCAAGGGGCGTCGGGTTATCCCGATGCCCCTTTTGCTCATAAAGCCGGACCGCCGTCTCATACATCTTGCGGGTCGTCTTGTGGGCTGCGCGAAGTGCGCCATCCACGAAGTGATACCCCAGAAAGTCAAACCCACGCGCAATGCGCCCGACGTAGGTTTTGTCTGGGTGCTTTTCTAATCTGAGTTCTGACAGGACACCGTTGAGAGTGGCCACTGCACGGCGCAGTTTCCAGCGTGTGGGGGCAAGGATGAGGCTGTCATCCATGAACCGCACGTAGAACACCTCGGATTGCTCAAAGGCCTGATCCAACTCATGCAGGAAAAACGCTGCCATCAGCGGGCTGAGTGGACAACCAAGTGAGATGCCCTGTTCAATGTCGATGAAGTTGCCGCCATCACAGATGGTGCGCCGCATGTACTGGGACAGCAGGCTCATCACGGTCCAGTCTGAGACATGTGCAGCCAATCGATCCAACAGCAACTGGTGTTCGATGCTGGCATAGTAGGATTTGACGTCCGTGCGAAACACATGGGCGTTCTTTGGTAGGTTGGCATGGACCTGCCGAATGGCTTCCTTCGCGCCGCCGTGGCCGCGTATGTGGGTGCAAGTGGTGCTGACGGGCAGGACGGCCTCCAAACACAGAGTCATCGCCTTGAGGACCAGCGCATCGCGTGATGACCATAGAGAGATGATTGAGCCGTCTTTCAGGGTGACACGGTCCAGCACATCGAAGCGGTATGTGCCTGCAATTAGGTCGGCCCTTAATCGTGCCTTCGCTGCCTGCCAGTTCCGCCGGAAGTTCCAGACATCAGCATTCGCACCATAGTCTTTGCGCCGATGACAGAGCCACTCATAGGCTTGGTTGAGAACGGCGTCTGATGCGATGCGGTTTATCAGCATGGGGTTGAGCGTAGACGGGACGGTTACAGGTGGCAATTGGCAGTGTCGTTTCGCGGAACCGGACGTTGGCGCAAGTGCAGCGAAGGGCGGCTTGGTCCGCATTTTACCAGTTAACGTGACCTGCAGCGAAAGGTGGTTCTTGGAAAGACCAACCGTTCGTCACTTGTGCGGCGAATGACGGTGAGAACCCAATTTACCGGATGCTGCGCGGCCCATAAATGACTGCTTTCAACGGCGCATACTGTTTAAGACCAACCCGAGAATAACCAAACCGCCGCCCCACAGATGGTAGGTTTCAATCGTCTCGCCTAGAAGAAGAACGCCAAGCGCACCGCCAAAGAATGGGACAAGGTTGTTGTAAGGGGCAGCTTTAGATGGTCCGACCTTCGTTGTTCCCCAGTTCCAAGCCAGAAACGCAAGAATGGACGGGAACAACGCGAAGTAGACCATCGACCATGCCACAACGGTGGTATCGGGCATCGGAACAGTGCCGCCAGTCCCGACCGCTAATACTGCCAACACCACGCTGCCGATCACTACCAGCACTGCAAGAAATGACACTTCGCTTAGGCCCGAAGGCTTCAAAGGCAGCGAAACGCAATATCCCGCCCATGCAAGCGCGGAAACGATTGCCCAAATATCATTGCTGGCGATTTGGAACGCGAAGAAGGCATCGAGACTCCCTCTGAATACCAAAACAATTGCGCCAAGCAGACCAAGCAACACTGACGCTGCACCGATTGGACCGATCCGTTCTTTCCAGACAACGGATGAGATCAGCACGATCAGGACCGGCGTGACTGACAGATAGAGGGATGCGTTTAAGGCGGTGGTTTCGGAGACGGCCATAAACAACGTGGCTGGATAGATGACGACGCCCAATGCTGAAATCAACGTCAGACGCGACAGGTTGGCTTGAATGATCGACCCATGCTGGTCCCACTTGAACAACAGATAGACTGCAAACAGAATAGCCCCCGGACCCCACCGCCAAAGAGTGAGCCACAAGGCTGATCCTTCGCTTAAGCCAAATCGACCAACTGCATAGGAGCCGCCCCACGCAAGACAGGCAAAGACAAGAAGGAGATGTGCGAAAATGGAGCGGCGGCTGGTCATAATCCGCAGTTATCAGTCTTTAGCAGAATGCGACACGGTGAAACCACTACCTAAACCGGACATTGATGCGAACTCTGTGAATGGCAGAAAAGTCCTGCATCTTATCGGCTCAGGCCCCGCGCAGAGAAGGACTGCTGTCGTCAAGCGGGTGCCTGTCCAAGCGCTACAACTGCGCCAACCGCAAGGACTACGCCGGCTGCCAATAGGCCCTGTTCAATCGTCCCGAACGCATCTCCGATGGCTCCGGCCGCGACGGGGCCAATAGTCTGCCCTATTGCGAACACTGTTGTGAATAGCGCAACTGCGCTGCCCTGCAGATCCGGCGTGAGGTTCTTACGAGAAAATGCGGTAACGGAAGCGCGCGCGATGAAGACGGCGACCCCGAACAGGGCAGCCGAAATGGTCAGACCGAACATGCCTGACAGGCCGAGTGGCAAAAGCGTGCCAAGAGCCGTAACGCCGGTGGCAAGCGCCAGCGGAACGCCGTTGTCGAACCGTGCCAGTACGCGTCGCCAAGCAAAGGGCGACACGATAATCCCCAGGCCGATGATGATCCATGTCAGTGAGACCAGCCCCGGCCCCGCATCAATGTCGCGCATCCATGCGACTAGAAACGTCACGTAGACGATGTAGCCGGTCGCGAATAAACCATAACCTATGAGGGCGAAGGACATGCGCCGGATCGGCAAGTGCATGGGCAACGCGGTTGCGTCGTTGGCCCTTGCATCGGTCGAGGTTGAGTCATCAAGATGGCGCGTGGCGATAATTGACAGAGTGGTAAAGACCGCGCTCGCCAAACCGAGGGCGATCCACGAAATTGGCCAAGCCTCAGCACCTTGCACCGCAAAGAGCATCGGCAGTGTCGCGCCACTGAGAACCATTCCGATGCCTCCGCCCCCAAAATAGAGTGCAATCGCCAGCGCGGTGCGTTGCGGATCCGGGAATAACCGGGCCGCCAGCAGGCCGCCCGAAATGAAGACCGGCGCGCCCGCGATCCCCGCTGTGATGCGCCAGAGCGTCAGGAGTGCGAAGTTTTCGGTCAGCCCGGATAGCAACAGGCTCGCGCTGGTGCCGATCATACCGATGACGAACAGGCGCGTGGCAGGCAATCGCTTGATCAATGCGAGGGTCAAAAGCGCCCCGGCGAGATAACCGAGTGTATTGGCCGTGTTGATCCATCCGGCCTCGGCATAGGTCCAGCCCTGATCTTCACGCATTGCAGGCAAGATTAACCCGTAGGCGAAACGCGCAAAGCCGTTGGATACACAAACACCAAGAGCAAGACCCAGAACAATCAGCCATTTCCGCGCGATCACTGCGCCGCGCTCCGCATCAAGGCCCGCGCGGCGTCACGTGCCGCATGAATTGGCGCGTCCGTCTGGTGTACGTAGGCTCCAACGATGCCGCCATCCCACAGGACGAGGATTTGGCGGGCGAGCGTTTCTGGGTCGGAAAACGGCCCTGCGTGTAGATGCCCCCTGATATTCTCGAGTATCCAGTCCTTGTGCGCTTTGGCGAGGCTGTGCAACGCGCTGTCGGGCGCTGCCGCTTCGATAGCGAGGTTCACGAATGCGCAGCCCCTGAAACCCTTCAGACCCGCGAGTTCAAGTGCAACGACGAAGAGCGCCAAAACCTTCTCGAAGGACCCTTCCAACCCATCTTGTACAGCCGAGATTGATTGCCGCCTAAGCTCGACTTCCTGCTCAAACGCCGCTGCAACCAGATCGTCTTTCGACGCGAAGTGATTGTAGAGCGTCATTCGGGCGATCCCCGCCTCTTCGATTACGCGATTTATCCCGACATGCGGCACGCCGTGTTGGGTGAACAGGCGGCGGGCTGTCTCAATAAGCCGATCTCGGGCAGCTTCTGAACGATGGAGAGTAATAGACATATCAGTCTATCTATATTTTCTAACCGCGTTTTGAAAGCTGAAAAGATGCCGTTAGTTTGAACGGTAGATTTTTCCGCGACTGTCGAGTTCGTACGTAACGCGGCGAACGGCGCTGTTTTCCGAACTATGCACTGGTGTTCCCCGCTGCGAAGGTGTCGGGAGAGCATCTTCGACCATTGGTGCGATGTGGAAAACGGATGTAAAGCATCACGGCCAGGCGAATGATCTCTGGGTTGGTCTTAAAATGGCGGAATGGGTTGGATTTTGTCATCCAGCGAAGCTACAAAACCGCCCTGCACACCTCAAGCCGGTTTTATCTGACAGTACCCCTGAAGATAGACAGCTGAAAGCCAGCAGTATTGCTGCAAGCCTATTTTTATTCTTAACGAAACCCATTTCTTCCTCCTGTTGGATTGAAGTAAGATTAGTTTGTTTGAGCCGGATCTTTGCTAGGCCGAGAGCAGGCGTTGAATGCCGTCTTCTGCTTCTCTGACCATTGGTGCAGCTGCTGCGAGCAAAGCGGATGCATCATTTTGTGGTGGATAAATCAATCGCTGATTGATCAGCTCTTTGATTTTCTTTGCATCTTTGCCAGTACGAACAACTTTTCTGTCCCAGCCGTATGACAAAAGCGCTCCGTATTCACCAAGATCCAGGCACGTAACATAAAACGGTTGGGAATATGCCATTGGTTCCCCACCAACTAATTTGGTCGCGGCATTGTAGCCAGCAAATCGTCCCAGCATCTGAGCATGCTGACAAGATTGCAGTGTGCAATGGCCATTATCAGCATCAGCGGTAGCTACATCTCCTGCCGCAAATGTATTTGCTACCCCATCGACTGCTAGAAACCTGTCCACTCTTAGCCGACCAAGTTCGTCCACGTTTGCACCGATCGCAGTAGCAAGCGGACTGGCACGCATGCCGGCGGTCCAAACCAGTGTCTGACTTGCGATGACGTCTCCATTGGAAAGTAAGACACAATTGCTATCTGCAGACTCCACTGTGGAGCTCAACTTGAGTTCGATATTGAAATTGTCGAATGCGTCGAGAATAGTCGGACGCATTGTAGCACCTAGTTCGGGCGCAATGGCGTCAGATCTTTCAACCATCACCACCCGGAATTCATCCTCTGGAGCGCCTGCCGCCCGGAGCTTTGACGGGAGTTCGGTCGCAAGTTCCGTTCCCGTGAACCCTGACCCAACGACAACAACGGTCCACTGGCCTTCCTGGGTGCTGTTTGCAAGCGACTTAATATGGTCATCGAGTTGTGTGGCGGCGTCGACAGTATCAATATCAAATAGAATTCTCTTAATGCTCTTCTGGATCGGCCGAACAAGTTGACTTCCTGTAGCGAGCACAAGCTGATCGGCCTCAATTGTTTCGCCGCCCTTAAGTGTGATCTTTGGCTTGGAAGTGTTGGTTTCTATTTCTACTATTTCGCAGATTCTATCCTCGACCATTGCAGGTCCAAGTATGTCCTTCAATGAAATCTTCATTGTGTCTGGAGAGGCCTCGTAGAGGCGTGGGCGGATTTCTAGAAACGGGCCTTTCGAGATCAGTGAGATACGAATATCGTTTTCGTCTAAACCTGCATCTTGGCGCACCCTGGCTGCCGCTGCTGCCGCCCAGACTCCAGCAAAACCACCTCCAGCCACTACAATTGATTTTGATGCCATAGGGTTTCCATTTCCTGTTAAGTATATTCAAAAGCCCTATTTAGTTCGCAATCTTTTGGAGCTAGACCGAGAGTTGAGCCATTCGTCTGCGGCAACCTTGAGCTCGTGTGGACGCTTTCGCTCCAAACTGTTTGCAACCTCATCAATTGTCTTCGACGCAAGAAATTCTCGCATCCTCTTTTCGGCCCCGATCATGACCGCGTGTATCGCGCACACGCCGGACGCGGCCAGGCTTGACTCTGACCCTTGATTGATCACACATCGCTGCCGCACTTCCTTGCACTCAAAGAATCTCTTGTTGGGCCCTTCGATTGCATCGACCACATCTAGGAACGAGATATCACCCGGTGCCCGATGCAATCGGTAGCCGCCTCGAAACCCTTCAACCGCCTCGACAATTCCACTTTTGCAAAGCGCAGCAAGCGTCTTGGCGAGATATTCTGGGGGGACGCCGTGGAATTCGGCCAGATCTTTCGCGGAAAACTCTCCGTCTTTTCGCGCCGAAGCCAGAGTCACCAAGACGTGCAACCCGTACTCTACGGCTCTTCCAAAGTGTGCCATTTAAACTCCGACAAGTTTGATCGGTGTTATGCCTACCATTGTAAGAAAACGCAGTCAATTAGTTTGAACGGTAGATTTTTCCGCGACTGTCGAGTTCGTACGTAACGCGGCGAACGGCGCTGTTTTCCGAACTATGCACTGGTGTTCCCCGCTGCGAAGATGTCGGGAGAGCATCTTCGACCATTGGTGCGATGTGCATGAAATTCGGCTCTGAAGCTGCACTGAGAGAGGCCGTTCTAAAAAAACGACTACGATCTCAAATACTGCACGATCTATATTGGCTTATTATGGTTGAGTGCCCCATAGCTTCGCACGGATCGCAGGTCACTTAAAACCGTCACCAGAAAGGACAGCGCGTAGGCGATAACGACAAAGATAAGCCCCGCCTGAGGCCCAAGAGTTCCAGCGATGAAACCGCCAACCAGTGCACCAAGCGGTCTGATGCCATAAATCGCTGTTTGGATTACGGCGTTGACCCGCCCAAGCATCTCGGATGGCGTAACGAGTTGCCGCACAGAATTTTGCGCGATGAGCCACATCGACGGGCCAAAGCCAAGCAAAAAGAAGCAGGCATAAAGCCAGACTTCGGATGTATCTGGTCCAACCATTATCAAGCCGCCTGATGCAACAATGGAACTACCGGGGCCTAACAACAGGACGAAAGCGGGCGAAATACGATCGGCAAGCCGTCCAGCGAGCCATGATCCAAGTACAGCCGCCAATCCAAAGGCTGACAGGGAGAAACCGAAAGAACCGGGAGCAAACCTGAAGGCGTCTTGAATGACGGAAACGAGAACGACCAACAGGGCTGCAAATGCGAGGTTCCAGAAGACCGAGCAGAGCGAGATAGGAAGCAAAAGTCGATGCTGAAGGACGTATCTTCCACCTTCGAGAATGCCCGAGAAAACGGACATTTGCTGCTTTGGAGTGACTTCGAACTTTGGCAGCGTTGCGGTCAGACCCAAGGCGCAAAGCGAGCCTAGACAGGCTGCACTGAAAATCGACCAAGCAGGGACATCGCTCACGGCAACCCCGATCACCAAGGGGACCGCGAACGAGCAGAGTGCGCGTGGTATCTCGATGGCGGCATTCGCCTTTGCCAAAGCGGTCGGCGGAACTGCTCGGGGCAGAATCGACAGTGCCGTCAGACCAAACAAGACGACGCCGAAGCCCGCGAGGGTTATCGCAGCGCCAAACCAAATGACCGAGCCAAAAACTGTACTCAACGCAGCACCTCCAAATCCAACGAAAGAGGCCAGCGCAGATGTAATTGCGAGTGTACGAAGTTGCTGTTGATCAACCAGAATGCCGAATGGAATCGAACCAATGAGGCGTGCCATTGATTGGCAGGCAACGAGAATACCGATGAGTTCCGGCGAAGCGCCAAAGACCAAAGCGGCCACCAAGGGGACAGCCACAAGTGCGATCTGGTCGGCAAAGTGAGTGCCATATGCCGCACCTGTAAGACGATGAACTGTAGACAACGGAAACTCCTGCATTTTCGGTTATGCGATATGTATCCGACGCAATGTTATCGACCCGAAACCTGCGCAATGAACAGATAACCCGAAAGACCGCGATGTTCTTACAGCAGCCGTTGGCGCAATCGCTACGAAAGCCCGTGTCGTCGGCGTCTTGCCAGCTCACGCGCGGTCAGCGAAAGTAAGCTCTTGCTAAGACCAACCGTTGGTCAAAGGCGCGGCGAATGACGGTGATGAGCCCAATTTACCGGATGCTGCGCTTTGCACGAATGGCCGCTTTTGCGTATCATTCCTGAAAAAAGACAGAGTGCTCCATGGACCAAATTCATTCTTCCCCCCTCAACCAAACACTAACGCTGCCCTGCGGTTCCAAACTCAAAAACCGAATAGCCAAATCAGCGATGTCTGACTCGCTGGGCGACGGTGTTGGCAATCCGACAAACGACCAGATCAACCTTTATGAACGTTGGGCCAAAGGTGGCCTTGGGTTGTCGATCATCGGAGAGGTTCAGGCCACGCCCAACTATGCCGAAAAACCCGGCAACCTAATCGTGGGCGACCATTCAGACTACGATCAGCTCAAACGGCTCGCCCGCGCAGGTGCAACGGATGGCGCTCAACTTTGGTTGCAACTCGGTCACGCTGGCGCAATGGCGGATGCTCCGATCAGTACACCAAAAGGGCCAAGCGCACTTGATCTGCCCGGCCTGACTTGTGGTGCGTTGTCATTGGAAGAGACGCGCCACAAAGCGCTGCAATGATCATAAATGCAAACCCTAGCAAAGCTCCGCCCTGAGCTCGGCCAAGGAGCAGACATGCGAGCCCTGCTGATGCCATCGCCAGTGTGAGATAGGTTCGGATTGTCGGTAACTCATTCAGAAACACAATGGCGATCAGCACCGTGAAAATCGCCTGCGTATGAACGAGCACCGCAGCCATCCCGGCGGGCATATCTTGGGACATTGCGACAAACATGAACCCGTACTGACCAGCTCCGAGCAGCAAGCCTAAAACCATCAATTTCCTCCACACGATCTTCGGGCGCGGAACCAGAAAGATGAAGGCGGCCGCACACAAAAAGCGGAGAAACGTAAAGAATATTGGCGGCGTATCTTCGAGCGCAACAGCGGAAATCGGAAATGTTGCCCCCCAAATCAGGGCGGCAAGGATAGCTAAAAATGTGTCTCGGTATGTCAACTTTATGCTTCTGGCCCTGAAGAAATTTAGATCGTAAACCAGTTTAGTGTCGGTCCGAGGTTGTGGATCGACGTCTTCCCAACGGAACTCTTCTGCCCCCAACAATCGTGCATGTGCCCGCAAAGATGCAGCACCGGTTGCCGCTTCTCGATAGCCCGCAGAATCGCTTCACTGCCGTCATGATCGCCGTTGTGGTCTTCATCTACCTCGGTATCCACGTGGCCGTGTGGCGGTGTATGTGTGACGAGAACATTATAGGGATCGGCCTTCTCCAGGATCGATTGCGCCTCGTCCTCGCCCATGAATTCATTCCACGGTGAATGGTTGAAGCGAGGGATTTCCCTGCCAAGTCCGAAAAACGACACGCCGTCAAACGACACGCCGTTGCCTTGCAGAAAATGACCATGCGTCCAGTCTTGGCAGAAGTTCTCCAGTTCTTCTGCGCTGTCGTGATTGCCAGATACGATGATTGTGGGAACCTTGATCGCGCCGAGGATCGTCAATACGCCCGACGCGCCCTCGCCACGAGTGGCAAAGTCACCCGCACCGATCAACACGTCCGCGTCGCTGCTGGCATCGACAAGCTTCCGCGCAAAACCGGTATCCTTATGGATGTCGCTAAAGGCCAGTATCTTCATGTCAGCTCCTATTTCGCCAGTCGCAGTAGCACGACGCCAATCAACGTCATGAACGTCGATGCGACCTTGGCCAGATCAAGTTTCTCTTTGAGAAAGCCGACGCCGATCAACAGCGCAAAGATAATGCTTGTTTCGCGCAGAGCACTTACCAGCGCAATGGGTGCTTGGGTAAAGGCCCAGACGACCAGGACATAGGCAATGAAAGATGCGTTGCCACCGATTAGAAAAGTCCCTCTGGCTTTCGTTGCCACTGCTCGGAAGGCGTCCGGCCTGACACAAGCAGTCCCTATCCCCCAGATCGCTGCAACACCCAATGCCGTTGCAGCAAAGTAACCGACAGGTGAGCCGGAGAGGCGCACGCCCAACCCGTCATTGATAGAATAGGCCGCTATGAATGCCCCCGTGATCAGGGCCAACTGCACCGCATGGGTATTGCGCAATCCGCTCTCTCTTCGGACAAGCGATAGGCTCATGATGCCAGCGCCGATAAAGAGCAGCGAGAGCATTTCGAAGGAACTCAGCGACACGCCCAGCACAAACACCGACACGACGGCCACCATCAAAGGGGCCGAGCCACGGGCAATCGGATAGGTCTGCGTCAGATCGCCATGATGATAGGAGCGGAGTAAGAACGCCATATAGCCTGCGTGAAGAAACATGCTGCTCACGATGTAGGGCCAACTTTCGATTGCCGGAAAGGGCACAATGAGAAGTGAGACTGCCGAGATCGGGACGTAGCCGAACGCGACCGCCGACATGTTCAAATACTTGTCACGGCCACCTTTTACGAGCGAGTTCCAAATCGCGTGCAGGAGAGCTGCCAGCAAGACTGCGATGAAAACGATGGTGGTCACAAGCGTCGATCCTTTTCGCTCACCTTACAACGATATGGAAATAGTCGAAGCGGACTTTGAACCGTGTGACGCCAACGGCAGCAAAGTCCTGCAAAGCCGCCCTTGGACGCTGTTTTACAGCCAAAAAGCCCGACCGAAAGCGTCGGATGTCTCCTTCGAGCCCATGTATGTACCGGCTGTTGTTCGCAAGGTCTTTGATCGCATCTGCTCTGGAAGTCGCTCATATGTAAACTGCTGGGGGAAACAGCCAGTACATCCCATTACTCACTTGTAAACTTCGCCAATTCTGAGCGTCCCTTGATCGACTTGGCGCTGGCCTTCTCACAGAAGATGGTGTCGCAATTCTCTGATCGAGGTACGCCGATCTGTCGGTCGAGTTTTTGATTGGTTGTCGAGACGCGGGCAAAACCGATCATCATCATGTAGAAATCCTAGCAACTAGTGCCAATTTCTGAGCCTGATTTATGCACACCGATCTAGCGTTGAAAGCAAAGGGTCAGGCAGGCGGTGCAACAGTCATGAGTATTTCACCGATGGCAGGATGAGATAGTTTGTGCCGTTTACGTGAAGCTCTGGAAATGTTCTACTTGTCTCCAGGTAGGCGGTCGTTTACACTTTTTTTCATTAAGTGTGTGGTGTCTTTTGTATTCACATCTGGTAGTTTTTGGAGGGTTTATCTATGCGTTTTGCTTTTGCCGTTTGTGTTTTTTTCTTGCCTTGCCGGCTCATGCTTCTAGCGTAATGTTTTCGTTTGACTACGAAATTGACGAATTAGGTGGTCTTGCGGGTTCGGCGCTTGACGAGGTTACTGATCCGATTGTTTTAGCTGAGCACCGCTTGGCATCTGCCCAAAAGTCGGGGCAGATGAAGCTGATAGCGGGTTACAAATTATTTGATCCAAGTGCAGCGGACGAAGATCCATTTGTGGAATGCGTTTCCGGACCGCTCTGTGATTTCATTACGAGTGGTCAGCAGACTGAAAGTTTTTCTATCAAATTGACCGGAGTCGTTTTCGGCGTACCTTCGAATATCTGGAATTTTTCAGATGGCGAATTGTATTGGGAAGACGATTTTGCGTTTCAAGGCCCATTCGTTCATCAATTTGCGAGGGGTACCGTCTCAAATATGACAATCTCTGAGGTGCCTTTGCCGGCGGGTATTGTTTTGCTTATGTCTGGGCTTCTATTACTACGCCGGTTTTCATAGAAGTGTGATCTCCTAGAAGGGCATCAATAGGGCGACCGGATGAAGTTCGCCCGGCCACCCTTTGCTTCCAAAGGAGCGCGCACCCTTGATGCTGTCTTCCAACCCCCATGCAGCCAGCGTTTGAGGTTCAGGATCAATTCCAACGCAGTAAGTCAGCTCTGGTTGAGGCGATTGGGATAGTTTATCGACAAGTGACATTTCGAAGAACCAGTTTGCAGCCTCTTATACCCGGTTTCTATCGTCTGTACTAGGAGGAGGCCACCGCAAAGCCGCCATTGGCGCCACCGCAGCGAAAGCTCAGTTCGTCCCGCACAGCAGACCTTAAGCCCAATCCGCCGAGCGTCCGTTAACCGTAGCAGCAGACATCCGCGACCTTCTCCGTTTATGGTTCCTGACCCTAAGTCACCGGCTCAGCTGCCGCGAACTAACTCAGAAATTTCTTTCCTCCATTCCACCCATTCCCGCGACCTCAGCCCATGCTCGTAGGCGGGGTTGGCCTCTCCCGCCTCGTGGCCACCACCAGCGCCATGCATCCTACAGACGCGCCAGCCGCGAACGGCGGGATTTTTGCATAGAACACCGGAGCGCTTGGAGCGTGCAGTGCATCGTGGAGCCGCATGCGCCCTTTGCATGGGGTTGGCGTCACTTTTCATCTCTGACCCTCCCCTGGTCGCCTACATTGCCCACAATCGCTTGTCCCCCGTCTTGGACGTTCACGTGCTGTACCGTCACGGTTTGCTTGCCGCCGTTGCGGTGTTTTCTCAAGGCTTCCATCTGAGCCACGTAGGCGCGTGCGAGCTTGGCGTAACCGTTTTGATGTGTTTGCGCTTGGTCCAGCCGATCACTGCCGGAAAGCCATTGCCCGGTCCGGATCATCGCAACATGTGTCGCCGCCATCTGGGCGGCAAGCATGCGTTCGAAAGTGTTTCGCGAATTGATTTCTGCGACCGCTGACAGCATGAATATCCGCTCGCCGCCGCCCGGACTATCGTCACTCCTTTCGTTCCCGTGCAGCACCTTCAAGCAATGACCCAACAAGGCACCCGCCATTTCCGGAGAAGACGTTCCAAAGACTTTGCGGAATGAATCTTCCTGCGATAGAGTGACGTCCTGGTCGACCTCGGGTGTGCCTTTTTGAGGACACGCCAAGCTTGTTTTTCTTTGGCTTACTTTTTTTGTCCACCTATTTTTCTACATCTTAGGCTAGCTTCTGCTGCTCTGTAGGGGAGTGGTTAATATTAGTGTTCCGATTTAGAACCGAAGGATCGGCTTGAACTGGCTCTGACGGGTTCTGAAACGGAACCAGTAACGGGCTTTGGGTTCTGAAACGGATCCACAGAAGGGGCCGACGGTTCCGATTTAGAACCGCGTTCTGTTTTTTTACCTGAAATTTTGCCAATCGTTGGTCGCCGCGACCCTGCCTCGCACTTGTTGCATGGGTTTCGTCGTCAGTCGCCATTCATGGGCGAGGCGGCCGTACCAGTCGCCTTCCTTTTCCAAAGCAAGAAAGCCGCTCTCGACGAGCTCGTTGTAAGCGCGATGGACGGTCGCCTTGCCCATGCCGAGGTTTTTGGCGGCCTCTGCATAGGAAAGCGTCAGACGTCCGTTGTTGCCGCCGTGATAGCGTGTGTGCAGCTCCAACCAGACCTTGATCGCCGCGCCGCTAAGAGATCGCCAGGCCGGACTTTTGAGTTGTGAGTAGGGGAGGGGCACATACTGCCCCTCCGATTTCCGATTGCTTTTACCCATGGTGCCACCGCCTAGTCATAAACGATCGTTCCATGTCGAGTTCTGACGCGTTCAACAGCATGACTGAAAGGGCACCAGCGATAGCGGGTTTCATTTTTTGGTTCTGAGGGGGGGGAATCTGTGATACCGGACGAACTTGTGAAGGTGGCATCCAATGTCACAAGAAAAGCCCTGGCCCCGCGAGCGGAGTTGGGGTTTTTCATTAAGTGGCCTCACTGTTTGGATCTGTGCGTTGCGCGGCGATCCAGGTGTTTAGATCAGCGCCTAGGTAGGCCACCTTGCGCCCAATCTTGACCCAGGGTGGACCAACGCGACGATGTCGCCATTGTGCGAGTTTTTCGCGGGTTCCTAGAACATCAAGTTCCGGGTCGCCGAGAACGTAAGTTCGGTTTTTCTCAAATAGATTTGGCACGTTCTGAATCCTTTCTGACTCGTTTCGATGCCGCCTAATGTTAGTCAGAAATTTGAGTTCAGATACGCCACAACAACGACGTATTGTGGGTTTTTCAGGATTTGAAGACGAGCCGTGTTTGCGAATCTCTCAAAAATTTCGTGATAGCTCGCGTTCCCATCCCGGACTTAGTCGAACCAAACGGATCAATTTTGGCCACGTCCCGAGCCAATTTTGCGCAATTTAGCCTGTTCGAAGTTTTCGTTAGATAGTCAGCCTCTCGAAAGTTTTTAACTGCTCCTAGGATTGCAGATTCTCGGCGTTGTTTATCCAGCCGGTTTGATTTGACAGCGTCCGCTGTACGATTTTTACGCCGTCCTTCGAACTTGCGAGCAAGTAGCGCTCTCCGTTCCTCTGAAAGTCTAAAGCTCAGATCTGATAAGTTTTGACCGATAATGATCAAATTCTTAGCTAAATCAATATGCCCGTATTGCTTATCAGTTCTCGTCGCGATTACCCGAGGAATCATAGAAAATGAAGTTTCTTGAAACTCAACCGTCAGCAGCGCTTTCAAAGCCCTATAAGTCTGACCGAACAAATACTCTTTTGAATGCTTCGGCTGCGACACGAGAAATTCGGTCAGCGTCCCGAATCTGGATTCTTGAAAGTGCCAAAGAGAAATTCTTGTTTCTATCGAAAAATCCGCGAGGCCGAAAAAAGAGTATTCGTACTGTCCGCTCAAACAAATGCTCCTAAAAGGGCTGATAATATCAGGCTCAGTCAAGAACTGTTCTAGAGTTCCAAACTCTGGGTTCTCGATTTTAGCCTCTTGCAATTGCGAAAACTTCGGTTGATCCGTGCGCCAAAACCCCCAAGTATCGAAACCTATCGCGGCAGTAGTCGGATCACTGTCAAACAGAAGATCATAGAGCTCGATTAGGGCCCACTGGATAGCAGATGGATAACTTTCAAAGCTCTTTAAATGCTGGCGAAAATCAAGCCTATCGGCTCTTGCTAAAAAGTCCTCACCTGCAAAGCCGGTCTCGTCGCTGATGGCTAACCAGACCTTTAGCAACCGGATCATCTCCTCATTGGCAAGCAAAAAGAATGTGGGATTTCTGCTGTCCAACTCTACCACCAGATGTTGGTCCGCACCTTCACCTTCCCATATAAATTCGACTAATTCAGCGTTCTCTTGCCAGTTCAATCGCACCTTTGCCTTTGGAACACGGTTGCTTTTGAAATTTGGATTGAAATGAATACTCTGCTGCCACATCCGATGCAGTTTCATGACAATGTCATTCAAGATGCGATACGCTTCGTCTGATGCTTCATCCCAAAGTTGACTGGGCTTTTTGTGTCTTTTTTTCATATTGCAATAACTTGAGCGGTGTCTCCTGACACGAGTTGCGACCACCGATCCATCAGTGTTCTTCGCTTGTCTAGCAAATCCGACCGCGCATAAGCCCGCTCCACATCTGAACCCACCTGATGCGCCAGCGCCGCCTCGGCAACTTCACGCGGCGCATTCGCCGCCTCAGCCGCCCAATCCCTAAAGCTGCTACGAAACCCGTGAACAGTGAACCCGCTCGCATCCATCCGGCGGAGCAACATCAACATCGACATATTGGACAAGGGGCGGTGTCGCTTTTGCCCCTCAAAAACAAAGTCAGATTTCATCGTTTTCAGTGGTTCCAGAATAGCTAACATTTCGTTGGTCAAGGGTACACGGTGTGCCTTGCCACCTTTCATCCGATCCGCTGGAACTGTCCAAAGCCGAGCCTCAAGGTCAACTTCCGGCCAAGTCATCTGTAAAACTTCTGTAGTGCGGCTGGCGGTCAATATGGTGAACCTCAACGCCTTGGCAGCTATGGCATCACGAGACTGGAGTTTGGCATAGAAGGCGGGCACATCGCGCCAGGCCATTGCTTCAAGGTGTCGAACGCGGGCCTTCACCATCGGCAACACCTTGGCATCCATGATTGCCGTGACCGGATTTTCTCCTGATCGAAATCCCTTCGACTTTGCAACATCTAGTACCCTCTTAATCCGCTGCGCCAGCCTTCGCGCGGTTTCATGCTTTTCAGTCCAGATCGGAGATAAACACATAAGAACTTCCGGTTGTTCGATGCTATCGATCGGCATGCGTCCAATCTTGGGGAATACGTAGCTACGCAAAGTGCCAATCCACTGCTCGCTGTGCTTGGCGTTTTTCCAAGTGGGCAGACGGTCAATGAAGACCTGGTGCGCAACTTCCTCGAACGTTGGAACATCTTGCCGGGCGTTGAACCGGGGGTTCAATCCCTGTTTCGCCATGCGTCGATATTCCAAGGCCCGGTCTCGTGCTTGGTTCAATGTCACCACGTCCGCCCCGCCCAACCCGAAGTCTGTTCTTAGCGGAGCGCCTTTTTTGTTCCGCTGGCCCTTCACCGTAACTCGAACGATCCAGCGGCGGGATGCATTAGCCGTGGCGTCAACAACAAGGTACAAGCCGCCGCCGTCGCCATGACGGCCCGAACCAAGGTTCTCAACAAGCTTCTTCGTTAGCTTTCCGGTAAGAGCCATAATACCACTTTTCATACCACGCAAGGAAAGCATATAGAAGAAATCAGATGAAAGCCAACATGATTGAACGCGGCATCATTCGTCAGTAAAATATGGGGGTTTTGCGTTTCAATGAGTGTGGTTGGTTTTCAATGAAACTGTGAAGTGGTGGAGCCAAGGGGAATCGAACCCCTGACCTCTTGCATGCCATGCAAGCGCTCTCCCAACTGAGCTATGGCCCCATCCGAGATGGCGCGGGGATCGCCCGCGCCAGCGTGGACTACTGTTTTGCGCCAAGTCGCGCAAGGAAAAACATCAGTTGTCGTCGTCTGCCGGAACATCTGCGATGTCGTCCAGCGAAACCGCTTCGTCATCGTCGTCATCTTCAAGCACATCATCGCCCAGATCGACGTCCACTTCGTCCGCGTCGTCTTCAAGAACGATATCGTCGTCGGTTTCAGCCTCGGCCGCGGCTGCAGCTTCTGCTTTCTTGGTCACGGCGTCAGCTTTGTCGGCTGAGAGGCTGCGTTTGCCTTTTCCGGCTTCCACAACAACGGCTTCCCCGGTGTAAGGGCTGACAATTGGGTCTTTGTTCAGGTCATAAAACCGTTGGCCTGTTGTTGGGCAAACCCGCTTTGTGCCCCATTCTTCTTTGGGCATGTCCATCACTTCCTTAACTGTCCATCTGAGTGGGCGGCAATTGCCATAACAATGCGCCGCTGTCAAAGGCTTTCGAGCGGCTGGCGTCCGAACTTGCGCCACGCTAATCTTGGGATACAAGGCGAGAGGCGTGCGATATGGGTCAATTCAGGGTCGGATCAGGGGCAGGCGTGCCCGTCGATATGCGTCGATCTGCGCGTGCGCGACGGATCTCTTTGCGCGTCTCAACGCTGGATGGTCGCGTGACCTTGACTGTGCCTAAACACGTCAGCGCCGAAGTGGCGTTAGAGTTTGCTGAGGAAAAATCAGACTGGATTGCACGGGCCTTGGAAAAGCAAAGCCCAGCCGTTCCAATCGTGATGGGAAGCCAAATCCCCGTTGAGGGACGCCCCCACCTGATCGTAGCGGGCAAGGGGCGAACAGCACGTATCACTGACGACGTCATCGAAGCCCCCACCACCCGTGTCGGCGCATCGGTTCAAGCACTGTTGAAAGCGCGTGCGCGGGCGCGGTTGGTGGCTGCATCGGATCGCTATGCTGCGGCCTTGGGGCGGGACTATGGGCGGATCACGATGCGCGACACCCGGTCCCGTTGGGGATCCTGTTCGCATGACGGCAATCTGATGTATTCGTGGCGTCTGATCCTCGCGCCCCTTGAGGTCTTGGACTATGTGGCCGCTCACGAGGTCGCGCATCTGGCGCATATGGATCACTCGAAAAACTTCTGGAACGCGGTCGAAGGCCTATGCCCGGGCTACAAGGCGCCTCGAAACTGGTTGCGCCGCGAAGGGACCTCGCTGCACAGCTACCGGTTTTCGTCCAACGATTGACGCTACAACCCACCTGTGATCACACTTCACATATGTTAACACGCGCCAATGATCCGCCTCTTGCCGCCCATGACCGGGTCTATCGCAGCCTAAGGTCGCGGATTATGCACGGCGAGCTGGCACCGGGCGTGGCGCTGACATTGCGCGGCATTGGCAAGGAATACGACGTGTCGATGACACCGGCGCGCGAGGCCGTGCGCCGGTTGGTGGCGGAAGGGGCTTTGATGATGTCGGCGTCGGGCCGGGTTTCAACGCCGGAATTGTCAAACGAAAGGATCGAAGAACTGGCCGCACTGCGCGCGCTATTGGAAACCGAACTGGCCAGCCGGGCTTTGCCGCGCGCGCATCTGGCTCTGATTGAACGCCTGACAGCCATCAACGGCACGATTTCCGAAGCGGTCGTCAAAGGCGATTCTGTTGCCTATATCCGCAGCAATCTGGAATTTCACCGCACGCTTTATCTGCGCGCCCAAGCGCCTGCGATGTTGGCTTTGGCCGAAACAGTCTGGCTGCAATTGGGCCCGACCATGCGCAAACTTTACGGACGGATGCGCCAAGGCACGCCGCCTGAAAGCCACCGAATGATCCTTGCGGCCTTGCGGGCAGGGGACGAGGCGGGCTTGCGTGTTGCCATGCGCACAGATGTCACCAAGGGCCTGCGGCTTTTGATGACGTAAGGTGCATCGTTTTTTGAGCGCTTGCCCATCACGAAAAGACATTTGACCTTTTGGGCTTCGGGGCGAAAGGTCCACCCCAATGAATAAGTCCGGTCCCCTTATCACGCCTGTTCTGATCGCAGGCTGTGTCATTGTCATGATCGGCTTTGCCATTCGTGCGTCCTTTGGCGTGTTTCAGATCCCGATCGCGGAAGAATTCGGTTGGGCGCGGACAGAATTTTCACTGGCCATCGCAATTCAGAACCTGTTCTGGGGTCTGGGCCAGCCGATGTTCGGGGCCATGGCCGAAAAGATAGGTGACCGAAAAGCGATTGTCTTAGGGGCGGTGCTCTATGCGACGGGCCTTGTGATGTCGTCCTATGCGACCACACCTTTCGCGCTGCAAAGTCTTGAGGTTCTGGTCGGCCTAGGCGTTGCGGGCACTGGGTTCGGCGTTGTTCTGGCCGTTGTGGGCCGTGCGGCCTCGGATGAGAACCGCTCGATGGCGCTGGGCATTGCAACTGCGGCCGGATCAGCGGGCCAAGTGATCGGCGCGCCAATGGCCGAGTTCTTTCTGACGATCATGCCGTGGCAGTCGGTTTTTCTGGTCTTTGCAGGCGCAATCATGGCCGCGCTTTTGGTACTGCCGATGATCCGCTCGCCCGCCGTCTCAAAAGCGCAACTGGAAGAAAGCATGGGCACAGTGGTCATCCGAGCCTTCAAAGATCCGTCTTTTACGTTGATTTTCCTAGGGTTTTTCTCGTGCGGCTATCAATTGGCCTTTATCACCGCGCATTTCCCGGCCCTTGTGACCGAGATGTGCGGGCCCATCAATCAAAGCGGTATGCTGGCCGGGATCGGAATCACGACAACGTCGATCCTTGGGGCTGTGGCGATTGGGCTGATCGGGTTTTTCAACATAGCAGGCACGCTTTTTGCCGGTTGGTTGGGCAAGCGCTATACGAAAAAGTACCTGTTGGCTGGTATTTATACGGCGCGAACTTTGGTGTCCGCCGCATTCATCATGACCCCGATCACACCCGAAACGGTGTTGCTATTCTCAGCCGTAATGGGCGCGCTTTGGCTGGCAACGGTGCCCTTGACCAGCGGGCTTGTGGCGCATCTTTACGGCATTCGCTACATGGGCACGCTTTACGGGTTTGTCTTCCTTAGCCACCAGTTGGGATCGTTTTTGGGCGTCTGGCTGGGCGGGCGCATGTATGATCTGACAGGCGATTATACGCTGGTCTGGTGGATCGGCATCGGCGTCGGGGCGTTCAGCGCCATTGTCCATTTGCCCATCCGCGAACACCGCGCCGCTACCCCAGCGTGACGTCAGATGTCAGTGTTTAGGAAATGGCCCAGATGCGCCGCAATTTGCGATGGATGGGTTTGCAGCAGGTTATGGCCTGCACCCGCGATCTGTCCGTGTTGCGCGTCGGGCGCATAACGCGTCAGCGTCCCCATGGCGCTTAAGGGAACAATCGGGTCGTCTTTGCCCCAAAGGGCCAGCAACGGCGTGCCGTGGTTCTGACAGCGTTTCAGATTATCAATAAGCGGTTGCGACATGAGGTGACGGCGTGACGATAACACCGCCGGCAGAAAGCCACGCATATGCGTCTCAGCGGCCTGACGGTCTTCCAGATCCGGGATGACGGTTGCGATGCTGCGATGCTCTGTCAGCTCGCGACGCAGCACCCAACCGCCGAACACCCGGGTCAGCCAGTCGCCGATGATCGGTGCTTGCCAAAGGCCAGATCGGGTTCCAAGCGTCGCAGGCGAAAGGCCTGCGGGGGCGGCTAAGATCAGCGCATCAATCATTGGGCCTTCTTCGGCGGCAAAAGCAGTGGCGATCTGTGCGCCCATGGAAAAGCCCAGAATTGTGACGTTTCCGGTGATCTTCTGATCGGCCATCAGATCGCGAAGCTGGGTCAGGAAAAACGCGTCGGTCTGGTCACCGGCGACCCGCTCGGAATATCCGCGCCCGTAAAGATCATAGCTTAGGACACGATACCCAAAATTGGCAAGGCTGCGTTCGGTGGCGGCAAAGATGAAAGACGGGGTCGAAAGTCCATGGATGCAGATCGCCACGTCGCCATCTTCGGGGCCATACCAGCGGTAATGTGTGGCGCCTTGGGACAGCTGGGCAATCTGACCGGGTGCTTTTTGCTGGCGTGAGGGCGTCATGGCGCGGCGCTGGGCTTCAGCCAGTACGGGCAGGGCAGCGAGCACAAGTAGCAGGGCTGCGATTACATAGTAAACTGTCATTGGCTCACGTTATGGTTGTCTTCACTCGCCGCCCTTCTTTCAGAGCCGTTGCGGTCCGTCCAGCCTGTCTTTGCGTCGCGCAACAGCCTCGCGCCAGATCAGCACCAGACCTGAAGCCAGGATCAAGGTAATTCCAGCCAGCGCTATGCGGTCTGGAAACTCAGCAAAGACCACGATGCCCCCGATGACGGCCAACGGCATGGCGATGTACTCAAAAGGCGCGATAAAGGCCGCGTCGGATCGCTGGTAAGCCACGCTGATCGCAAGGCCTCCGATTGAGATCGTGATGCCAAGGATAAGAAGCAACAATCCATCAAACAGCGTCGGCCAAACCCACGCGCGCAACAAAAACGCCGCAGAAGGATGATCGAAGGTATTAAACTCACCATGCCCGAACCCAAAGCCCGCAAAGACGCTGACGACCATCATCACGACTTGGGTATAAAGCACCAACGACACAGCACTGTCCGAAGTTCCGATTCGTCGCGTCAGGATGTGCAGCATGGCATAGCAGGCCGCCGCTCCGATGGGGAAAAGTGCTGCAATCTGAAAGGCTTCTGATCCTGGTCGCATCACGATCAACACACCAAGCAACCCAACCGCAATCGCCGCCCAACGGCGCGGCCCCACGGTTTCGCGCAAGAAAAATACCGAAAACACGGCGATTAACATGGGGCTGACGAAGAAGATCGCAACCGCCTCGGCTAAGGGCAAGGCGGCAAGGCCCGTGAAGAACAGAAGGTTCGCCAAGACCACAAAACCGCCGCGGAACAGCTGCACCTTCAGGTTCTTAGTTTTTAGCTGATGATAGCCACCCGATAGAGGCGTAAACACCAGAATGACCATCGTAATCGCCACCAAAGTGCGCAGGAAGGTGATCTGGTAAAGCGGATAGTCCCCCGACAGAAATTTGATGATCACGTCCACACAGGTGAAACACACGGTCGCCAGAATCGCCCATGAGGCGCCGACAATTGGGGCGTGGTCTGTGTCCATCCTAGCCTAAGGCCCGATCCAGTGCCGACAAAAACCGCGACCGGTCCGCCTTGGAGAACGCCTTGCCGCCGCCTTGCCGGAAGGGATCAGCGGCGCGTAAATCAGTCGCCAAATCACGCATCGCTAGCGTTTCGCCTATGTTGCGTTCGTTCAAAGGTTCGCCGTTGTGTTTCAAAACCTTCGCAC
>JAOHEK010000035.1 GCA_028097405.1 Paracoccaceae bacterium | reverse complement strand
AAATGAGCCCATACCCACATCCCGCGGGTGTTAGGCTGAACTATAGCTGGCTCTTCAAAAAACGATGTTTGCCGAGGTCGTCATGCCAAAACCATCGCCACAAAAGCCAACCTTATGACCAATAAAATCAATTTTTTACTGCGGAAGGGTTGAAAGCCCTCTTGTCGCCGATCACCAATGCATTGCCATACTACAAAATTCCAAATGGGAGGAGTTCGCGATGCAAATGGAGCCCGGGATTGTCAAATCTCAAGACAGCCTTGATGCGATCCGGTGGAACATTCTGGGGCAAACCTATGTGCCTAAGGTGCTGACCGAGGATTGCTTTTCGTGGCACGCAACACTTCCGCCCGGCACCTTCGTGCCGCCTCACATCCATCCCGAGCAGGACGAGTTTCTGTATATCCTTGAGGGTAAATTCGACTTTCTTCTCGATGGCCAAGAGGCAATCGGCGAACCCGGTGATCTGGTCAAACTGCCGCGCGGCATTCCCCATGGCATCTTTAACAAATCCGACAGCACGATCAAAACCCTGTTCTGGGTGACACCATCGCTGCGACTTTACGATCTGTTTTGGGAGATCAACAACATGGGGCCCGAGCCAAACCCGGCCGAGGTTGTGGCGGTTTCCGCCGCCCATGCGATCGATTTTCTGCCTCCGCCCGAGGATGAAACCCCAGAGGATGAAACTGAGGGCGACGCATGACAATCCTGATTGCAGGTGCGGGGATCGGCGGGCTGACGGCCGCGCTGATGCTGCACCAGCGTGGCATCAAAGTTCTGGTGATCGAACAAGCAGCCGAAGTGCGCGAAGTGGGCGTGGGGATCAACACCCTGCCCCATTCGATTGCCGAGTTGGATGCGCTTGGCCTGTTGCCTCGGCTTGACGATGTTGGCCTGCGCACCCGGGAATTGCGTTATCTCAACCGCTCGGGCCAAGAGGTTTGGCGCGAGTTGCGCGGGCTACATGCAGGCCATGACCATCCTCAGTTTTCAATCCATCGTGGGCGCTTGCAAAAGCTGTTGTTCGACACCGTAATCGAACGTTTGGGACCAGACGCTGTTCAGACGGGCCTGCGTCTTTCGGGGTTTTTGCAGGATGAGGCCGGGGTCAGCGCCTATTTCACGGATACGCGGGATGGCTGCTCATCGCGCACCATCCGGGGGGAAGTCCTGATCTGCGCCGATGGCATTCACAGTGTCGGTCGCCGCCAGTTTTTCCCAAAGGAAGGCCCGCCAAGCTGGGAAGGTGTCGTCATGTGGCGCGGCGCCGTCGACTGGCCGGTTTGGGAAGACGGCGAGACGATGGCGATTGCCGGCGGCTTGGGGGGCAAGCTTGTGCTTTACCCGATTGCGCCCGCGAAAGACGGTCGTCAGTTGATGAACTGGGTGGTGAACATTCGCGCGGCGGACCCCGAGGTCTCGCCTCCGCCGCAGGATAGCTGGTCGAAGACCGCCGCCTTGTCCAAAGTTCTGCCTTTCGCGAAACGGTTTCATGTGCCGGGCATGGACATCGAAGCATTGGTTCGCGCCAGTGGTGCAATATATGAATACCCGATGGCGGATCGCGATCCCTTGCCGCGCTGGACCCATGGGCGCGTGACCTTGCTGGGTGATGCGGCACATCCGATGTACCCGGTTGGCTCGAACGGATCGGCGCAGGCTATTTTGGATGCGCGCAGTCTTGCTGATCTGCTGGCGCGTGCAGAACATCCGCGCGAGGCGCTTTATCGCTATCAGCTAGATCGTTTGCCCAAGACCGCCGAGATCGTGCGCACCAATCGCATTGGCGGACCAGAGCGGGTGATCGACGAGGTTGAAAAACTTAGTCCCGCAGGGTTCGACGATGTGGACGACGTCATGAGCTATACCGAACGCGAAGCGATCGTGAAGGGCTATGCAAAAACGGCGGGTTTCGCGACTGGGGATAAGCCCAAAACACCTTAAAGGTTGATAAGCTTGCACAATTGCACTCAGATAAGCCGGACGCGAACACACCGTCGCTTGGAACATCAAGCCCGAACATACGGGCAGAATAGGGAGATACGAAAATGAACCTCACACATATGTCCGCAGGGCTTGCGCTTAGCGCCGCCTTGGGAACCACAGCTTTTGCCGAAGACCTGAAGATCGGAATGGTCGTGACGCTGTCCGGCCCACCTGCTGCCTTGGGTCAACAGATTGTCGATGGATTCCAGCTTGCTTTGGATGAAAAGGGCGGAATGCTGGGCGGCCAAAAAGTTGAGTTGATCGTCGAAGATGACGAGCTGAAGCCGGATGTCGCGCTTCTGAAGGCCACTTCTCTGGTCGAACGCGACGAGGTGGATTTCGTCGTCGGCACGGTTTTCTCGAACATGCTGGCCGCAATCTTCAAGCCGATTGTCCAATCCGAGACGTTTCTGATCAGCCCAAATGCGGGTCCGTCTACCTTTGCCGGTAAAAACTGCAATCCTTATTTCTTTGCGACCTCGTACCAGAACAACCAAAACGCCGAAGTCAGTGGTATGATCGCGAATGCACAAGGGTTTGAAAGCATCTTTGCAATGGTGCCCAACTATCAAGCTGGCCGCGATAACATGGACGGGTTCAAACAGACCTTTGAAGGCACGGTGACAGACGAGGTATTCACCCCCCTTGGCCATCAGGATTTCTCGGCTGAACTTGCGCGCATTTCAACATCCGACGCAGATGCGTTGTTCACCTTTATGCCGGGCGGCATGGGTGTACGGCTTGTCAAACAGTTCGACAATGCAGGGCTATCCGAGAACATGAAATTCATGTCCGTATTCACCACGGATGAAACCACATTGCCGGGCCAACAGGACGCAGCCGTTGGTTTCTTGGCGGCAGGAACATGGGCGCCCGACATGCCGAACGAGGCCAACACGGCCTTTGTGGCCGCGTTTGAGGCGAAATACGGTTATATCCCCGGCTCTTACGCGATGCAGGCCTATGATACCGCCAGCCTGATCGACAGCGCCGTCGCCAAAACTGGCGGCGACGTCAGTGACAAGGACGCCGTGCGCGCCGCTTTGAAAGAGGCTGATTTCACGTCACTGCGCGGTGACTTTGCGTTCAACAACAACCACTATCCGGTGCAAGATTTCCAGATGTTGAATGTGGTCAAGCGCGAGGATGGCAAATTCCATACGTCCTTCGTCAGCACGATTGTCGAAGACTATGCAGACAGCTTCCATCAAGACTGCGAAATGTAAGCTCTAACAGATCCGGGGCCCAGCCAAGTGCGGCTTGGGCCCCTTTTCTGTCAAAAGGGAATTGCCCCGATGTCGCTGAGCCTTTTCTTGATCCTGTGCCTGAACGGGCTGCAGTACGGTGTGCTTCTGTTTCTTATTGCTGCTGGACTGACGCTGGTCTTCGGAGTGATGGGCTTTATCAACCTTGCACACGGGGTTCAGTACATGGTCGGTGCCTATCTGGCCTTTGCCTATGTGCAACTAACCGGCAGCTTCATGTTGGCGGTTTTCCTGTCGCTTGGAACGGCTTTGGTGTTCGGGCTGCTGTTAGAATACCTTGTCTTCCGCCACCTTTACGGGCGAAGTCACCTTGATCAGGTGCTGGCCACCTTTGGCATCATCATCTTCCTGAACGAGCTGGCCAAAGTGCTGTTCGGCCCCGCCACCCTGACCATCGCGCCACCAGATTTTCTGTCGGGTTCGATCCAACTGACCGAAACATTGCGCTACCCGGTTTACCGTTTCGCCACCATTGTGGCCGGGTTGGCGGTTGCCTTAGGGCTGTTCTTTATCGTCAGTTATACGCGTATCGGGATGCTGATCCGGGCCGGAGCCACGACGCCCGAGATGGTCTCGGCACTTGGCGTAAATATTCAGCGGCTGTTCATGATCGTCTTCGGCGTCGGCGCGATGCTGGCCGGTTTCGCAGGCGTCATCGCCGCCCCGATCTTCGCAATTGAGCCCGGCATGGGCGACAACATCCTGATCGTCGCCTTCGTCGTCATCATCATTGGCGGCATCGGCTCGATCGGAGGCGCTTTCGTGGCCGCTCTGTTGGTGGGTTTGATCGACACCTTGGGTCGCAGCCTTGCCACGACAGCGCTATCGGTTGTCTTTGACGCGTCTTTCGCCAATCAAGTCGGGCCTGCATTGGCCTCGATGCTGATCTACATCTTAATGGCCACAATTCTGGTCGTCCGACCCAAAGGCCTGCTGCCCGCCAAAGGCGTGGCCCCATGACGGACAGATCGCTGATCTTATCAGGCGTTCTATTCGCGCTGCTGCTGGCGGCCCCTGTTCTGCTGCCCCTGATCGGTGAAAGCTATCTTTTAGGTCTGATCATCAAAGCCATGCTTTTGGCCATCGCGGCCATCTCGCTTGATCTACTGATCGGTCATGGCGGCATGGTCAGCCTTGGGCATGCGGCATTCGTGGGAATTGGCGCTTACACCGCCGCCATCGGGTTGGAAAATGGCGTTGAGAATATCTTGGTTCTGCTGGCGATGACTTTGGCCATGACCGGGTTGGTTGCGCTTGTGACCGGTATCCTTGCCCTTAGAACCAGCGGTGTTTATTTCTTGATGATCACGCTGGCTTTTGGGCAGATGATCTATTTCACGCTGACCTCGCTCGCCGCCTACGGAGGCGATGACGGGCTGACGCTGTGGTCGCTGGCAACCCTGTTCGGCAGCGATGTGGTCCAAAGCGGCAGTGGGCTTTACTTCGTCGTCTTGGGTACGCTTTTTGTGACGTGGTTGGGCATCTACCGTATCAGCCGATCCCGGTTTGGCCGCGTCTTGCGTGCGGCGCGCGACAACCCTGAACGGGCCGAAGTCATGGGGTATCCCATCACCCGTTACCGCCTGATCGCCTATTTGATCGCAGCCATGATTGCTGGCGTTTCCGGGCTTTTGCTTGTGCAGCACGCCGAATTTGTAAGCCCTGCCCTTGCCGCATGGCAACGATCCGGCGACCTGATTGTGGTTGTGGTGCTGGGCGGCTTGGGCACACGAAACGGCGCAATCCTTGGCGCATTCTTCATCGTGATCGTGGAAGAAGTGCTGGGCGCAATCATCCACGAATGGCGGCTGATCTATGGCCCGCTTCTGGTGCTGATGGTTCTTTTCGCCAAAGGTGGGCTAAGCGACTTGCTGGACTTTAAATCCAGCCGTGGAACGGCGCCATGAACACGCTTGAAATCCAACGGCTGAACAAAAGCTTTGGGGCGCTCAACGTCAGTCAAGACATTTCTTTCAGTGTCGCCCATGATGAATGCCACGCATTGATCGGGCCAAACGGCGCAGGGAAAACCACGCTGATCCATCAGATATCGGGCGTCCTGCGGGCGGACTCTGGTGATATCTTGCTGGACGGAAAAAACATCACCCACGCGTCGGTGTCGCAACGCGTGCAGGCCGGACTTGGGCGCACCTTCCAGATCACGTCTATTTTGCCCAGCTTTTCGGTGCTTGAAAACACCGCCATCGCGGCGCAGGCGAAATCGGGCTCAAGTATGCGATTTTGGCGCGACGCTGCCTTGGAGACGGACCTGAATGAAACCGCTCAGGCAACATTGGAACGGGTCGGCCTTGCAGACCGCGCCGACAGTCTTGCCGCTGATTTGTCGCACGGCGAATTACGTCTTCTTGAACTGGCCATTGCCCTTGCCGCGAAGCCTAAGTTTCTTTTGCTTGATGAGCCGATGGCCGGGCTGGGACGAACGGAAAGCGCTGCACTTGTGACATTGCTGTCAAACCTGCGCGGCAGTTTGCCGATGCTTCTTGTTGAACACGATATGAATGCCATCTTCCAACTTGCCGACAAAGTGTCCGTCCTTGTCGATGGCGCTATTGTCGCAAGCGGCACACCTGACGAGGTGCGCGCCGACCCAATCGCACGCAGCGCCTATCTGGGCCAAGGCGCGGCATGAATTCTATCGTCACCATCAGCAATCTTTGCGCGGGCTACGGGAACGCAGACGTCCTGTTTGGAATTGATCTTGATGTCACCTCTGGCCAAGTGACGACCCTTATGGGCCGCAACGGGATGGGCAAAACAACAACCGTGCGCTGCCTGATGGGGTTGTTAAAACCCTCAGCCGGGAAGATCGCGTTTGAAGAAACCGACATGACCGGCGCTCCACCCTATAGCATCGCACAAGCTGGCGTGGGGCTGGTGCCTGAGGGGCGGCAAGTTTTTCCATCGCTTACCGTCAGTGAAAATCTGCGGGCGACGGCGCGCGAAGCGGCTGATGGCTGGACGGAACGGCTGATCTACGACGCCTTCCCGCGCCTTGGTCAACGTCAAAACAGTTTTGGTTTCCAGCTTTCCGGCGGAGAGCAGCAGATGCTTGCCATCGGACGCGCGTTGATGACCAATCCGCGACTGCTGATCCTTGACGAGGCAACCGAGGGCCTTGCACCAATGATCCGAGAAGAAATCTGGGCCATGTTGGAACGGCTAAAACAGGACGGCCTTTCAATCCTGCTGATTGATAAGAACCTTGAAGAACTCTCGCGCATTTCAGACCGCTACTTCGTCGTCGAAAAAGGTGAAATCGTTTGGAACGGCAGCGCGGAAGACTTCAAAACGCAGCGCGCCCATGTCGAACAGTTTTTACATCTTTAGCCACTTGGCCGGGTGCTACCATCTCGATCGATTTTCGTCTTTAGGCGACCTTGCATGACATATGCCATGGCGGCACGTCAGACTGTGGCCATCGCAGTGACCAAACGACAAACGATCGCCAACGTCCGCTTTATCGGGCGATTTTAACCGGTCGACGCAGCACATTGCGCAAACTTCTCTGCTGAGGTTTGGCATTCAGGCACGAATGTTACAAATGCGGCTCAGAATTCGCTATTTTTCACGATCTAGTTTAATCCTGAAAGATGGCCTCGCCGGCACTTGTTTTTAAGATTGCAAAGTGTTTCTTGCCGGTAAGACAACGACATTCAAAATGCGAGGACGACATGGTCAAAAATAAATCCGCAGTCATCACTGGTTCTTCCAGCGGCATTGGCCTTGGCATTGCCGAGGGTTTCGCAAAAGCCGGTATCAACGTCATGATGAATGGCATCGAACCCGCCGAGCAAGTCGAAGCGGATCGTGCGCGCTTGGAAAGCTATGGCGTGAAAGCCTTGTATTCGCGTGCCAATATGATGAAGCCGGAAGAGGTCCGAGGCCTGATCTCGGAAGCCACAGAAGCTTTTGGCACTGTCGACATTCTGGTCAACAACGCTGGCATCCAATTCGTCGCCCCGATTGACGAATTTCCAGAAGACAAATGGGACGCGATCATTTCGCTGAACCTAACTTCGGCGTTCCACACAACGAAGGCAGTATTGCCGGGCATGAAGGCGGCGGGATGGGGGCGTATCATCAACATCGCATCCGCTCATGGTTTGGTCGCCTCGCCTTTCAAATCGGCTTACGTATCGGCGAAACACGGCATCCTTGGCATGACCAAGACGGTTGCACTGGAAGTCGCAGAACAAAACATCACGGTGAACGCTATTTGTCCGGGCTATGTTTTGACGCCGCTGGTCGAAAAGCAAATCCCAGACACAGCCAAGGCGCGCGGGATCACCGAAGAAGAGGTGAAGCGCGATGTCTTGTTGGCCGCCCAGCCCACAAAGAAGTTTGTGACCGTTGAACAATTGGCTGATACCGCCCTGTTCTTGTGTTCCGATGGCGCGGCTTCAACCACCGGCGTCGCGCTGCCCGTCGAAGGCGGATGGACGGCCCATTAAGAAGCTCCAGACATGAAAGTGAACACCTGATGCCAACAAAGAAGTCGGAAAAACGAACCCAAAAGGCAGTAACCGGCCGGAACATCGAAAAGTCGGTCAATATCGCCCTGCAAGGTGGCGGCTCGCATGGAGCGTTCACTTGGGGCGTGTTGGACAAGCTTTTTGAAGACGACCGGCTTTGGATCCAATCCATTTCCGGGACCAGCGCAGGTGCGATGAACACGGTGGTTGCGTCGCAAGGCATGTATGACGGAGGTGCGGTCGGCGCCCGCAAGGCCTTGCGGGCATTCTGGAAGGACGTAAGCGACGCCGGAAAACATAGCCCCATCAAACGCAGCCCGCTTGATATGATGATGGGGAACTGGGATCTCGAATATTCGCCGGGATACCGGATGATGGACATGATCAGCCGCATGTCCTCGCCCTATGACTTCAATATGGTCAGCTTCAATCCGCTGAGAAAATTGATTTTGGACCACGTTGATTTTGACATGATGAATGGGTGCGCGGACGGGTTCACCATGTTCATTTCGGCGACCAATGTGGAAACCGGGCGCGTGCGGATCTTTAAGCGTGAAGAACTGACAGTGGACGCCGTTCTGGCATCCGCCTGTCTGCCGTCGATGTTTCAGGCTGTGGAAATCGACGGTCAGCATTATTGGGATGGCGGTTACATGGGCAACCCAGTGTTGTCGCCGTTCAAAACCGATAGCCCCGTCGATGATACCCTGATTGTTCAGATCAACCCGATTGTCAGCGAAGGCGTGCCTAAGACCGCTCAGCAAATTCAGAACCGGGTGAACGAAATCAGTTTCAATGCCTCGCTTTTGAAAGAGCTGCGGGTCATTCGGGACATGAACAATCTTATTTCCTCGGGCGAGTTAGACGCAAAGCGTCATCGCAGCACCCGCCTCCACGTGATCGAAGCTCAAGATCGGATGGCACCGCTTGGCGCCTCGTCAAAAATGAATACCGAATGGGCCTTTCTAGAGCACCTCTTCGACATTGGCCGCGACGCTGCCGGCACTTGGTTAGCGAAAAACTATGACAGCATTGGCAAACAATCGACTTTCGATCTTGATGCGCTTTTTGCCGACACCTGATATTAATTCGTCAGGACCGCGTGAATATTTGGAACACGTGGACGTGGAGTGGATGTCATGAAGTTCTCGGCCAATTTGGGGTTTTTGTGGGCTGACTTGCCCTTAACAGAGGCTATTCATGCCGCGAAAGCTGCCGGGTTTGATGCGGTTGAATGCCATTGGCCTTACGACACCTCCCCCGATGACGTCACCAAGGCCCTAGCTAAGACGGGCCTGCCAATGCTGGGGCTTAATACCTGTCGCGGCGATGTGGATGCTGGTGAAAACGGATTGGCCGCCGTGGTTGGCCGCGAGGCGCAAGCACGCGATCTTATCGACGAAGCGGTGCGTTATGCCGCTGCCATCGGTGCTTTGAATGTTCATGTTATGGCTGGGTATGCGTCAGGGTCAGAGGCCCACGCGACGTTTCTTGCCAATCTAACGTACGCCTCGGCCAAAGCAGCCGAACACAACCTCTCCATCTTGATCGAGCCGTTGAACCACTATGATGCGCCCGGCTATTTCCTGACCACCACGACCCAAGCGGCCCAGATCATCAAGGCAGTTGGCGCGTCTAATCTTCGCCTGATGTTCGACTGCTATCATGTGCAATTGATGGAAGGCGACCTGACCCACCGTATCCGGGACTTAAAGCCGATCATCGGACATATCCAATTCGCGTCGGTCCCGGATCGCGGCACACCCGACCACGGTGAAGTGAATTACGCCGATGTGTTTGCCGAGATCGAAAAGACCGGCTGGGATCAACCAATTGGGGCCGAATACAAACCGAACGGACCAACCCCCGAAACGCTAGATTGGCTGAAGGACCATCGATTGACCGGACGCGTTACGTCCTGAGGTCTTCTGAAAAAGCCGATTGCCGGGCCAGTGGTTTCAACCAGCGCCAAAGCACCACAGCGGCAAGCCCCGAAATCAGCGTGGCCCCAAGCGCCAGATAAATGGCCCCCAGAAAATGACCGGTTTGATCGACAATTGCACCGGCACTCCACGGAGCGACCAGACCCGCCGTTCCCCATGCTGTAAACACAATCGGGAAAATGCGGGAAAACTGCACCTCTCCGAAAGCGTCGCTAAGGATGGTCGGAATGGCTGAGGCCATGATGCCGTACCCCAATGCGATCAGGACAAGTCCGCAGGCGACCACGGGCATAGCGGTGACAAACGCGCACAAGACCAACCCAATCACCAGAAAACCCACCGAGATAAACGTCGCGAAAATCGGACGCATGGCGGCGCAGATGCCAACGACAGACAACCTGCCGCCCGTATTGCCAAGCGCGATGCCCGCCAATGTCAGACTGCCCAACCAGACCGATCCGCCCGCGATGTCGATGATCTTGGAGGCCAATCCCAAAACCATCAGCCCTGCGACAGACCCAAACGCAAAGACGCACCAGATCGCCAGAATAAGACGCAACGGTGGCCGCGTCTTGTGCACGGGCATGGTCGCGGCTGTGTCGCTGGGTGTCGCCTCGGGCGTCGCACCCCGGTAGGACCAGATCGAAACACCGCCCAAGATCAAAGCCAAGGGCAGGATCGCGTAAAGCCCCCAATCGTCGCCGATCATGCGCCAAACCGGGCCAAAGACGACGCCGCCCAACCCAAAGGCGGCCACCATGATCGGTGTTGCGCGGTTTGGTGTGGCCGAAGCTGCCGCCAGTCGAAGCGTACTGATGTAAATCGCCCCGCTCATCGCGCCAAACCCGCCGCTGAACCACAGAACAAACAGCGCGTAGCTGGACGCGGTTGCGGCCATGCAAAGGGCAAGCGCCCCGATCACACCGAAGACTGCCGTGCCGCGCTGGCCATTCAGATAGGCCGGTCCATGGGGGGCCGCGAAGACCGCCAAAGAAAACGCAACAATCGCGATTGAAAAAACAAATCCGGCCTCTGCCGTGGTGACCCCGAAGCGGGCTTGTAAGGGCGCGATCAAAGCGCTCCAGCCGTAAAGACCGCCCGCACCAAAGCACATCAGGATCGCTGGACGCAAAGCCTTGCCGGTTCCTTGTGTCCTGTGTTTCCGCCCCTGCATGATGGCTTAGCGCCCTTCGATCCCCCGCCCAGAAGAAACTTGTATCTACAAATCGGTTAAGTCAATATAAGTCTTAGACCCACAAACACGACAGCACTGTGTGATCCAACCCATGACGTCCAACCCGAAAGTGATCGTCGCTGGTGCGGCTTTAACACCGTTTAACCGCAGGAAAGACGCCAGCAATTTTCGCGATTGGGCGTATCATGCGTTTGATGCGGCCCTAACCATGTCAGCCTTGAAGCGCGCCGATATCGACGCGCTGTTTGTGGCCTCGGAAAGCGATTTCTTCACGATGCAGTTGAACCCCGCATCTATTCTGGCCAGCGATCTTGGACTGGTGGGTGCGGCCATAACCCGGTGCGAAGGCGGCGGTGCCTCGGGTCAGATTGCCGTCCATGCCGCCGCACGCGCGATACAATCGGGCAGTGCCGCCCGAGTGGCCGTGGTTGGCGTTGACCCATCGGCCTCGCAGTTGTCGGGTGATACGGTGCGCGCACTTTACGGGTTTTCCTTTGATGCTTGGACGGATGGGATGACGGGCGTGTCGTCGAGTGCACTTTATGCCTTATCGTATCAAGCGTTTCAGGCGCGTTTTGGTGGAACAGATGCCCATCTGGCGGCTGTGACGATGCAAAACCGTGCCAATGCGCGGGATAATCCCGGCGCACATTTGCCGCGCGATGATACGGGCCAAGATATCGCAGACAGCCCCATGATTGCCGCGCCCTATCGGCGGCTTCATTGCTCGCCCTTAAGCGATGGGGCGGCGGCGTTGATTTTGTCAAACGCAAGCGCGCTGCCGGAAAGCCGAAAAGCCGCGCCAGAAATCGCGGGCATGGGGGCGGCGAACGACACGTTACACTTGGGCGCGCGCGGCGATCCCGGCCAGTTTACAGCCAAGACCCGCGCGATGAAACGCGCTTGCGCCGAGGCAGGCATCTCGCCCGAACAGATCGGACTGGCCGAAGTCTATGACGCCTATGCCGGTGCGCAGTTACAAGCCATCTCAGCCCTTGGTTTAAGCGATGACGTCTTCCGCGATTTGGACGCTGGCACCTTCGCGCCGGATGGGCGGTGTCCCGTCAATTTGTCGGGTGGCCTGATGGGACAAGGCGCGCCCGTTGGCGCAACCGGCGTCGGACAAACCGCCACCTGTGCTTTGCTGCTTGAGGGGCGGTATCATGCAGCGCTGCAACCCAAACATGCGCCTCAATACGCCGTTGCCGACACCCATGGCGGCATTTGCACGACCTCGGCTGTGACGGTTCTGAAGCAAGGCGGTGCCCGATGATTGATCATCGACTGGTCCTTGATTACCACTTGCCGCCCGGCTGGATGGCCCCCTTTGTCGAAGGTCTGGCACAGGGCCAAACCATTGCGCGGCGCTGTGAAGATTGCGCGCGGACCAGCTTCCCGCCTTTGCGCAGCTGCCCCTGCGGTGCCAGTGCTGGCGCGTGGGTTGAACTGGATGGAACAGCGCAAATAATCCACCGAACAGATGGTCAGGACGGCAGCTTCGCACTGGTCCTGTTCGACGGTGCTGCCACGCACTCCGTTGTACGTCTGGACAACCTTGCACCCGATCAAAATATTGGTCGACTGGCCAAAAGCACCGGTCCCCTGCCGCAAATAATCCTTGGCCCCGAACTGGAAAGCTCACACCCATGACGCGCCCCTACTCAATTCCCACCGATGATCTGGCCGCCCTAAACTTGGCGACCGACGGCGCAGCATTGCGGATCACTTGGGGGGCGGACGCGAACATCTTTCACATGACCCTTGGCAAGCATCTGGGCCCCAAGACCCGCGATTTGCCGGCCATGATTTTCGAAGACCCAGACGGCCATGTGCACCGTCAAAGCTTTGCCGAGGTTGACCGCGCCGCCACCGGATTGGCGGCCACTTTGCGCGGTATGGGTTATGGGCGCGGCGATCTGATCGGTCTGCACACCGGCCAGCACCCCGATACCGCAGTCGCCCATATGGCCGTCTGCAAAATCGGCGGTACGGCAGTAACGCTGTCACAGCTTTATGGCCCTGAAACACTGCGCCACGCCTTGAACGATTGTAAGTTGAAAGTGCTGCTTACCTCAACCGACGCATGGTCTGACCTGCGCAAAGATGCCAAAACGCTATTCCCGCATCTGACGGATGTGATGTTGCGCGGCCCTCGTAACGGCGAACATGATCTGACCGCCGCCTTCACGATGCAAGCCGAGGATTTCATGCCCGAATATACCGGCGCAGATGACCCGGCCTTGTTGATGTACACGTCTGGATCCACAGGCAAACCAAAAGGCATTTTGCACGGCCACCGCATCTTGGCCGCCTATACCCCGTCGATCAATTTGTTCTTCAATCTGTCCATGGAAGACAGCGATGCCGTCTATTATTCCCCCTCGGATTGGGCTTGGGTCGGTGGACTTTTGGATATGCTCTTTCCCGCATGGATGGCCGGGCGGCCAATCGCGACCACCTTGGCGCGCTTTCGCGCCGAAGACGCTTACGCCTTCATGGCACGCCACAAGGTCACCCACACGTTTCTGGCGCCAACGGCAATCAAACGGCTGGCGCAAACGGCCAACCCGCGTGAGGATTTTAACCTGTCTCTGAAAGTCATTTGCACGGGTGGCGAAGCATTGGCCGCCGAAACACTGGCCTGGGCCGAGCAACGATTGGGCGTGGTCTGTAACGAGTTTTACGGCATGACCGAAGTCAACCACCTGATCGGAAATTGCGCCGCATTGTTCCCTCGCAAACCAGGTTCAATGGGCTGCGCCTATCCCGGACACGAAGTGTTTCTGGTCGACGCTGATGGCGAGATCGTCGGCGATGATGAACCCGGCGAGATCACCACCACAGCCACTTCGCCAACAAAATTTATCGGCTATCTCAACAATCCCGACAAAGAAGCCGAGATGCGCCTTGGCCCTTATCTGCGCACCAATGATCTGGCGGTCCGCGACAGCGACGGGTACTTTTGGTACAAAGGCCGCTCGGATGATCTGATCAAATCCTCGGGCTTTCGGATTGGCCCAGCCGAAATCGAAGAAAGCCTGCTGGCCCACCCAAGCGTCGCCGAAACCGCCGTTGTCGGCAAACCGGATGCGGATCGCGGATCAATTGTGAAAGCCTTTGTGAAACTGCGGGCTGGGTTCACCGAAGACCACGAATTGACCGACGTATTGCGCACCCACGTCAAAACCCAACTTGCCGCCTATAAAGCGCCACGCGAAATCGAATTTGTCGAAGGGTTTGAAATGACATCCTCGGGCAAAATAAACCGCCGCGCCCTCAGAGATATGGAAGAGCAAAAGGCGCGAGGTAACGGATGACGCAATCTGATCTAACTCCGAAATACGAAAAGGCATATCAGGTGATTTTAAAGCGCCTGAAAAGCGGCCTTTATCCGATTGGTGGTCGCATGCCGACCGAAAGCGAATTGGCAGCGCAATTTGATGTGTCGCGGGTCACCATTCGCAAGACGCTGGATATGTTGGTTCAGGACGGTTACATCGAAAGCAAGCAAGGCAGCGGATACCGCGTGCTGACGCTGTCACCGGCGTCTGACACCTGCCTGACATCCTTCACCGACGCGATGTTGCGTGCCGGGCACGAGCCGACATCAAAGTTTCTGTCGTTGGATCATTTCACCAAAGGCGCCGCCAAATTGGCCGAACTGCCAGACGCCTTGCAAGACATGGACATCACCCGCGTCGTGCGCTTGCGACTTGTCGATGAAACACCCCGCATGCTAGTCATGACCTATGCGCCGACCCGGCTGTTGAAAAATGCGACCGCCGCCGATTTCCCTGAAAAAGGCCCGGGCCAATCCATTCTGCGCATTCTAAGCGCGCGGTTCAAACTGGACTGGTCCGCCGCCTGCGAAGACATCAGCCCGGTGATCGCGGACGAAAATCTTAGCGAGATATTTGAGGTCGCGCTTGGGTATCCCTTGCTGAAACAAGCTTGTTCGGCTTTCGACGATCAGGGTGCGATGGTCTTTCATGAAGACGTCTTCCGCAACGGTCCGGTCAGTTTCAATCTGTCGCAATCATCGCGCACTCCGCGCCACTTATGAGGTCACCCATGGCAAACTTTCCACGGCTTTCCGAAGCACTGATGAATGAACGTCTGGCTTTGCCAGCAGGTCCGATTCGGCTATTGATCGACACCGACACTGCCAACGAAATCGATGATCAATACGCGCTGGCATGGGCCTTGCTGTCGCCCGAAAAGATGACCGTCGAAGCAGTGACAGCCGAACCCTATTCCTTTGCCCACCACCGCGACGGTCTGCTAAAGGCCGAAGTCGCCATCGAGGCCGGGCAGGCCCACGAAGAACATCTGGTCGGCGGATTTCAAGGCTGGATCGACCGGCTGCACGCCCAAGGACGGCGCGCTGCCGATCTGAAATTCGTGATGCCCGCCGAAGGGATGGAACGCAGCTTTGCCGAGATCGAAACCATCTACGACAAGCTGGGCATGCCGACGGGTGGCAAAGTGTTTCGGGGCGCCGATCGCTATATGGCATCCCCCGAAGATATCGTCGCATCGGAAGCCGTCGACACGATCATTGATCTGGCAAAGTCGGGCAGTTCACCGCTTTACATCGCGGCCATGGGTTGTGTCACTAACATCGCAGCGGCCATGCTGAAAGCGCCTGAAATCATTGAAAATATTGTGGTGATCTGGACCTCTGCCTATCCGTCATCGGCGCCCCATAGCAACCGGCCTTCGCTTAATCTGGTGCAAGACATTCATGCTTCGCGGCTGATCTTCGACAGCGGTGTGCCGCATATCTATTTGCCCGGATATCACGTGGGTGCGCAGCTCAAAATCTCGCGCTCCGAAATGGAGGCCTTCGTGAAAGGGCGCGGCGATATTGGCGATTATCTGTGGCATCTTTATACGAACAATCCGCTGCACGAGATGTTCGCCATCACCGGGGCCGAACAGCGCACTTGGGTGATCTGGGACATCATCAATATCGCATGGCTGATCAATCCTGACTGGGTGCCGACGCACATGACGCAGGCGCCCATTCTGGATGACGACCTTTTTTGGAAGCACGACAACCAACGTCACATGATGCGCGAAGCCCATGACGTGCAGCGCGACGAAATCTTTATCGACTTTTATAACAAACTGGCGCGGCTCTAGTCCTGTTTTAGGAAAAATCCCGCGCATCCAGATGGTGGCGGTAAGGGCGCTTGGTCAGGGTTTCCATCCCCGTCCAAGCGCCGAACTCGGCCAGTGGGGCGGCGTGATCTTCGGGCACCAGAACAAAGTGATGTTCCAGCCCATGGGCCATCACTGTGGCGACGGTATCTTCCAGACTGGCCGCTTCGCCGTCGATCTGAAATCCGTCCAACCAGCCCCGGCATCCGGTGAACCCGCTGGGCTCGCGCCCCGACACATTCGCGTTCATCTGAAACAGAGCCGAAGCATCGCGCGCAATGCGGAAGACGGTTGTCGGCCCGTCGCGAAACACCAGATCGGAAATCGCGCCATAGATTGGCCCTTCGGGCGTGCCGCGCCCGATCATCGGGTGATTGATCCATTTGGCACCTAGATCATCGGCCAGATAAAGCGGCCCCCCGCCCCCGTGCCACATCAAAAGTTGACCCGCCTCCAGATCGGGTTCGGTCATGTCCAAAAGGTAACCGACTTGGCTCGTCAAAGATTTCGCCACAAGCTGCGTCACCGCGCCTAGGATATCGCCTTCCGAGGCGACGGGCAGTTGGTCAACCTCTTCCAGCCATGTAAAGGCGGCACCCGGATGCATTCCGGGCGTGTCTTGCAAGGCAGGCCAATCGCTGACCGCCAAGGCATCATAGCCGCCGTCCTTCGCCATATCGCGCAGGGCCAATGCCGCCTGCCCCGTCAACGTCATCTGAGCATCCGAGACGCCATCGACCCCAGCCGCTTGCGCCATCTTTGCGACCTCGGCCTGAACGCGGGATGCATCCAAAGCGGCCATGCGCCCCGTTAGCTCGCCCATATCGTGGTTCGCCGTTTCAACCCCAAGCCGCGCACGTAACGCGCTTGTCGACACCTCCATATTGTAAAACGTCATCGCCAGTCCGCCGACAACGCCAATTCGCGCGCCCTCCAAAGCTTTCGCGGCCTTCAAGGCGCGTAACGTGTTGGTCAGACGCGCGGTCAAATCGGGGCTTTCCGGCGCGCCGTGATACCACTGCACCGGATGAGTTTTCAAATCGCGCACAAGCCGCGCAATCGACATCGACATATTGAGCGACACAAAATTGTTCAGCTGCACGTCGCCCGTGCGCACGGGTTCCGGGACCGACCAAAACCCCGCTCGAAATGACGAGGCCGCAATGGTGCGGGCCACATCGCCCATGGTAAAACCGCCATGCAACAACAGAACGAAATCAACGCCTTCGGCTCGGCAGTGATCCAAGGCAACGACCGTGTCGCGCGCGTCCATCGGCACATCGGGTGCGACGAACAACTCGACGTCCAAGGCCGCACATAACCGACCCAATGCCGCTTCGGCCTTGGTCCAGACGTTATGCTTGTCGGGAAAATAGCTGGGCAAAGACGCCCGGATCAGACCGATTTTCAATGCCGTCGTCATATCCGCAATTCCCTACCTTCGATGATCATGGCAACGCCTCTATCCAAGGGCTGCAATCAGTTTGTTCAGTCGATCGCGGCCCGTGTCGCCCAGCCATGTCCGCAAAGCGGCCTCGCCCGATTGACCAAAAATCCCAACCGCGTCCGACCAAATCGCACGCCCACACATAAAGCCATTGAACGCGACACCCGCCTCGCCCGCCATCCGTAGGGACGCTTCAAAATGATCGAAGGGAACACCGGCTGACAGATAAACCAGCTCGCAATTCACCGCAGGTGCCGCCGCATCGCGAAACGCCTGAAGCGCTTCAGCCCGGCTCATCACCCGCTCGCCGAACCCTACGACGAAATTCAAATCAACCGGCACCTCGACCTTCAGCACATCCGCATGGAAACGCGGATCGGCAAAAGTCTCGGTCGCGCGGCGGACAAGATCGGGCTTTGCCAGCGCATAGTCCCGCGTGCCGGGCGTTAAGGTTGGATGATACACCAAAGGTTCGAACAGATACCGAATGCCGATCTTATGGCAGTGCTGACCGATCTTCGCGATCAGGTCCTGCTTGCGCGCATTAAGCCCCGCGTCATCATCCGGCGCATAATACATAAAGAATTTCAACTGCGACACACCCATGCCCGGATAGTCGTCGATGCCGAAATTATCGGGCAGAACCGTGATCCGATCATCGCCCGATATGTGATAAACATCAGCCTCATAGGCCAACATGGGCGCGCAAGTTGGGGGATAATTGCCCAACAGTTCAGGGCCGGTGTTGGCATCCAAAAGCACAGTTGATGCATAAGGCCCCAGACTTTCCAACACCGCGCGTTTGAAGGTGACCAGATCGTCCGGACGGGCCTTTGCCCCGCGCACGTCGCGGATCGACGCCTCAAGCCCGCTGCCTGCATCAACTGCCACACCGTGGATCGTTCGCGCCATCGCTTATTCTCCTTGCCGGTCGATATGAGGGAAATGCGGCGCCTTATGCGGGGCTTGCCACAACGCCAACATGTCCGGTGTCGGCGTAAACAGCGAGATCGAGAAACCGCCCATTTCCTGCGTCGTCGAATAGGACCCGATCATCGGCACCTCTAATGGAATATCGCGGGTGGTCAGCAGGCTTGCGACCTCGCCGTAGATGGTCAAAAGCTCCATCATCGTGGTTCCGCCCGAGCCGTTGATCAGCACAATCGTCGGCGTACCCGCCGCAATAGGCCCGTCGTCCAGTAGAGCATCCACCATGTAAGATACCAATTCACGCACCGGGCCCGTCTTGCGCCGCCCCACGCCCGGCTCGCCGTGCACACCCATGCCGATGTAAATCTCGTCTTCGGGCAGCGTGAACATCAGCTTACCCGTCAGTGGTGATACGCCCGGAGAAACCGCCGCCCCAAGGGTGCGGGTGCGTGCGCGCACGTCTTCGCCCAAGGTGTAAAGCTGATCCAATCCCATGCCCGCTTCGGCTGCGGCCCCAAGGATTTTGTAGATAAACATCGTGCCCGCCGCGCCGCGTCGGTCCTGTTCTTCGCCCTTGGGGGCTGACGAAATATCGTCGTACATCAGCAAGGGGCGCACGTTCAGGTCTTCGTCTTCAGCCATCATCGCGGCTGCATTGCCGTTGATCACATCGCCCTCGTGCCGCGAAATCAATAGGATTGCGCCCGCGTCGCCCGTCACCTCTTCGATGCCTTCAAGGATCATGTCGGGCGATGGCGCGGCAAAGACATCGCCCACCACATTGGCGTCCAGCAGGCCTTCGCCAACAAAGCCCATAGCAATCGGTTCGTGCCCCGAGCCATTGCCTATCAACAAGGCCACTTTGCCGTCCTTGGTCCGCACGGTTTTGCGGCGGACCACGCGCGGACTTTGGCCCCGCACCACGATATCCGGATAGGCCGATACAAAGCCGTCGATCATGTCGTCGGCCATACGTCCCTTGGTGTTGAACAGCTTTTTCATGAGGCTTCCGTTTCAGCATAGGCCTGCAAAAGTTCGGCGACCGAGGTGGCACCGGCATCCACATGCCCCACGCCCGCGCCTTCCACATGTTTGGCCCGTCCACGCTTGGCCGCCATGTCGCGGGTTGCGTCGCGCCCCTTGGCGGCGGCGATGGCGGCACCTTCGGGCGTGGTTTCTTGTGAGGCCGGGATCAGCGCGTCTAACATGGTTTTGTCGCCCGCCTTCGCCAGCCCCATCTGAGCGATTTTGGCGGCCGCCTGATCAAGTGCGGCATCCAGCGGCGCACCCATCTTGGCCCCGTGCAAAGCGCCCAAAAGCACCCCAAACAACGAGCCCGACGCCCCGCCTGCCGCGCGGCGAAAGGCTTTTTCAGGGTTATCCCCGTCAGCCGCAGCCGCACGCAAGCCTTTCAGAATGGTCGCCCCGTGGTCGCCATCGCCAATGGCCGCATCAAGGGTATTCAAATGCGCTTCCAACCCTTCGAAGCGCTGCACCAAGGCGTCCAAAAACGTGCTCATCCGAAGGTCTGCCGCATGAAGGCAAGCGCGCGTTTGGCAGCGTCGGTCGCCTCGGGTTCGATATCCCGCCAGATGTTCAGATCCGCGCTGGCGGGGTTCCCCGCAATCACAAACATCTCGGCCACGATCCACTTGTCGAAAGCCATCGCCTTCAAAGCATCGCGCACCTCGCCCCAAGGCACATGACCCGATCCCGGCACACCGCGATCATTGTCCGAGACGTGAAAATGCACCAACTTATCCGCTGCATGGGCGATGGCGGCGCCCATATCCTTTTCTTCGATGTTCAAATGAAACGTATCCAACAGCACACCAACATGATCCGACCCCGAGGCATTTGCCATCGCGACCGCCTCAGCAGAGGTGTTCACCAGATCGGTTTCAAAGCGGTTGATGGCCTCGATCCCCAGCGTCACACCTTCGTCCGCAAGGGTCTGGTCAATGGCGGCAAAGGCCTCGGCCGCACGCATCGCCCGCGCCTCTTTGTTGGGATAATCATAGACGCCCCAAGGCGCATAGACGACGCCAGCAAGCCCGCGCGATCCGATCCGAGCGGTCATCTGGATTGCCCATTTCAGATAGTCGATCCCGGCCTGCCGGATCGCAGGATCGACGGATGTAATGTCTTTGTCAGGCCCCAACCCATCTGAACATGTCACTTCAAGCCCATGATCACGAACCGCTTTTCCAATTGACGTCGCGCGGTCCTCATTCATCCCCAAAAGCGAAATCTCAACCCCGTCATAGCCCAGATCAGCCACGGTTTTCAGGATCGGATCCAACTCGTCGGTCCAATTCGCCATCCAAAGGCCCGCATGTACGCCGTATTTCATATGGCCATCCTCACGAGTTTAGCATCCAAAGCGCTTCGGGCGGCAAGGTCACGGTCAGGGTCTGACCGGGTGTGGCTGTTTCGACCTGATTGGGGTTGGTGATGATGTCGATGATCTGACTTCCCACGCTCAGTTTCAGACGCGTCTGCGTTCCAAGATAAATCTTGTCCTTGATCGTCGCCGTTAGCGTATTGGGCGTGCTTGGGTCCGCGCCAAGGGCCAGGTTTTCAGGCCGAAACGTCAGTTTTCCGGGGCCTTGCGGCACGCCTTCGGGCAACTGCAACGTGCCAATAGCGCCTTCATACCGCGTGCCTGTTGCGCTGCCTTCGATAAAGTTATGCCCCCCGAAAAACCGCGCTGTTGCCTCGTCCACGGGGCGTTTGTAAAAGGCATCCGGTGCGTCGTATTGCTTCATCTTGCCGTCAAGGATCAGTGCCACGCGGTCGGCCAGAACCACCGCTTCTTCCTGATCATGGGTCACAAAGATCGTGGTGATGCCCATGTCTTGTTGCAAGGATCGGATCAGATCGCGCATTTCAAACCGCAAGTGCGCGTCAAGGTTCGACAGGGGTTCGTCCAACAACAACACATTGGGTTGCACGATCAGCGCACGCGCCAAAGCGACCCGCTGCTGCTGCCCTCCGGACAAGGCCGAGGGCTTGCGATCGCCAAGATCGGGCAGCTTTACCATCTCAAGCATTTCGCCAACCCGCCGCTTGATTTCGGCTGGGTCAATTTTGCGCATCTTCAAGCCAAAGCCCACATTATCGGCAACGCTCATGTAGGGAAACAAAAGATAGTTCTGAAACACCATAACGACGCCTCGGTGTTCCGGCTTGTCGCGCAGCACCGAACGGCCATCAAAGGTCACATCGCCCGAGGTCGGTTCTAACAATCCCGCAATCATTTTCATCGTCGTGGTCTTGCCGCAGCCCGAGGGGCCAAGCAAAGCCGTCAGTTCGCCCGTTGGGATTTCCAGCGACAGGCGGTCCAGCGATGGTTCCGTCGCGCCGGGATAGACTTTCGTCAGCTCTTTGATCGATACATGGGTCAAATCTGGCCAAAGCCCCCGACAGCGCCACTGCGTCCTGAAAGATGCTTGGCGGTAAGAATTAAGATGATGATACCGGGCAGGATATAAATCATGCCGATGGCACCGGTGATGTCGTTGCGCCCGGATGTCGCAAAGTTGAATAACAAAAGCGGCAAGGTGACAACGCGCCCGCCCCCGATCAGCAAGGTCAGGATGTATTGGCTCCAAGAGACAAGGAAGGCGAACAAGCCACCAACAATGATGCCGGGCATGATCGCAGGCAGCGTCACGTACCAGAACGTCTTGAAGGCCGAGGCCCCAAGACTGCGGGCCTGGGCCTCGAACGCCGGATCGTAGTTGGCGAAAATGCCCGCCATGACCAAGACCATGTAAGGCAGCGTCGGGATCAAATGCACAAGGATGACGCCAAAGACCGTGTTGTTCAACCCCATTGAGATAAATACCGAATGGATGCCAAGCACCACCGCGATGCCGGGCACAATGGTGGGGGCCAAGATCATCAGTTCGACCGCTTCCTTGCCGCGGAACTTGTACATGCCAAGTGCGCGCCCCGCTGGCACGCCCACCAGAATGGACAGCACTGTTGCGGCCAGTGAAATTCCGATGGTCAACCACAGGCTGTCAATCACCCCCGAGGTGTCCGAGAATGCGTATTCCCACGCCCTTAGCGACCATGTCTTGGGCAGGATGTCCGGGAAGAACCAGCCCTTGGCAAAGGACCATATAGCAAGTGGGATCAACGGCAGGATCAACCATGTGATCAGCACAATGCCGGTCAGCACACGGAAGGAACGGGTCAGAACTGGTTCTTGGTGCATCGTTTATCCCCGGACCCGGCGGCGCGAATAGCGCACATAAAAGTAGATCATCACCGCGCTAAGAATGGCGATCACAATCGCCATCGCCATCGCTTCGGGTCGCGCGGCAAGATCCACATCGGTGTATTTGCGGTAAGCCAGCACCGGCAAGGCGGCGGGAAAGTTCGCACCAAGGATCGCCGGAATCTCATAGGCTCCGAAGGTGAACGCAAAGACCATGACCGATGCCGACAAGACGCCCGGAAAGATCAACGGCAGCAGAACATAGCGAAAGGTCTGCCATTTGGACGCGCCCAGCGAGCGCGCCACGCTTTCATAATCTTCGCCAATCGACTGCATGTTCGCCAGAATAATCACGCCTATAAACGGGATTTCCTTCCAGACATATTGCAGAATGATCCCAATGGCATAAGGGTCGAACACCAGCGCCGGAAAGTCGCTTGGTTTTGTAATCATTCCCCATTCAGCAGCCAAACGCGCGAATGATCCTGATTGCGAAAATAGGTACAACATGCCGATAGCACCCACCAAATGCGGCACCGTCAAATTCAGCTGGAACAGGAAATTCACGATCGCACGGCCCGCGAAAGACCGTCTTAGCAACAAGGCCGCACCAATCGCCAAGATCGACGAAATCACAGTCGAGGTGAAGGCGATGTGGAAGGTCAGCATAAAGGACAGATAGAACTCGCGATCTGTAAAGACCGCCACATAGGCGCTGAAATCCGGGTCGGTCAGACCGATCACAGGCATATAGTTAAAGCTGCGCATCAGTCCGATCAAAAGCCCACCGAAAAACAGCAGAACGATGATCGACATCGCAGGCAACAACAGCAGGAAGATTTTCATCCGGTCTGACAAGGGCTTCAGGCTTCTTTCAGTCACGCTATTTGTAGAAGACGGTAGAGCGCGCCGAAGCGCACTCTACACATGTGTTTAGGCCCGAAAGTTATTGGCCGACGTTCTCAAGCCAGCCCTTTTCGATGGCCGAAATCCAAGCCGCCTGAAGCTCGGGCAACGCATTCTTTGCAAGCTCAGCCGCTGGCACCACATTTGGGTGAACCACAATCGCATCGAACGCAGCCTGCACGTCAGCAGATGTGCGGTCCATTTCGATGGCGGGTTTTGTGCCCCAGACATCTGGCAGCGCCTTTTGCAATTGCGCCTCGCCCGACAACAACACGTTCTGCAAAACCATTGCCGCAGCCTTGTTCGGCGAATTGAACGGGATGATCGTATAGTTGGTGTTGCCGATCGTACCGTCAGTCAGCCCGTACCCTTGTGTAGTTGGCGGGAAAGTGCCGTTGTCGATATTGATTCCGACGCCAGCCGGTTCATAGTTGAACGTCAAGTTCACCTCAGAGTTGGCGTAAAGCTGATCCATTGCCGCGATTGAGGCGGGATAGGTTTGCCCCTCGCGCCAAAGGTAAGGTTCAAGATCGTTCAAGATCGCCCATGTCTTGGCCGACACTTCGTCAAATTTGGCCTGATCGAAATCGCCCAACAGACTGTCGACACCCCCTGCGGCATGATAAAACACGTGCCGCACAAAGACCGAACCGTTGAAATCTGGTGGCGCGGGGTAGGTAAATTCGCCGGGATTGGCTTTGACCCACTCCAGCAGTTCACCAATCGAGCGCGGCGGATTTTCGGTGCGCGCGGTGTCATAGGCAAAAGCGAACTGCGCTTTCGACCAAGGCACTTCGCAACCCTCAACAGGCACACCAAAGTCATTGGCAATCGCCGGGTTATCCCAGTTCACCAAAGCATTGTTCGGCAGCGTTTCGGTATATCCGCAAAACGCCAAACCGCCCTGTTTCATTGTGCGGAAATTCTCGCCGTTGATCCAGATCATATCGACGGAACCCGCATCGTTCACGCCGCTTTCCTTTTCGCCAAGCACGATGTTGACCGCTTCAACCGTGTCCGAAAGCCCAACCCGGTTCAGCGTAATGTCATACTGATCCTTCAAAATGCCGCCGATAAATTCGGTGACGTATTGGTTGATATTGTCCGAACCGCCCCAAAGGAACCAATTCACTTCGCCGCCTTTGGCCAGTTCGGTGATTTCTTCCCACGGCTTGCCGATCAAGGCCCCACCGTCGGCGGTATCAGCGCTTGCCCCAATCGGGGCCCAAGCAAATGTCGAAGCCAACAGGGCCATTTTTAACGCGTGTTTCATCATATCCTCCCAAATTTAGATATTATTATATGCGTCGTTCATTCAGTGTTTTGACATCGTCCCTCCGGTCTCTGCTGCAAGCGTCAACGCCACGTCAAAGACCAACTCGTTTGACCGCTTCAGGCGCGCGGCGTCTTCGGGTTCCAGCGGATCCATAAAGGTCCGACCATGTGGCAATGCATCCCAAACCGACAACATCGACACGACATCTACATCGTACTTACCCGCCACAGTGACGACGACCGAGGTTTCCATGTCAATCGACAAAAACCCTTCGGCTGCCCATTCGTCACACATTGCATCGGATTGCGCAAAAAGGCTGGGCCATGTCAGATGCTTTGCGCGTGTGACCTCAACCCGGTGGCTGCTTAGCTCGGCTTCGGCACGAGCGACCCAAGACGGCGTGGTGGTGACAAAGGCGCCCGCCCCATAGTGCTGCGATAAACCATCGCGCGCGCCGCATGTTTCCGGCAAGATCACCGTGCCGGTCGACGCCGTCGCGTCCAACGTTCCGCAAGTTCCGATCTGGATCAGAAGCGGCGTTCCGATCTGTGCGAAAATATGTGCAGGCTCAACAGCCCGCGCGGCTCCATAGGCGCAGCAATAGACAACAGAAACGCCATTCACTTCGCCGATGAACATATCGGGAAAATTCAGCTCGCGGACATTGCTTAAATGCGCCAAGCGGTTCTTGGTCGCGGTCTCGCGCCACCACGTCCCTTCAAGAATAAGCGCCGCCGGTTCATCGCCCTTGGGCATGTCCAACGCCTGTCGCCAGATATCCTGCTGATAATCCAGTATCGCCATGACGGCAGACGTCTCCACGCGCGGTTCTTGCCAAATTTGTATCTACAAGTTGATAGCAATGATTTAAGCCTGTCAAGACGTCCTCTGTCCAAAAGGCCCCCGCGCCCTTGCCACGTCCGGCTCGGCTATAAGCCCATTTTGAAACAAAATCTGTTCGACGGACAAATGTTCACGTTCGCGCACATCTAGGTCAAACCGGGCTGCCAAATTCGGTCGCATGGTTTAGAAACAATGTCACAAACCGTGGAGGCTGTCTTTGTTCAAATTCGTGTCTCGTCTTGCGACTGTAATTTGCGTCCTCACGACGCTGACCGCCCTGCCCAGCCGCGCAGATGACGATCTTTTGTCGCTGAGCAAAACGATTTTGATCGGCTCGCCCACCGAACGCCAATCCGCCGTTGATGCGCTTGTGGCGCGTGGTGGCACCGACATGATCCCGTCGCTGGTGCTTTTGATGCGGATCGGGGGATCGCACGTCGTCACGCAGCAGGCCTTGCGCGCATTGACTGGCGAACGGCTAACCACATGGCGCGAGGCGATGCACTATCAAGAAGCCCACCCCGAAATCGCCCCGCATCCCAGCTATTACGACCTTAAGCTTTGGTATTGGGGCGGGATCGATCCGGGCTTCCTATCGTTCTTCGACACCCCCATCAAACCCAGCGACATGCGCATCCGGTTCGAAGAAATCACATGGGGCGGCGCATTGGCCGACGGCATTCCGTCGTTAGACAAGCCTGCACTTATCAAAGCCGCAGAGGCCGATTACCTTGCCGACACCGACCTTGTCTTCGGCGTCGAAATCAACGGCGACGCCCGCGCCTATCCGCTTAGGATCATGGGCTGGCACGAGATGTTCAACGAGGTCATCGGCGGCGTCCCCGTCGCATTGGCCTATTGCACCCTGTGTGGTGCGGGCATTCTTTTTGAGTCCCAAGTCGACGACAGCGACACGCCGTTCGTCTTTGGCTCGTCCGGGCTGCTGTATCGATCTAACAAGCTGATGTTCGACCGCCAGACCAACAGCCTTTGGAACCAATTCACCGGCGAACCTGTGTCGGGCACGCTTGCACGTTCGGGCATTACGCTGAAAATCCGCCCCTCAACCATCACGTCTTGGGGCGATTGGCGGCGCTTACATCCGACCACCCAAGTCCTGTCGCTGGAAACCGGGCACTTTCGGAACTACGATTCCGGCGTGGTCTACCGCGACTATTTCGCCTCGCCCGATTTGCTGTATCCGACGATCACGGATCAAACCCGGCTGGCGCAAAAAGACCAAGTCTATGGCATCCGCGTGGCCGGTGGCACCAAAGCCTGGCCGCTTGCGGCCTTCACCGATGAACCCGTGATCAATGATGAAGTCGGGTTCTCGAATATCGTCCTGATTGGCGACGCAACCACCCAAACCGTCCGCGCCTATGAACGCGGCGCGCTTTCGTTTTCCGGCAGCGCATCGCGCGTAACAGGCCCCGGCGGAGACTGGCAGATCACCGAAGACGCCCTGATCGGACCGAACGGTCAAAGCCAACCGCGCATCCCCGGCCATATCGCCTATTGGTTTGCTTGGGACGGGTATCTGGGCGCTGAAAGTGCCCTTTACGAATCGCCAAGTTGACCGACGCTGTTAGTTTGCCGTCACAGTTTTCGCCCGCAAACCACCAATCGACGTGTCGGCAATCCGCGAAGCCAAAACCAAGGCGATGATCCAACCGCTGGCCACAGCACATGCGATGCCCAACCAGACGCCGATCACATCAAAGCCAAAGGGCCCAACCATAAGCCAGACAAAGAAGATGATGCCAAACCCCTGACGATAGATACTGATCCAAAGTGTCCATATCGGTCGCTTCAAGGCCTGCAAAAACGAATTAATAGAAAAAAGCATCATATAAATCGGGAATAGAAACGCATCGACGCCAAGGTAACTCGCGCCAATCTCAATCACTGCAGCATCATTCGTAAACAGCCCCATCGCAAAATGCCCGCCAAACCATAAGATCGGCGCGGCAATTGCCGACATCGCAAACCCCAGCATCCAGCAGAATTTCACAGCAGCCCGCACGCGGTCGTAATCTTTAGCCCCAAAATTCTGCCCTGCAATTGGCAATAGTGCCCCGGTCATTCCCAAAACCGGCAGCAACAAAATTTGCTCAATACGAAGCGCAACACCGTAAGCCGCAATAGCTTCGCCACCAAAACCTTTTAGGTAAAACTGCACCACAAACCCGGAAGCAAACATCACCAACATCGCAAAACTAGGCGGCAATGCCTGCGCCGTAATTGTGCGAAAATCCACAAACCGAGGACGAAACGCCGCGCGCACCACCCCCGCCGACGCCTCCAATTTCGAGATACGAAACAGGATATAGGCCATAACGCCGGTCTGGCTGATCACCGTCGCCACAGCGATACCGTTGAATCCCATGCCCGACCAAATTCCCGGAATTCCAAACATCAACAATGGGTTCAGACCGATGTTCACCACAAAAGCCACCATCATTGCGCGCTGCATAGATCGGCTATCGCCGTTGGCTTGCAGTATTCCGTTGCCACCAAAGGCCAACAAAAAGCCGGGCAGTGCGAAAATCAACCATCGAAAATAACCCGAAGCCGCGTCGCGGTAACCGCCCGGCTCGGACACCAAGGCAATCAAATGCGGCCCCGCCCATTGCCCCAAGACCATCAACAAACCTGTCGCGATCACCCCATAGCTCAAGCCTTGGGTAATATAGCGTCGCGCGCCGTCGCGGTCCTTGTCGCCAATGGCGTTTGAAACCAATCCGCTTAACGCCGATCCCAATCCAAATCCAATAGCCATAAGGATGAAAAACGCCTGAAATCCAATCGACATACCCGCTTGCGCATCCGTCGAAATAAGACCGGCAAAATAAACGTCGACGACATTATAAAGCGTCGAAAACAGCATTCCAAAAGCCGCAGGAATAGCCAGATTTTTGAAATGGAGCGACATTGGGCCCATCGTCAGATCATCTTTTTGCATCGTGATCCATTACCCGTTCTTGCAATAAGGCAATTTCAGCCCCGACATTCACCTTCAGGCTGCCATAACAGCCAAAGCAACGTCTGGCGATGGGTCTTCTGCGCAACCGGTGACACGCACCATTCACGCCCTGCGTAGGCGTATTTTGCAGCCGGCTTCAGCCGATGCGTAAATCGCGGCTTCGGCTTCAATGACAGCAAGGTAATCCATGGCCTCGTTTTCCAATCGCGCCCCATTCAGCGCCGCCGACGCCACATGAGCTTGCAGATGATGCGCGCAGTCGCCCCCAAACCCATCAAAGGTGTCGGGAAGCAAAAGACACTTGGTGTCGGTCTGTCCAAACGGACGCAACCAAACCGCCCCATCCCCCGATAGGTTGAGTGTACCTTTGGTTCCTTCCACCAGCGCTTCGCCCATGGTGCGACGGTGATTGTCAGCGGCGTGATCCAAATTTCGGTTGCCATCAAACAAAGACCGCGCGCCGTTCGGGTGATCGAACAGGATATAGCCCGCGTCCTCGCCTTTGATCACCGGATTGACCCGGCGCAGATCAGCGTAAACCGCGACCGGATCGCCCAGAAGAAACCGAAACGTATCCACCAAGTGCACGGCG